>JANXWX010000178.1 GCA_025350915.1 Nitrosomonadales bacterium
CATGACGCATGGCCGGGATACCCTCAGGAAATAATTGTTGCCGACCCGCTACCGTGGGAACTGGCCGATGTGGAAGAGAAAGCGAACCTGCCTCATGCAGGATGGGGAAAAGAGGCGTTTTTATTCGGAAAAGTGGGAGGCAAAAAATGAAATTATGCGTAAACTGTAAACATATTTCGGTTGATGGGGTTATGGATGAAGATCTTAATTATGCAAAATGTAAGCGTACAAAAATTGAAACAACCAATCCGGTTACCGGAGTCTTAAGAGTGCATATGCAAAATTGCGGCTGGCAGCGCGAAGGCAGTATAGCTGGATATTGTGGCGAGGATGCTCAATATTGGGAGGCAAAAAAATGAAATTATGCATAGACTGTAAACATATTTTGTTTATTGAGACTGTTGAATATTCCAGATGTAAGCGCACAAAAACTGAAACAATCAATCCAGTTAACGGAGAGATAATAGTGCGCATGAAGTATTGCGATAATCTGCGCGAAGGCAACATAGCTGGATATTGTGGCGTTCACGCTCATTTTTGGGAGGCAAAAAAATGAAATTATGCATAGACTGTAAACATATTTGGGTTGATAAGAATATTCTAAATTCCCGATGCGAACGTACAAAAACTGAAAAAGTCAATCCGGTTGACGGAAGGGTAATAGTGCACATGAATCTTTGCGATATTTTGCGCGGAGGCGAAATGGCTGGAGACTGTGGCGTTCCGGCTTATTTTTGGGAGGCAAAAAATGACAATCTTTAAATCAGCCGAAAGGCAAAATATCAGCCTGTTGATTGGCCTAGCCGGTGGCACTGGCAGCGGCAAGACAATGTCCGCAATGCGCATCGCTACCGGCATGGTGGGGCGCGGTAAAAAATTTGCGGTGATAGACACCGAAAATGGACGCTCACTGCACTACGCTCCGCGCCACGGCGAGCCGCCGGATTACAGGCAGACGTTTTGCTTTGACCACCTAGACTTGCGCGCACCTTTCCGCCCAGAGGCTTATGTCGAGGCAATCGAAGCCGCCGACAAGGCGGGTTACGAAGCCATCGTGGTTGACTCGATGTCGCACGTCTGGGCTGGCGAGGGCGGCGTTTTGGACTGGCAGGAGGAAGAGCTTGACCGTATGGCGGGCACCGACTGGAAAAAGCGGGAAGCCTGCAATTTGGCATCTTGGAAAAGGCCGAAAATGTCGCACAAGCAGATGGTCAGCCGCTTGCTACAGGTTAAAGCTCATCGCATTTTGTCCTTTAGAGCCGAGGAGAAAATTAAAATGATTAAGGTACACAAAGAGAATGTGTACGGGCCACAAAATTATGACCCAATCACGGGAGAGGAGCTTGAGCAGGAAGCAACGGGGCAAATAATAGTGCCTGAGGGTTTCAAAGAAAGTGATGTCGGAAAAACGGTTGTGTCCTCTGATGGATGGCAACCTATCGCTGAAAAATACTTCCCCTACGAACTTACCCTGAGCCTGCTCTTCAACGCTAGTTCACCTGGGATTCCTAAGTTCATGAAACCCCAAGAGCAGCTCAATGGAATGATTCCCATGCAGAGCAAAATAAATGAGTCTGTTGGCGCTGCAATGGCGGCTTGGGCGCGTGGTGAAGGACAGTCACACACACAACCAATGCAGGAAGCGCAGAACGAACCACCGGCGGAATTTATCACTGTCGATCAACAAGTCGCACTTGATGATGCCCTGAACGATGCAAAGATTCGATTAAAAAATATGAATGTAAAAAATGAATTCCTCGCCGCGATTAAGCTACCCAGTTTAAGCATGATTCCAGCGGGGGACTATAAAAGATGCTTGTCCAGTATACAAAATAAAGGAGCTAAATCATGAGTCAGTTAATTTTTCAGTGGTTTCTTATGGGTGTGATAGTCGTCGTTCTGGTTGAATTTTTCATAGTCGCATATTTGCTCGCAAAGCATTGGCCGACAAGTGATGAGTTTAAAAATGGGAAAAATCCAGGCGATGATGATTCCGATTGCTGCGCGGAAGTCTGCGCTGACATAGCCGGACGGGATGATAAATCTGAGTTTAAAAAAGATGCTCGGTCGCAGCTTCCTATATGGGAAATTACACCTCAAGGGGCAAATCATTTTTACGACACATGGAAAAGCAAAGACATAGCCGGACGTGATTACAAGCCAAAACTTAAAAAAGATATACAGCCATAAACGGAATCAGAGCACGGCAACTAACTAGGAGTAACGAGAGCAGAATTTAAACGGGTTATAAGTTAAGGAGCAGATCATGGCATTGTTAATTTTGCAATTGATTCTTACGGGTGTGATAGTTATCGCTGTCGCTAAATTTTTCATAATGCTGGAAGGAGAAAGTCATGGCTAAATTAACACCAGAGCAAATATCTAAACAATTATCAACACTGACACGGCAAGTATTTATAAAAAAACTTGTTGAGGATTCTAAAAAAGAAGACGGGTCTTTACGGAATGCCATGCGTCATTTCAGAAGAAATCAATCACTTAAACAAACTTCAGCCATCCCGGCAGAACAATACCATAAGGAGAAAATCATGAATGAATTAACATCAGAGCAAGAATGTGAGCTTGAACAATACGAAGAATTTATTAAAGAACAGTTAATGCTAACCGAGTACAACCCCTGGACAGCCGAACACTTCCGCGAAGCAGTGTCGGAAATGAGTGATGTATACGCTGGGATTGTGGCTCGTGATATGTACGTAAGCAAAATACTGCCCCGGCACACAGCCTATAGGAATGCCGCCTATGATCTTTTTATCACGTTAATTGAAGATTACTGGTCTGATCTTGCGGATAAGGAAGTTGCGGCAAGAAGTTTAGATAAAGCCAATGAGATAATGCATCAAAAATGAAATGCGTTTGCTTCCTGCTGCTCTTGATTGTTATTGAGGCGGCTGGGTTTGCGTTCCTGCTGATGGTTTTGACCTACAGTGATGTAGTTGAAATTACAGGTGAACGCAATCCATATATTTGCGTGTCATGGACTGAAAAACACAAGCAGGATAAAAATGCTGGCATTAATTACAAGTGGAATAATTTGAAAGACAGAATCGAATAACGTACAGAATTCTACACCAGCGCCGCCTCAGAGCTTCTTCTCGCTACCAAACCTTTCAAAACTTTGCCGCCGCCTTTTTTCCACCGCATCAACTCTTTTGGTACACAGCTCCACTGAGATGAATTTATTCTGCGTCTAAGATTTGATATTTTCAGATTTGACCCGCCAACGTTGTAGATAAAATCAAGCATTGCAGCAAGACGCTCCGGCGTGTCTATATTTTGGCAAAGTTTGATCAGGTCTGGCAGGTAAATAGTACTAAGCTGATATTCGAGGAGGCTAAGAGCCCTGTCTCTAGTGATAGGAGGATCAAGCAGAGTTACTCTTGTTCCGTCTTCGTAATACGTTGCCCCTACACCAATAGTAGGCACTCCGGCAGGACACAAATACGGAGTGAGGACAACACGTTCCCAGCGTATGCAAAGAGCCGTCGCAAGTTCCTTTGCGTACTGGATGTTCATTTCCCGCGATGCGCTAGGCTTCGGTCAGCGACATATATACCAAGAATCGCGCCAAATAATTCTCTATCCCAATCAGATAAATTAAATCCATGATTTACGATATTCGCAACAACCATTACCAGCGCCATCGTAGCAAGCAAAGGCCGAATAAAGCCATTCCAAATATCCACCAGCTTTATTCCTGTTTGCTTCCCAACGTCCCCGACCGCTTGAGCCCAAGCTGATACCTCTATCCTGGATAGGTCTGCATCAGCTTGCACTTGAATTGTCTTCACGCCCAAGTCTGCCTGAATCTTGATCGCAGACAGATTGCGCTCATGCTGCGCGGCATCTAGTTCGCCTTGCAGCTTCATGCGCTCAATTTCCTGCTTGTGATCTTGGTCGGCTGTAACCCAGTGCGATATTTCGCCCCATAACATGCGGAACAGCGACCCGCCTAAAAATGTGATTAGTGCGCTCATTTTTTCGTGACCTTTCTTTTCAACGCTTCGCCAATTGGTTTACCCTTGCGGATAGTTAGCTTCTTAACTTTCTTCTTTTTCATCAACTCGTCTGTCATCTTTGACATAGCCATAGCTCCTTAAGAAATTGTTCGCCATAATTCGCAACGCATCTGTACCCATGTGGGCTGCAACAGACACAATCACCAGCGTGTATCCAATACTGAGATTCGCAGTATCACACAACACAAAAGCAATCATTCCAACGAAGGCGCTTGTTAAACATTCGGTCGCCCAAGAAAAAATCCTGAACTGAATTCCACGGTTGCTCACCTTGTTGAAGTACCTTACCGTGCCAGCTATCAGCGACCAGAAAATTGCATAAACAAACGGCAAAGCGGAAAATAATCCGCTGTAACTTTCTGGGGACTTGTCAGACACGTGACCCCCTTCTATTTTCACAAGCCTTCGCCGGGCGTAACAAACACACTCACGGCTCCGGCTGACGGCATAATGCCACTCATTGACAGCGCCCGCCCAACGCCAGATGGCAGAGAAAACACCACTTGCGCATTAGGCGGTACCGGAAGCACGTTTTGCGGCGTACCTGCTGTCGGTATCACCGCCAACGCCTGCGCTGCATTACTTGCTGCCGGTGTCGTCGAATAACTCACATAGGCAAATAACGTGCCGCTGGTGTTGGTTATCATGTACTGACTGCCGACAAAGCCATCTTGAGCTGTGATCGCTGTATCAGTCGGTGCTGCGCTATTGAGTGTAAGCAGGAACGTTTTCCCTGTCGGCGTAAAGGCTCCAAACTGGCTCATTTCTTGCCCCTTCCACGGGAGCGACCCACGCTGTTATCTTCAAACACGATGATAGATCGCACTGGCGCATCGAGCGCAACACCACCACCATCGGTCACGGTTCTTTGTCCAGCACCCATATTCTGCCTGTTCCAATCACGGTGTTTAGATGCGTAATCATCGCGGAACTCAGGTACTGAAAGCCCTATAGTCATTTTCATGGTCAATCCTCCTTCTTTCTTTCGTCTTTTTTCGCGTCAAGTTGACGCACTGGGATAAACACAAAGATCGCAAAGATCGTGGCAATTGCAATCCGTGTGTACTCCGGCCAATACATCGCCCAGCAAAACAATATAAACGTCAAGATCAACGTCAACACCAGCAAAGCGCGGGCAGATAAAACCCTGATCCCCGCAGCCAGAAACTTTAATAGAACTTCAGCATCAGTCATTTGTCAGCCCTTTCAGTCATCGTCATCGAAACCGGAAGCCTCGTCCGGTTCGTCCATTTTCTGCTTAATTGCCTCCAATTTCAATGCCCTGTCAATAACTTTCGTCTTATCCGTGATAGTAGCATTGGGGTCTTTCATCACCTCTTTGAGCAGCCGGTCAATAGCCTTTTCCAATTCTACATTGACAGATTTTGTTGGTTTTGCTTGCATTATTTTCTACCTCTGAAATAATCGTGAAGATAACCAAAGCCCCAATAAGTAGAAATCCCCCCGCCAATTCCCATCGCGGTAATCTGGAGTGCCTTTTTAGCAACATCTACTGCATTTTTATGATCTTTGATCGCATCGCCTGTTTTTTGCAATTGGCTAACCAACTCTTTGCGCCTTGCCTCAGTAATAAGGCCATCATTGCTGAGGCTGTAAACCATATTCTCAGTCTGCGTCATGGCATCAGCAGGAAGCCTAGCGTCTTGGATTGGCTTCAATGCGTTTTCGTATTTTGTCACCAGTGCTTCCGCATTTTCCTGTGTCGTACCACGCTTGCTCGCCAAGTTTTTTATAAGAGATTCTTTTTCCTTGGCGTGCTTTGCGGCCTGAGACATTTGATGCTCAAACCTCTGCATTGGCGCGATATACTGGCGCTCAAGCGCCGCCTTCACATTCGGCATTGCCCGCATCATCGACGCGTTATCTTCCATATATTTCTGTGCCAGCACGGATGGCTTGCCGGAAATCTCGCCTTTGTAGTGATCCAGAGCCAGCTTTTCAGCAGCAGCTCTGTTCCCGCCAGAGGCCATAACAAAATCTTCAAAATTTGTCGGGTTCTTGAAAATGGTTTTTGATAGCTCTGATGGGTCTGTGACATTCCTCGCTTCTCCGCTGAAACCGCCAGTTCTGGAAGCTGCTTTTCCGGCTTGGCTCTCCATCACTTCGAGAGACTCGTTTAACTCAGGATACTTGGCTATCATCTTTCCGTACTCTGATGAGTAAGATTTTAACGATCCTTCCAGTTGGTTGGATAGCTCTTTAATCTTAATCGCGTATTGGCTTCCACCAACTTTGAAAGCCTCTTCCCTCAGAGCCTTTATTTCATCGCTTAAAACTTCAAAATTCGGCGCACCCTTCAGTCTTTTCTCTACATCATTAAGATGTTTAAGTATTTTATCGTTAGCGACAGCGTCTGCTTTCATGCGTTGAAGCGAAGTCATTGCATTATTGAATTGCGGCGTTCCTTGCACTTTATTTCCGGCCAATTCCTTTCCCATCACTTCTTGCTGCATAGAATTCCGCATTCCTTTAATAGCAGCGTCTTTTTCAGCTTTCATTACGTCTTTAGCTCGCTGCACTGACTTTTGAATCTCTGCTCCAATTTCTTCTTTTGGGCGAGACGCGAAAATATTAGCCAACTCAGGCTTCGACTTCGCTGCAATGCCTTCAATCTCTTTTGCCGACTCACTGGACAACCCCTTTATAGCTCCCAAATGTTTTTTTGCTATATCTGCCAATTCTTTTTGGCCTGCAATTTGCTTTTCTGCTTCTGAAACAACCGCTCCCCTAGTTGCCTCGCCAGCTTCCTTGGCAGATTTTCCAGCGTAATCTTTGATGAACTTTTCAGTGGATCCGTACATCGTTCGCACTCCGTGAACGATTTTCCCAGGGATCTTCATCAAGTCACTTGGCAGCTCTTTTGGGATTTTACTCATCATTTTTGATGGTGCCATAATGAACGATTCCAGCACATCCGGCACAATATTTCCAGCAGCACCCAAGGTAGCGGAGAACTGTGGATCCGCGCCAAGGTATTGTGCTGCATCGAACAAAGGATCACCTATCTTTTTCCCAACTTCGCGCACAAATGGCTCAACCACTCCTTCAAGCCCGGGTTCATTCAGGACTTCTGGTGGAATAGCCGCTTGGTTTCCCGCAGGCGAAGCAAGATCACCGAAGTCATATTTGCCTTGATTCCGTGTTACCGGTGTCGCCAAATCCCCGAAGTCGTAAGCCATTATTTCACCGTCCGCTCTTCCCCATCAGGGTCATTGAATTTATCACCAGACTTAAGCTTTCCTGACTCAACGGCGCTTTGCAACTCTTCTCTGGAATGAATTATTAACCTTCCTCCGCCTTTCCGCCCTTCAATTCCAGCCCTTAAGCTGTGACTTGTATCAGTCCTTGCGCCTCTAGCATTTGCCATTTCTTGCAACATTAAAGGCGTTTTTGCACGCATTTCCAAAAGAGACATATTCGAACTAAGCAATTTTTTTGCGTCCTCAGCAGCGGCCACATTAAGCTGCGCAACACTCATTGCGCCGCCGTGCATAGACCTTTCGTATTCAAGTGCAACCTGCTCCACCGCGAGTTTCAGCCTCCCCAAATCTGGGTCGCTCATATGAGTTTTTAGAGCGTTGACAGGGGTATTCATGAGCTTGGTCCCGAACTGCGCATCTTTCTTCTCAATTTCTTTAAAGACACCTTCCATTGTGTTCAAATCATTCTTAATTTTTTCAGAGCTATACTCAATGCCTGCACCCATCTTGATATTGGAAGCCAAAGCCGATCCAAGCCCTTTAGTTTCATATTGCTGCGCTAACAATTTTGCCCCAGCATCTGCTTCCGATATTCCCTCAGCTTGTGCCATTTGTTTTGAGGCGCGTTTTATCGCTTCGCCATACTGCAAATTCGCTCCGGCACCATATCCGAAAACCTGAGGCCGCGTGCCGCCTCGCATCACCATGGCAACCTGAGCATCGGACACGTCAATATTAGGGACTGTTTTATGCATACTCCCCCATTTAGCTACCGCCCTATCATTGCCGTCAAGCATCTTTCCGGCAAAGTTCCTTGACTTACTATCAAGTCCAATTTCCAGGTTCAGGAAATACAATTCACTATCAATCTGCGCCTGGTCGCCCTGATACTTCTCATGGATAGCCTTTGCCCTTGTGTTGTAATCAACAAGGCGCTGTTTGGCCGCATTCGCATTCTCGTGAAACTTGCCCAACTCGTGCTTCACCCTGGCATCGTCGCCTTCCATCTGCCCCTTCATTACGCCGGTCATGTTATTCATGGCGGCACTGGCCGGATTATTCGTGCCACCGCCCATAACCGCAGCCATTACCATCAACAACGGAAACATTTCACTCGCCTGCCGTTTATTCAGCACATCCATATTCATTTTTGGCTCAGATGGCTGCTCTCCCATGGCGGTAATCTCTGCCTTTTCTTGTCCGGCAAGCCCCTTGCTCTTCTCGCCAAACGCTTGCATCTTGCCAGTATTCTGCTGCGCCTGCGCTTGCTCCTGCTTGGCAAGCTCTTGGCGCTGCTTCATTTGAGCCTGCTGTTGAGCCTGCATTCCTGCCGGTGGTGCAGCATTGGGTGGGGTAGGCATCGGCACGGGTGGTTTAACCCCGAGAGAGTCTTGTCCTGTTATTGTGTCGTCGTTCATTATGAAGCCCCCCACATTGCCATCGTTTGAAAGAACGCCGTTTGTGCACTCTGGATAGATTGATCTTGCGCAATTTGCGCTTCAATTGCCGCCTGCTGCGGCCCCATCCCGATCTGCAAGGCACTCAGCCCTCTTTGCACCATGCTATTCAGCGCGGAACTTTTCATGCTGCTGGCTTGCGCCTGAATCTGGCTGACCTGCTGGTTAATCATCGTCGAGTCGGACGTACCAGACCGAGCAGCCGCATCCTTCACGGCTGCGATATTGCTATTTGACCATTGATCGATGTTATATTGATCGCCGGGGTCGAGTTGCCCTTTGTTGTACTTTTCAATAAGAGCTGTCCCAACATCAGTCGCAGGCTTACCAATCCCGGCATATTGAGCGCCGTAGTCCTTTTGTCCGCCCTTGCCTGCTTGATAGGCGAGGCCAGCCATACCGAGAGTATTGGCAATTTTCCCGTAAGGAATGCCGCCTTGGCCTGCCGTATTAGCTACCGCATTAGCACCAGTAACGGCAGATCCCCCTCCAGTAACACCCAATGTTGAGTCACCTGCCAGACCAGCACCCTGCATTCCTGACTGTTCATATAGCATTGCTTGTTGCGGAGTCATTTCCTGCATGGCGAGCATTTCTTGTTGGGCGGTCAACGGGGCTGTTCCCCCCGCAGCGCCAGCGCCGCCATACAAAGAGCCGCCATATATTGCAGCTGCCGCCAAAGCAGTGGCACCCCCAACTTTTTTCGTGAACTCTGGTCCGGCAAGGCCTGCCATTCCACCAGATACGGAAAGTCCTGTCGACAGCTCCCCCCAATCACGAATATGTGACCAGTCCCATTTGAAATTGGGGTCAGCGACAGGCGCGACAAGGCCTTGCGACACGCCCCCTATATTTCTCGCAATCTCGTCTCCCAGCACGCTCTTGCCCGCATCCTGAACTCCCCTACCAATCGCATCTCCAGCGTGCGCAACGCCAGAACTTACATCATCAAAAAAACTCATATATCCTCCTATAACCCCAGTGCCTGCGCCGTCAGTTGCGTAACATACGCATGGTGCGTCAGCCAGTCATTCATGCTTGCCTGGCTGTCCAATGTCGGCGTAGATAAATCCGTACCCAAATTAAGCCCCAGCGCCGCATCCCATGCTTGATGTTCCAAATGATGCGCCAGAATGAAGCCATCGTCAAATTCAGTCGCATACATCGGCGTTGATGAAACCACGACCCCTTGTTCAAGCAGCGCGTTGTGAATCGACTGGTGCGACATTAAATTCTGATCGAGGAAAGCCGCGACAGAGTCTTTGTCGTCCATGTCTACGTCCTGAAAGTGGCTTGTGTCCATTAGCCTATGTACCACGCAGCGCCATCGCACCATACTGGGTATTGGTTTCCTGCACCCCCTGCAATGGCGCTGCCCCAAGCTGCTGGAACATTGTCTGTCACAAAAGCGCGTGCGCCTTTTAAATTCGCCGTTGCTGTTGGTAGCGTCGCCGCGGTGTATAAGTTAGTTCCAATAGTGGTACCTTTGACACCTAGAAACCCAGCTCCTCCGATACCAAATACCCCGACGTTGCCAGCTGAATTACCATATATCCCAACGTTGCTAGTTGAATTACCAAATACCCCAATGTTGCTACTTGACGTACCCTGCACCCCATAGCTAGTACTTGACTGACCATTTACCCCAACGTTGCTACTTGACGTACCCTGCACCCCATAGCTAGTACTTGACGTACCTTGTATCGCATAGCCTACGCCACTATTAATTACTGCCAGAGTAGTATTAATACTATTATTGCTAACGGAACATGCTTGCGTGTTACCACTAGCAACAACTAAGCCCGTAAGTGTTCCGACAGATGTTATAGCTGGCTGCGCGGCTGCTGTTACTGTCGCCGCCGTTGATGCAACAATAGGCGAGATAATTTCAAAATTCACGCCATCATAATGTACAACGAAAACGGCATTCGCTATGATCTGCGTGTTAGTCAGCGCAGTTCCTCCTTGGTTTACAATATTCTTTGCGCCAAGGCCGTTTACGCTGATTGTGGCCGCTCCTGTATTTGATCTCGTAGTGAATACGGTAATCTCCAATCCCGCAACGTATGAAGTGATCGCAGTTGCGCCGCTGAATGCCACAACGTAAGCATTGACAGCAACGCCCGAGTCAATCAGATAATTGTTGTATGTCACCGGGTCATTCAATGCGGCAAGTACTGACGCGAAATTCGCATCGATCATCGCGCCTGTTGCCGTTTGCAAATTGGTGAACGCTGTTGGAACTGAAACTGGTTTTGTCATTTTTATCTCCTACCAAGAAGCTCTTGTATCAAACTGAAAGTGAAACCCCGAATATACCCCGCCTTGAGTTGACGTGTTTATCGTCGCGCCCAAATATTTAATTGATGATGACCCCGAGTTTTCTACATTCTGTTTTGCAAAAATATAGCCAGCCGCAGACCAGTACATATTCTGTCCAACTGAATTGTTCCACGTAATCTGTGCGCCGTTACTATTCAGCCAGAGCATGCCGCCAATGCCTGTGAAGCTGCTGTTCACCGTTCCTGTTTCCGTGTCGATTGAAAAATTGATCGTTGATAGCGACGCTGACGTGATGCGCTCAAGCCCAAATTTAAGCGCCTTCTTGTCTATCAGCGGCGCTCCCATGTCAAACAGCTTTGTTTTAATCGTGTGCGGTGTATTTAACAATGTTGTGTAGAACATCTGAAACAGGCTTGTGCCGTCCGTCACATAGGCCACTGGTGCGCTATTGACATAGCCCTGT
Source organism: Nitrosomonadales bacterium (assembly GCA_025350915.1). Classification (GTDB taxonomy): domain Bacteria; phylum Pseudomonadota; class Gammaproteobacteria; order Burkholderiales; family Gallionellaceae; genus 39-52-133. The sequence continues at coordinate 11,465 of JANXWX010000178.1, forward strand.
GTCAGGTAAAGCGCGCCTGTTGGTGGGGTTATAAAAAACCATTTTTTATCGAGGTATCCGGCAATGAGTTTTCTACCTCCAAGCAACGGGTCGTTGTAAGTGAACATGACCAGCAGGCACAATTTTTCATAGATGGATGCCAGTGCCGTAGTGATCGGCTGGGTGAAGTCAATCAAGGCAATTGTGTTGTCAATATCATCAGACATGACCTTCGGCGTAGAACCGGTCAGGCCGAATATCCCCGTGCTATTCGTGAAAAATATTGTACGAAAATACGGCACCACGGAAAGAGGATATGCCGTTCCTGCCGCTGTTGATATGTTCGTGTTTGAGAATAGCGTTACCCCTGTAGATACACGGACATCGGAAATAACGTTGATCGACGTTGTGCCAAATATATACAGATAATTGTTTGCTGCCTGAATCGTGGTCACATTCGAGCGCAACGAAGAATCATTTGTCACGAACTGGCCTGCCGCATCATTAACGATGAAATCTGTATAACTGCCCGGTGCGGAAAATGACACGGTGCGCTTGTTGCCAATCCATACCCTGCCAGAAAATACCTTGATCGCTGTGCCTGCTGATGGAACACTTGGAGTAGCGGTCATTGCTACGCTGCCCACAGTCTGGTAAGTGCTCAGGATGTATGTCCCTGTGCTACCTGTTGTTCCTGTGAGTTGCGATTGTATATATGAACCAACCGCAACACCCGCGCCTGAAATAACTGTACCGACAGTCAAATATCCAGCAGTTATTGTCACTGTCATGGTGGATGAAGGTATATTGGGCGTAACCGTCATTGCTACGCTTGCAACTAACTGTGACGCGTTCACAACATAGGTTCCCACTCCGCCAAGGGAGCCACTAATCTGCAACACAATATAAGTTCCAGTAGTAACCCCCGCTCCTGCAATGCCAGACCCATTGCTCAAATAACCTGCCGCCGCTGTTACAGTCAATATGGTACCAGCAACACCCCCTGCTCCTGCAATGCTCGCAGTGATGCTGAATGTTGCTGGCAATATGCTTGCCGTGATAGCAAAAGGAGTTGACCGGTTCAGAAGCGTAGCGCCATCCCAGCTAAACATGCCCTTGGCGCTGTCCATAATCAGGATGGTGGTATTATTCCACTGGTCTGCAACAACCCCGCTCACGGTGAATGTGTTTGCTGCCGCAATGCTGGTTTTGGTAAACGGATTGGTAGCAGTATTGATCTGCCACAATGAGCCGTCACTGGCAAACATGAACTGGTACTCAACCCCGCCAATATTCGCGCCATAAAGATAAGTGCAGGTCAGGCCGCCAGTCAATCCAGCCAATGCGCCAGAAGTGGCTGGCACAACCGCCAAGTTGCCCGCGCCTATGGGTATCACATTTTCCAGCCAGGCGAATTGATCTTCCTCAATCGCCCATCGCTGATCGCGTGTATTTACACCACCGAATTTGCGAAAGGAAAAATCACGATGTTGTTCAACCTGAACATTGGTTCCCATTTATCCACCCGTATACATTGAAGGAATGCGGCGTGTGAATGATGAGCGTATAGCATCCTGCACCATCCGGTCGTAAGTTGCTTTGAACTTATTGGCATCATCCATGCTCTGCTCTTGCAATTTCGCCATGTAGGCCGCGTAGTACGTGATAGGCTGGTCGAACGGGAACATAATCGTTTCCAAGTCCGTTACGTTCGCAAGCGGATTCGGGCTGACGATAGTATCTAAATCGCACTGATACGTCTGGTCAGGTGTAGCGCCGACGTACATTAGATTTTGTCCGTATATTGAAAAAACACTGGGGCGTTGCCGATAGGTAGTCCATGCCCGCATATTGGTGGTGAACTTACCGAACGGCATCCAGTCGAGTTGAATTTTTGTAGCGCCCCATATCAGCCCGACATTCAGGATGTCATAAGTGCTGAACGGAATAACTGAAGCTGTTGCAGCAGCGCCAGCGCCGGTACCGCTGAAGGTAACCAAAGGGGGATTCATGTAAAGACTACCGCCGTTCGTGATATTAATCGCCGTCACTGCACCATTACTTACCGTAGCGGTGGCAGTCGCGCTAATACCTGTATCGCCAGAAACCGAAGTGATGGTCACTGTGGGCGCAACAGTGTACCCGCTGCCGCCATTGGTTATATTGAAGCCGGTGACAGAGCCGAATTGATACGACTCGATACCGGCAGACAGATAAATCGTTTGCAGCAAGCGCGAGCATTTCGTATCTGCGCAAATCCGCTTACGTGCCGTGTTTATGTAATCCGTCAATTGCTGGTCGGTGAAATACTGGCCTGTAGAGTCGTGCAGAAGCCGCCTGACTGAGTTAATCCAGGTTTGGAGCGAAGCCCCTTGTTGCGTTGACGATGCGACATAAATTGTCACTACTTATTCTCCACACCAAAACTTGAAAATCTCACCAAAAATTCAACCTGCAAACTTCCCTCAGTAGGGTGCTTAACGCCTTGGGCGCGAGTTTTATATTGCCATCCATAATCACCACGGATACACCTGCTTACCATTGGTATTTTCCAGACAAAACTTGCGTCAAAATACCCTTGGGGCGTAGTAATCAGATACCATCCTGCCTTCCCGTTTATCCCATCACTGATTGAAATATCACCATGGATAGTTAACTGGGTACCAGCCTGAACCATCGGGTTACACCATGCACTATATCCATAGGCAGGATTACGGGCAATCCATGTGAGCGCAATTAAATAATGTGACCATGTTGGATGTTCCTGTACCCATTGCGTGTCGAATACGCCATGGTCAGTGTCAACTGTTTCAAACCACTTCAGCCATCGCGGCAAATGTCCCGTGTTGTAATCAGCGAACAGGGCAATCAGCCAACAGAATAAAATGGCGAATAGCGATAACACTATGCCGATTGTCCACTCGATTAGATATAGGATAATCATTATAATTCCGAACTAGCTGTCCAATGAGTCCCGTAAGCTTGACTAGCGACCAGTGCGTTATTGCTTGAATAAACACCAAAGCCGTTAACAGCAACAGCTCCTACTGCAGAGTTACCTGATGTAGCACCTGTAGAGTAATTCCAAAAGCTCCCTTGTAAACCAGTGCTCGGGTTATACAAGTTAACCGTCGGAGTTACCCGCATAGGTGTTCCGAATTGGACTGCGCTCATGCGATAAAGATAAAAATCTGCGGCACCAATTGCTATTTGCTGAGATTCTCCCGTATTTAATTGCGAAGCAGCCCCAACAGCAACACCAGGATTGTATGATGTTTTAAAATAGAGCCTGCATCTACCTGACTCACTTTGAAAGTCTCGCGTAAAATCAAATCCAGAAAATGTAGCCTCTTGCGCCAAGTGCCATCTTCCGATCCCGAATGTTCCAGACGTTTGCGCACCTACACTCAAGATAACTTCAATTCCAGTTGTAGCGGCGGCGGGTACACTTATCTGTGTTGAATAAGTCGCCATGGCACTTGTTACTGTAAATGTACCGGTTGCAATT
>JANXWX010000198.1 GCA_025350915.1 Nitrosomonadales bacterium
AACACCTGCTTGCCAAGGCAGAGGAAATCGCGATCAGCCTGGGTTGCTGCAAGCTCACGCTAGAAGTGCTGGAAGGTAATACCATTGCACAATCAGCCTACAAGGCCAGTGGCTTTGCCGGGTATGAACTTGACCCCAAAATGGGCCGGGCGATGTTCTGGCAAAAGAAGTTGGGATAAACAAGCACTCCACTACACCTTAATACAACTGCAATTCAAATTATGTAGAATTGTCACAAATTGCGAACTGAAATTATCAGCGGTGATTTTCGCTGGCGTAATCCTGCCATTTTTTGAACGACGAGTAATATAACAATGACACAGAACGTAAATTCGCTGGAAGAACAAAAGTTGTCTCTTTCAGCCAAGCTGGTTTTACCCATGGCGTACCTTGCCCGGCAATGTGCCGAAGTGTGGCCGGATAAGACGGCACTTGATAGCGCATTGCAGCAAGGTATTGTTGTAATGCCGTTATGCCGTCTGGCCTATGCGCTCGATCCTTCCGGCATACAGATCAGCGCCAATGTTTCTGCCGAGGCTATCAGTGAACGTTTTTTTGGCCAGGATCTCTCACAGCGTCCCTTTATGACCAATGTATTACCCAGCCGAGGTTTTATCTTATCGGATGTTTATGTCAGTCGTGGCTCCGAGCGGCCAACGGTTACCGCTGTACTGGCTATATTAAAAAATGAACAGGTCACCGGTTTTATAGCCGCCGATTTTGATTTGCGCGATCTGCCATTGGGCGATGCGCCGCACCAAGCTGCGCCCAGCTGGCGCCAGATCAAAGGTGACCCCGCGATTCGCCAGACCGTATTCATGCAGCAGCGCGCAATCAGCGATCTCGACCAGCACATCGACGATGTCATCGCCACCATCGATGAACTGATGTGTGAACGCGGCATCTTCCATGTGCAAATACATTTTTCCAGCTCGCGCGCCACCCTTTGGTCGATGGATGACCCCTTCAGCTACAGAGTGCACGTGCTGGATGAAATCATCAACCCTGCAGTTTGTCTGGAATTTAGACAGCAGGCTTACCCGGAGCGGGCAACTGTTCAACCCCAGCAAGTGCGCAAGGTGCTTGAAAAATTCAGGCAGCTTCGAGAGGCAGACGACACGATCTACCTGCGCTCAGGCTCGCTCAACATCATCAACGGCATCGTCGGCCTCACTTTCTCCTGTGATGGTTCCCACTACATTCCGGCGGATGAGTTTTTGTCGGATGAATGCAAGTTCTGATTATTCAAAAGACCTTGGCAACGTGAACAAAGCGCAGCGTACCCACCCTGCCCGCCAATTTTCACCCGCACATTCCCTCTCACGCATGTGATATGTAACACCTCTGTTACCATCCCATAGTTGCCAGTGCATGAGAAGTCATGTCACACTCACTTTCCGATGTTGCAACACAACACAGCGCACTACCCGCCCGTAGTGCGAGTCTGATTCAGCCGAGGTTTATTAGATGCCCAGTGTCACCCAAGCAAAACTCGCAACATTTATAAAACAGCGCAAGTGGATAGTGCTAGCCGGAGTGATGCTTGTGTTGGCTGTCGTCATATTCATCTCGCGTCCGCATGGAGAGGCAGCCAACCCCAAAGGAAGCAAGGGCGGAACAGTGCTGGTGGTGAGTGCTCTCGTTACGCAAGGCGATGTGTCAGTAAAGCTTACCGCCAATGGCACGGTGTCGGCGCAGCAAACGGTTGAGGTGCGGCCGCAGATCAGTGCGACAATTTATGCCGTGCATATCAGGGAAGGACAGTTCGTGCACAAGGGCGACAAGCTGTTCACCCTCGATACGCGCACCGAGGCTGCCAATCTCAGCAAGACCCTGGCACAACTGGAGAAGGATCGTGCCGATCTGCTGAATGCCGAGCGCAACCTGGTGCGCCAGCGCGATCTGCTGCTGCAGAAATTCATTTCACAGGCCGCCTTCGATACCGCGCAAAACCAGGTTGATGGCCTGCGCGGCCAGCTGGCGGTGGACCAGGCGGCCGTAGAGACCAGCCGTGTTTCGCGCAGCTTTGGCGAAATTGACGCGCCGATTTCCGGGCGCAGCGGTGCCATCTCTGTGTATCCGGGCAGCCTGGTGCAACCCAACGGTGCCGCGCTGGTGAGCATCACGCAGATTGACCCGATCAATGTCAGCTTCACCCTGCCGGAAAATGAACTCGCTGCATTGCAGCAGGCGCGCGCCAAAGGCAAGGTAGCCGTCAGCGCAGTACCCGATGCGGCAGGACAGCAGCCGCGCAAGGGCTGGCTGTCCTTCGTCGATAACGCGGTGGATACCGCAAGCGGCACCATCCGCGTCAAGGCGGAGTTTCCCAATGCCAACAACCAGCTGTGGCCAGGCATGTTCGTCAGCGTGGCGCTGGCGCCGCGCATGCTGGCTGGCGCACTCACGGTTCCGGTGCAGGCGGTGCAGATCGGGCCTGAAAGACAATTCCTGTACGTGAGCGGTGACGACAGCACCGTGACATCGGTGCCGGTCACGGTGCGCCTGATCCAGGACGGTTACGCGGTGATCGAGGGAGCCGCAGCGGGCACGCGGGTGGTGGTGGAAGGCGCGCAGAACATCAGGCCCGGGAGCGTGGTGAGCGAGGCCAAAGCCGCTGACAAAACTCCGGAAAAATCCACAGAAAAAACCCCAGAAAAAACGACAGCCAAGCCATGAACCTCTCCGAGCTATGCATCCGCCGCCCGGTGATGACCGTGCTGCTGTCGGCCGCAGCCATACTGGCCGGCGTCCTTTCCTATGGCGGCATCCCGATTGCCGCACTGCCGAGTTACGATACGCCCACCATCTCGGTCAATGCGGTGCTGCCCGGCGCCAGTGCGGAAACGATGGCGTCTTCGGTGGCCACGCAGCTCGAGCGCCAGTTCTCCACCATCTCCGGCCTGTCCGTCATCAGCTCGACCAGCACGCTGGGCAACACCGCGATCACGCTGGAATTTGACCAGGATCGCAATATCGACAGCGCCTCCATCGATGTGCAGGCGGCATTGCTGCGCGCGCAGCGCACCCTGCCGACAGAGATGACGCTGCCGCCGTCCTACCAGAAGGTCAACCCCGCCGACGCGCCGGTCATCTTCCTCACCCTGACCTCGCCGTCGATGCCACTGTCGGAGCTGAACAGCTTCGCCAGCGACCTCATTTCGCCGACGCTTTCCACGCTCAAGGGCGTGGCGCAGGTCAACATCAACGGCCAGAAAAAATATGCCGTGCGCGTGCGCGTGAGTCCCGAGGCGCTCGCCACCCGCAACCTCACCGTCAATGACATTGCCAGCGCGCTGAATACCGCCAATGCCAATTCACCGCTGGGCACGCTCGAAGGGCCGCGCCAGACGCTGATCATCCAGGCCAACCGCCAGCTTAAAAATGCGGCGGCGTTTGCCAACCTGATTGTGGCCACTGCACCCGGCGGCGCGCCGGTGCGCCTCTCCGATGTGGCCGTGGTGGAAGACAGCGTGGAATCGGTGAAGACCGCAAGCTGGGCCAACGGCGAGCGCGCCATCACGCTGTCGGTGCAGCGCACCGGCGATGTGATACGCGCCAATCCCGCCGTCGACACCCTCCTCATCTTTGCCAGCGACAGCAACAGCGGGCGCATGTTCATGAGCCTCAAACCGCGCGGCGAGCGGCCCAACATCGACAAGGTGATCGAGCAGCTGCGGCGCGAGGTGCGCGTGATTCCCGGCGTCAATGTGTTCATCAATCCGCTGCAGAACCTCAGGCTGGGGAGCCGCGTCAGCAAGAGCCGCTACCAGTACATCCTGCGCAGCGTGCGCGCCGAAGACCTGCGTGTCTCCGCCGATGGCCTGATGTCGCACATGCGCGATGACCCCATCTTCCGCGATGTTTCCAGCGACTCGCAACTGAAAGGCCTGCAGGCGCGCCTCAATATCAACCGCGACAAGGCCAACCTGCTGGGCGTGAATATTGCGGACATCCGCACCGCGCTCTACAGCGCTTTCGGCGAGCGTCAGGTCTCGACCATCTACACCTCCAGCGACAGCTACCAGGTGATCATGCAGGTTGCCGCTGCAGACCGCACCGATGAAACCGCCTTTGGCAAAATCTATCTGCGCGCAAAGAACGGCACGCTGGTGCCCTTGTCCAGCGTCGCCACCGTCGAGCGCGAAGTGGGGCCGCTCGCGATCAATCACGCGGGCCAGCTTGCGGCAGTGACGGTTTCCTTCAACCTTGCTCCCGGCGCGGCGCTGGGCGATGCATCGAAACACATC
>JANXWX010000227.1 GCA_025350915.1 Nitrosomonadales bacterium
ACCACGAGAAATTCATCGTTAAAACAAGGGAAATTCTTACCAATGCGCATATTCACATGTATTTTTGGGTTTGCATATATGCCATTCGGCCTAGATACATGGCACTACAGCACCCAAAAAATTACAAATTTACATTAAAAATAATATGATAAATGTATTTATCGACGACATTCCCCATGAATAAAACCGATAATTTTATTATTTTGTCATGCCGTAGCTACCTGACCCGAAGCTGTATCCGCCTTTTTACCCTTATCACCTTCTTCCAAATCAAGGAAGTCACAGGACATCTGTTTATTTTCGTCCATCACCAGACTGAGAATATCCGGGATATTGTCTTCCACCATAAAGCCCAGCAGTGTACGTGCGACGTTTGGTAATAGCTGGCGGTCTATCAATGCATCGACGTGACGCGCCCCTAGTTCGGGACGTTGGCACAACTCGGCAAGATGCTCAATTACTTCAGGCTGGCAACGCATTTGCATTTTGTGCGTTTCTTTCAAACGCTGCGCGACTTTGTCCAGTTTAAGCATGACAATTTGCTTTAGTGCCTGCTTATCCAGCGGCAGGAAGGGAATCACCTGCATACGTGCCAGCAAAGCTTGCGGGAAGAATTTCAGCAAATCAGGTTGAATCTCGGCCTCGATTTTATCAATGGAAAGCGGGGGCAATTCATCCGCTGAAGCGATTGCACCCATCACCGCCTTTTCAGCATCGGCAGTTTTGGCTTTAGCCGCTTTCTTACCTTTTGCTGGCACTTCTGCTGCCGGAGTTTCAGCTTCATCACTATTGGCTGCCAGATGATCTTGCCAAAGTTCCATGATGTGGTCAGAACCCAGATTGCTGGTCATGATAATTACGGTGTTGGTAAAATCGATTTCACGGCCTTCACCATCGCGCATAACACCGCGATCAAAGACCTGGAAGAACATTACCGCTACATCAGGATGCGCTTTTTCTATCTCGTCCAGCAACACAACCGAGTAAGGGCGTTGACGTACCGCTTCTGTCAACACGCCACCTTCGCCGTAGCCAACATAACCCGGTGGCGAGCCCTTTAATTGGGAGACAGTGTGCGCTTCCTGATATTCGCTCATATTGATACTGATCAGGAAACGCTCACCACCAAAGATATACTCGGCGATGGCGCGAGCTGTTTCTGTTTTACCCACACCGCTCGGCCCTGCTAGCAGGAACACACCCAGAGGTGCATCGCTGCGCGTTAACCCAGCTGCACGTGCGCGCAAGGTCTTGCCGATTTTGGCAACCGCCTGATCCTCCCCGACCACCCGCCCCACCAGCTTCTCATCAAATTCCAGCAGGGCGATGGCGAGATCACTCACCATGCTTCCTACCGGCACACCTGTCCAGTCAGATACCACCGAGGCCACTACGCTGGCATCTACCTCGCTGTATACATAGGGCGACTTGCCCTGATTGGCTTTCAGCTCACTGCGTGCCGCAGCCAGATTACTGCGCATTTCCGGAGTTACATCGCGAACAGCAGCATCTTGTTCACCCTTCATCGCAGGTCGCTGCTCCTGCAATTTCATCACCAGTGCGAGTTCGATTTGCCATTGCAAGCGCGCTTCAGCCAGATCAGTTTGCAGGCGTGCCATTTCAGCATTCAGCTCGTCAATCAGCGCCACTGCAGGCTCAATGCCCTGTTTGCTTTCTTCATCCAGATGCGCCATGCGCCTGACAATATGCGCCAATTCAGCCTCGGCAATTTCTACTTTTGCAGGCGGTGTGGCTTGACCCATACGCACCCGTGCTGCCGCGGTATCCAGCAGATCAATCGCCTTATCCGGCAATTGGCGACCGGTGATGTAACGGCTGGAAAGCTCTACCGCTGCCTTGATCGCTTCATCAGTTATCAGCACATTATGGTGATTCTGATAGAAATCTTTCAGCCCCGACAACATCGTGATCGCCGTGGCAATATCCGGTTCTTCAACTTTGATCAATTGGAAACGGCGTGCCAAAGCGGCATCTCGTTCAAAATATTTTTTATATTCCGACCAGGTGGTTGCCGCAATGGTGCGCAGCTCGCCACGTGCCAATGCAGGCTTCAACAAGTTAGCTGCATCACTGCCACCCGCATCACCACCTGCACCGATCAGGGTATGCGCTTCGTCGATAAACAAAATAATCGGTACCGGTGACATTTTGACTTCATCGATCACCTGCTTTAGACGCTTTTCAAACTCGCCCTTCACACCGGCACCCGCTTGCAGCAGGCCCAGATCAAGGATATTCAAGCTCACGTTTAGCAGCTCTTGTGGCACTTTGCCTTCCACCATGCGCAATGCCAAACCCTCGACCAGCGCGGTTTTACCCACGCCCGGCTCACCCACCAGAATAGGGTTGTTCTTGCGGCGGCGACTGAGAATATCCACCATTTGCCTGATTTCATTATCGCGGCCAAATACGGGATCAATTTCACCGGCGCGCGCGCGAGCTGTCACATCAATTGTGAATTGCGCCAGTGCGCCGCCATCCGGTGTTGCTGATATCGCAGCGCCGGGTCTGCCCGCACCTTCGCTTGCTGAGGAAGTTTGCTTTTGGGTGGCGGCCAGACTCTCAACCGATCCTTCGGTAATAGCCTTAAACTCCTGACGCAAGGTTTCTTGCGAGACGCCATCGAGCAATGAAAAATGCCCGCCGGGTAAACGATCTTTTATTTCCAGCAGGGCATCAAACAACACACCCGAACGAATATGATCATGACCGTAATACAGACTGGCATTGATCCAGGCCTGCTCAAACCATTGCAGCATAAAGGGAGAGAAGCTGGGTTTGCCCGAATTGCCCGAACGATTTTTTGCAAGATGCTGCAACATACCCTGCCACAGCGTATCGGCATCTATATTAAAAGCGCGGAAAATTCGTGTCAGGTCGCCGCTGCCATCTTCCAGCAACTTGATCAGCATATGCTCAATCGACACTTCGTAATGCGTGCGTCCACTGGCAAAGCCGGCAGCCGCATCCAGCGTTTCAGCACAATGATCGTTGAGACGCTCCAATAATGTTTTAATTCTTGTAATGCTCATAATATTTCCCCGTCTATATCAAATTTGAACTGTAAAAAAATTTACTCGTTAATCAACAAGGCAACAAAACTCAACGCCCTGTCGGATAATTAGAAGTACTCATGAACATCAAACTCTTCCGCCTTATTTACGAATGTAACTCAGTATTATTTTTATATTCTGCACCTGAAATCTGTATCGGATAAGGCTTACCAGTCGCCTCACCCAGCCACATACGCCAACCCAATCTGAGACCTTCAGAACCGAGCGCGGGTGCCTGGCCGCTGGCACCTTCCACCATCAACGTCGTATCGAAATCCATCGCATCACCCAGATATTGACCGAGCGCATCCCCCAACGCGGCAGCATTAGCGGTACCAGGCAGCAGCGTAAAGGCCCGCTCAATACTGAGCGGGCCCAGATTGATATGCACTTTGCTGCCCACATCGAGAATCTGCGAACCCAGCACCATATTATTACCCAGCGCCATCGCTTCATCACCGTTGCCACCCACCGTCACTTTGACATTAATAGGCTTCCAGCGCGGTACATATTGATCAATTTTTACCGGCGCGCCTACCATATCCTGCAACAAACCCTTGAGCGCCGTTTCGCTGCGATTATGCTGGCCATTCAAGCCTGCAAAACCCAGCGACTCTTGCGCTGTGGCATTGCCACTCATGCCCGATAGCGCATTGATATAGGTGTAATATTTTGAGGCCTTATTTTCAAGCGACATCGCAGGGTGATATTTTTTCCACACCTGATATAGCAACACATAAAACCGGTGGTTAAATATATCCAAAAAAGCTTTGGTCGCCTCTCCTGCCTCATTTTCATGCAGGGCCGTGGTGATGATGTATTGCGGCACCGCCGCATCCACACCATACAGACCCATAAAATTTAATTCCACACTTAGCTTGCCATCTTCCTTGTGCCGGGCACGACGCACGTCAGCCGCCGGAAAATTGATTTCCTTGGCCGGGCGAAAATTGACTTTGGCATCCAGCGGATTTTTATGACCCTGATATTCCCCCCACACCGACTCCAGCATGCGCACAAGCTGGTAGTAGTCATATTGCGACGCATCCGCCGCAATATTCTGGACTAATTCCGGGAGGCTTCGCCGAACATCGGTTGCCATTGGAACTCCAGATTACTCGGATGAGTATGCACGCGTGTGCGTGTAAATGTATTGATGCTGGCATAGCTGCAGAAAAACTTATGCAGCACCATGCCAAACAGATAGCTGTCGGACACCGAGCCGTATGACGCATCGTTCATCAACAACTTAAATTCGGTACCTCGCATCAGTGCACCCTGACGCACTAATTCTGCCGGTTTGCAGGATTCAACTTCCAGCCCTTTTATGCGTCGCTTATTGGATTCATCCTGTGTCCACTCATACAGACTCAGCAAACGACGCAGCACATCAGTGTCGGCCAGCGATGCGTAATTCATCGCGAGATGAGAGATCAGCGACCACTGATACGCATCGCGCTCTGGTGGAACGAGCATGCGTGTAGGTCGGGTGATGTTGCGCAAGGAAACAAATCCGGGACAATCAGAACCCGGCGTTGTAATGCTGCCGACCTGCAGATGTGCACGCGGGATATGGCCATTGCTCGCGGTTATTTCACACGATAAGGACTGCTCGCGGAACTTACCGCCATCGGCAACCGTAATATAAGTCTCCGGTCTGCCCGAGCCCAACACACGGCGCGAGGAAGAAAAACTGCGTCCGGTTTTTTCATGCTTGAACGAATAGAGCGGCGTATATTCGTTGCGCTCGCCGGTTTTGACATCCATGCCGACAATGCCATCGACAGCATACACTTCAGTGCTGTAGCGCAAACTCACATCAGCAACAACAGGGTACTCATAACGTTTCTGGCTTAACTTCACCGGCTCCGCTGTACGCTTGAACAGATTAATTGCAGGACAGCAATACAATTTGAACATCTCCGCACTGACGCTCACTTCGCCCGGGAAAATATCCCCTGTTTGAACTTCAATTTCAAATTCACGGATTTTTTGCGGCCAGGCAATAAGGTCCAGGCCCTCAAGCGATACAAACAGGTATTTTTCACGGAAAGCAAAATATTCCTGCAACAAATGGAAGCCGGAAAAACTGCGTCCGTTTAGTGGTATCAAAGCTTCATCGGCACCCAGATGACGGGCCTGCACGCACACTTGCCCACCCAGCCTGCGCGCTTCCTTCAACGGCTGCTCGGGGAATCTGACCTGCACAAGTTGTGTATTCCCTACCAGCGCCTTATAGACTAGCGCCGCCACACTGGGGTCGGCATGAATATAAATGGGCAACTGCTTTAATCCCAAGGCATCCAGCTTTACCCCCGGATCAGCTTCAAATTTAAACTTGATTACCGTACCACCTGTACTGCGCTGCTCGGCGGTTACCTTGGCAAGACGGATCGGATGCACGGTCAGTGGATAGGTAGTGCGGAAACGACAGGTCAGCGTTTCTTTGCCTACCGGAGTGTCCGTCGTAACAGGTGCCGCGAGCAAAGATGTATGCCTGGGCAGCACCTGAGTTTGCTGCAACTGTCCCATACGCGGCGTAAATTCAACAATGGTCAGCGAGGGCAGCGGACGCAAGAAATGCGGCCACAGCAAATTAAGCAACCCCTCACTCACTTCAGGCAGATCGTCATCAATGCGCTGACGTATTTGCGCAGACAGGAACGCCATACCTTCGAGCAAACGCTCAACATAAGGATCGCGATCCTTCAGATTCTCCAGATTAAGTAGATTGGCCTGCTCGGGGAAAGCGCGTGCGAACTCCTGTGCGACCTCATGCAACAAACGCATCTCGGCTTCAAAATATTCAAGCATCGACCACTGCCTTTGCGCCGCCGATGGCTACAGTTGCATAACCACCACTCAAGAAATAGGTTTGAAAGCGAAGTTTCTCACCACTCACCATCTGTCCGCTAATTTGAAAGTGAATCACAAAATCTCCCTTTGCCATGGGGTAGGGCGTTACCTGTATATTTTTTAGTCGGGGCTCGTAATGAGATAACGTAGATTTGACTGAGTCTGCCAGTGAATTAACCGAATACGGCATTTCCTGGTAAACAGCCGTCAGGTCAGGCAGACCATAGTCTGGCAGATGCGGCATTACGCCCTGCCGGGCGTTCAGCAAGTGAACTAAATGGTCCTGTATGCTCTTTTTTAAAGCGGTTGGACCGTCATTTGACGTAACGGTGCTGCCGTCCATGAAATGGCCATTGAGCACATCAAATAATGCATAAGTTGGCATGGGGTGAATACTCTTTTGCTGTAGCAGCGGTTATAAAGTTTATATTGTAACGCGGCATTGTACACCAGCAACTCCCTATCTTAAGCACCTTGATGCAAGGTTACTTTACTCGCCGAACTGATGATTATTATTATTGGTACAGATTCATACTCAATGAACGTCAAGAATACTATATAAATTCCGGTGACAACATCACCCGCAAAATCGTTTGCTCTTCATCTTGCCTGGTTCGGTTGCTGAGCCACCAGATGCTGCCTTTTTTCATGCTCCAGTCGGCTTCTTCGCCCGCAAGCAAGAATGCGGCGACTCGCGCCAGAGTAGGCTGGTGCCCCACAATCACCACGGCACCCTTTGCTCCCGGCCAGCCTGCGGCGACCAGCACTGATATTGCATCGGCACCGGGTGATATCGACTTGTCCGTTTCAAAAGTTTTTGAGAGCGCTTGGGCGGTTTGTTGCGCGCGTTTGGCAGGGCTTGCGATCAATCTGAATTTTGCCGGGAGCCTGGCTTTAAGCCATTGCGCCATTTGCTGCGCCTGTTTCTCACCTTTTGCCGTGAGCTTTCTGCCTATGTCAGGCACGCCGTCTTCGGCATCGGCATGTCGCCATAAAATCAGATCCATTCCCATCTCCGTACTATCTAATTCCATCATCCTATCCTTAGATCGTTACAGTTATATAACAGGGCCTTATT
>JANXWX010000018.1 GCA_025350915.1 Nitrosomonadales bacterium
ATTACGGGCAATCCATGTGAGCGCAATTAAATAATGTGACCATGTTGGATGTTCCTGTACCCATTGCGTGTCGAATACGCCATGGTCAGTGTCAACTGTTTCAAACCACTTCAGCCATCCCGGCAAATGTCCCGTGTTGTAATCAGCGAACAGGGCAATCAGCCAACAGAATAGAATCGCAAATAGCGACAAAGCAATTCCTAATACCCACTCGATTAGATATAGGATAATCATTCTAATTTCCCACCATCTTGTGTGCGCATGTCAAGCCTCCGTTTTTATCATTTCCAAAGTAATATCATGTCTGACAGCGTCAGAGCCGCCTGACGTGACAAGTTTTACAGAAACCAAATCACCTTTCAAAATTGATAATGTATGTGTTAAATCACTGGATTGAGCTGTTCCACCAGAACAAGATGATGTTATTGTTGAATCGACTGAATTTTTTCGTAATGTATACGCTCTTGTTCCCGTAGCAGTTGCGGAACATTGTGTTACCATGTTTTTTATTACCCCGACAAAAGGGACTCGGTAGTAAACCAGATCTTCAGTTGCAGAGACAAATGCAAGGCCGATGTATCGTGTTAATCCATCAGCAACGGTTGCGCCAGCAGTAGAGAACGAGAGAATCCCTCCTCTACTTCCATAATTAAAACCTGTAGCTTGTGAAGAATCTGCAATTAATGAATAGCCATCAGTTCCAACGCTCTTTATAGAAGACGTTCCGCTGCCAGTTCCAGCAATAATATCTCCCTTTGCATTAAAACTACTGCTTGATATTAAAGTTCCGCTTGCATCAGGCAGCGCGTATGATCTGGATGCTGTGTTGGTATTTGTCAGGTAGCTGGTAAACGATCCAACTTGATTCTTTATGTCAATGTTGTAGCCTGTCAGGCCGGGTACGCCATTCAGCACATCCTTGGAATCTTGCAGGTCTTGCAGCAAGATATCCGCGACATACTGAGTGACAATCGTACTCCCGCTAATGGTGAGTTGATACCTGCCATTTGCGGCATAGAATCCGAAATTGCCGAAGTTATCCGCCGTCAGCGGGTTATTCGTTACCGTGCCAACATTGTCTGAATAGATGATTGCTACAGTAAGTGCCGGATAGTTCAGCACTTGAATTGAAGCCCCGGGCGCGGCTGCGCCCGAGGTTAGGATTGATACGCTGTTAATGTACTTCTGCATGGTCTTCCTCCGTTATTACGCAGGACTCTATATCATGCGTCAGGCCATTTTTAAATTGTCTAGCATACTACCCCGTCGATAAGTGGGTTCCACAACCACCGGTACCCCGTCAGGCGCACCGTTAATTGCTTCCCCCTGCAAGGGGGCTGACATTCCTTGCTCTGTTTGTTCCTGCACCCGCTCCACTTCTGTCACATCAGGCACAGGAACCATATTCACGCTGCCGAACGAAAAACCATTCAGCTTTTGCATTGCCACGTCATAATCGCTAGACTTATGCAGCCAGCCATGGCGCACAAGTACTTCGTTTTTGTCGGACGCGCCGAGGCCAAATATGTGGGCGGCGGCATCTTCGGTCAAAACAACCGAATCCCCTGGCGCAAATACATATTCAATCCCGTCATACTTGGCGACAAACTTGTCACCGGTGTTGTTTTTTACTGTAAACATGGAATCAGCCCTTCCCTAGTTACAAAGGTATTACCCAGCTCTGGTCGGTCACGCCGCCAGAAGCGCCTGATGCAAATGTGGTTGCGCCCGGCACAGTACCGTTTGACGCAAACATCAATGTGGCGTTGTTGGATGAATCAATCTGGCTCAAGCCTGCATCAACAATCACGCCACCCGTACCGCCAGCCGAAACGGTGCGGTTCTGGTAGCCGTTGCGAGGTGTAAACGCGCCGGTAGTAATGGCAGGGTTGGTGGTAGTGTTCGAGCCGGAAGCGTAATCGCCGTTGTAGATCACCGAACAACCGTTACTCAAGTTCGTACCGCCAGTCACAGTGGTGCCAGCAACCACTGCAAAGCACATGATCGGGGTAATGGCAGGCGCGCCTGCCAAGCCAGCAGGGGTCACAGTAGGCGCAGCTGTATAGCCGCCGCCGTTGTTCGCCATGGTCACGGCCACGATCTTGCCGGTATTGGTGGTAGATACCGTGGCTGTTGCCACGGCACCAGTGCCGATATCGCCAGCAACGTTGGTTAGTGTAACAATTGGGGCGGCAGTATAGCCCGCGCCTTGGTTGGTCACCGTGATACCGGATACCGCACCACTGGTCAATGTGGCAAAGCCGGTAGCCAACACGCCGCCAGCAGGCGGGGCGGCGAAGGTCACGAGGGGCGGAATGACATAGCCGGTACCGCCGCTGTTCACGGTGATAGCGGTATTGATCTCGCCGCCTACAATCACGTTGAAAGCGGCATTCAGCGCAGGTGCCGCGCCGCCAACAGTGGTGGTCGCCACAACGCCGGTGACGCTGGACGAACCCGCCGCCCAGAAACCGTTTTTAGCGGTGTTGGACGTGCCGCCGTTGGTCACAATGCCGCCAACTACAGTGCCAGTCGGATTGAACAGGCGGTAGTTAGCGCCGTCAGACATCAGCATAAATGGCTGTTGCTGCGTAGCGCCTTGGAAGTTGCGCCATGTGGTTGTCACAGGGTCGTACCACTGCACGAATGTGTAAGGGCCGGGCATCACCATGTATTGCCCAGAGGGCAATACGGAAAACTGACCAGACCGCAATGTAACTGCTGTAGAGGGATTCGCCAGCGTTTTCAGCATCCCCGAACCAATCATATTAAATGGCATATTTTTCTCCTTAAATGCTAATGTAGCTCAGGCCGGTAACGCGGGCATGGGCGGAAGGTTTTGCGTTTACCAGTTCCATCAGCGTTGCAATGCCGCCAATATAGCCAAGCTGGCCGTTCGGGAACATGCTTTGGAATGGAATAGTGAGGAATGCTACCTGTTCATGCAGGTACAGGTTGAGGTAGTTGCTGTTAATGATCCACATATCGCCCTCTGTACAATACAGGTCGGCGAATACTGGAACACCCGAAACGCTCAGTGCTCGGAAGCCAGACTCGGGTCCGTTCTCCGTCCGATTGTACGATGAGCCGGGAGACATGTTGTATTGTTCTTGGCCTTGGAAGTCCTGAGCCAGAGCCAGCCATGTGCCGGGTCCGACAAAAACGCAATTTGGCATTTCGCCACCAGCAGCCTTGGCTGCACCCATGATGTACTGCAACACGATCTGCCGGGTTGGGTACACGTTGGCTGCGGCTGTGTAGAGCTTCGACTTCCATGCGGGGTTGGCTGTCCTGCTCAAGCCGCCGTAGGTCACGGCATTGGTACCGTCATCAATCGCGGAGGGCAAGCCGATCATGCGCATATTGTTTGACACGTTGGTGAAAAGGTCGGTTGCCTGAAACTTCGAAAAGGCGTTACCGGCGGTGTTCATCCGGGCATCCAACAGATTAACCACGTCATAACCGCTCTGAATCGCACCCTCAAACCCTAAGAACGGGATGGGTATAATAGAGGCTTTGAGGTTAAATTCCGCATTCTGAATCTGCGGAATATCGCTTGGAAGCTGGAAGGCACCGCTGTAGTCCGTTGCTTGTACTGAAACCATGTCACCAAACAGCGCAGGAATGCTGATCTGTGATGCGCCGCCACTGGCGGTTTGGTTGTTGGCATAAAGCATCGCCAGCATCGGCGTTGCCTTGGATTGTTGATCGATAAGCGTTGGCACAAATGCGCGACGAGTCGTGGCTGTGAGTTGGTTTGCAAGCGCCCCAGCTCCGGGCATTATTCCTGTTCCTAATGTAGGCAAAATAGCCTCCTATTTAAAATATTTTTATCAGCCCGTTTTTTCAAGCAACTGCTTTTCCAGCTTTAAACTCATTCCACATCTGCATCGCAATATTCTTCGCAACCTGCCGCGAATTCATCCCGGCTTCATTCTTCAAGTTCGGCAATTCGAAAGCGCCAAATCCAACATTTGCAGCCGGTGGAGTCGGTTCCGCCATTCTCTTCTGCGCCATATGGAACTCAGCGGCAGTCTCGTGGTTCACAATACCCCTGTCGACCATGAGCTTCTCAACCGCCGAAACTTCATCTTCCGGTACGCCTTTGCCTATAATTACTTGGCGACTCGCAAGGATTCGTCTTTCCATAGCTTCGCTGTCCAGCCTTGTTTGAATGGCCTTTCTTTCAGTACGCTCATGTTCCAACTCCGCCCTGAATCTTTCTGGAATATCAATTTCCGGTATCATCAAATCGGGGTTATTCTCTTTCATCAAGCGTTGCAAGCCTTCGCGTGTCTTCGGGTTATCACCCAGCGACTTTGCGACTCTAGCCAATCCGGCGATCTGCTCTTCACTCATTCCTTCAAGGGATATTGACATGACGGGTTTCCTTATGGTTTATTTTACGGACAATACTTTGCGCAAACCCAGCGAATTCTTGAACGGGCCATTCTTCTTGTGCAAAGAATCAGCGCCGCCGATCTGCATCATGCGCGGCGCATTCAACACCTGACCGTGCATCTGCTTGGTGTCTGTTGGGTGTCTTGGTTTAGAGGGATGTGGTGCCATTACGTCGTGTGCCATGATTTCTCCTTTGGTTAGCCCGGAGGCATGCCTGGCGGCATGCCTGGTGGTTGTGCGCCAGCGCCCGGGGGCATTGTAGGAGCTGCCCCCTGCATTGACCCCCGGGTCTGGCTTGCAATCAAATTCATCAACTCGGACGGAATCAACTCACGCCCTTTTTCGCGCTTCGAGTGGAACTTCTTGGATAATCCACCCAACGCACTTAAAACTGCTTGCCCCTCGTCGCTGTCTGTTCCCAGCACCGGTAGCGTCTGTTCCAGCAAATCAATCGCCATCTGTACCTGCGTCATGGCAGACTGCTTTTCTCCCTCCGCCGGTTGCGGCGTACTCATCGGAGCCGATACCGGCGGAGGCGCTCCACCACCGGCACCCGGAGCCTGCTGCATCTGTTTCATCAACTCAGGTGGTATAGGTTGCGGCATATTATGCTGACAGTACCATGTACCACTCACCAGCCGTTCCCGTAACCGGGTTGGCCGATCTGGTGCAGAAAAATACCGCGTTTTTGCCTGCCGCCAACGCAACGCCGGTTCCGGTCGCTGCGGCGTTGATCGTGTCGATGCCCGAACCAAATACCTGACATGAGTTCGCGCTCTGATTAGTCATGTAGACCGTCATACCGCCGGTGTACCCGTTCAGATTACCTTCGCCTTGGAAGGAATTAGTCAACTTCACCGAGTCGTTGGGGGCAGCAACCGTGGTTATTTTGTTGCAACCGTCAGTTATCAGGGTTGCATTTGCCTGTCCACCACCGGCAGCGGCGGTCACGCCTATTGCCTCGCTGGCAGTCAAAACCGCCTGGTTGGGGACCGACATGCCTATATTTGTTGTATCTCTTGCCATTTTTTAAACCTCAAATGATCATTATTCCAACGCTAATTACAATGCGCTGACGGTCGCATCATGATTAACGCTTAGACTTACGGCGTGACTTACGAGCTTTACGAGCTTTACGAGCCATGATTGCCTCCATTAAGATCGGCCACTTTTTAACAGTGCAGCCATTCTGCTTTACCCAGTGGGTGAGTGCACACTAATCATTGTAAATACATGTGTCAACAACTTCTTTGCTTAACGCAAGTTTTTTTATTCCCCTTGGCTCTTAGCCTGCTCGTCCTTCTTCTCTGCTAAAGCAGCAGCTTTCTCGTTCTCCATGATCTTTTTCAGGTCGCGCAGCAATTTTTCCTTGTTGGGAGGGTCAATGATTTCGAGCGCCTGCTCCCGTGTGATCATCTTCGCGTTTAGCAATGAGAAGGCCAGCTCTTTTTTGTCCTCGGAAAATATCGGACTGTTGGAATGAGCGTCAACCTTCACTGAAAAATCATTCGTAAATTGCGCCGCCGTGAATTCCTTGTCATTATCGTCACGGTAAATTGTGGTGTCGAATTTCTGCATCAACTTGAGGTACAGCGTCACCATCTTTTCCAATGAGTCCTCGATCACCAGACTGCGTTTTTTGATACGCGCCGAAGCCAGCCGGGAAAGATCGGAAGTTTGTTTACCCGTCCGTACTCCCGTTTCTCCCTTGCCTTGCAGAATGTTGGGCAGGCCGGAATGATCGGCAAACATTGCCATTATTTCGTGGATAGCGGCGAATATGTCATTCGGAATGGTGGGCGCGTAACGTTCCACCTTCCCCGCTTGTGCGCCATCAGTAGGCGGGGCGAGCAGTCCACCCTCGGCAAACAAAGCATACATCTCTTCATCCGGTGGGGCACTCAAGCCCATTGCTGAGGTGGGCGGCTTCACTTGCAGGTTAAGCAGCTTACGCACCTGTCCCATACGCTCATTCAACCATTCCTGAATAGTAGCCAGACCAGCCACCTCAGACATGCCCCAAAAGTAAAACGGCAACGGCAGCGGAGAGAACTGAATAAATGGATGTTCTCCCCTGCAAAAAATATTTTCCTTGCCGGAAATTCTGTCGTAAATCGTCATGCCTTCGCGGATTCTGGTCACCATCCTGTAATCATTTTCGTTGGTGTCCCATATCCAAAGCTCATCCATCATCACCAGATCATCGTCCACTTCAGGCAGGTATTTATTCTGCTGTGACATGCCAAAATCAACGGTTCCTTGGGTCCCGTCAGCTTGTGACAATGGCTGCAACGCGCCCATTATGATTCGCTGCACACCGGACGGCTTCTCGACCGTCTCTCCCCTCGTCCCAGTAGCAGATGCCAATATGGCATCTTTTTGGGGGTGGGCGCTCAGATCAATTTCAAGCTGGCTCTTGGTAGTGTAGTAGGTATGAACCATTGCCTCTTGACGGTCTGAAAATGCCAAATCTTCACGCAGAACGCCAAAGCTGGAAGGGTGAACAGGAAACGGGTTTATTTCCAGTTTTTTTGTTTTTGAATCAACCTTTGGTATCAGCTTCACAAGCATACTGCCATAAACCAGTGACCAAGTGATCGCATGTGATGACACCCTGTCGGCGTTGCTGTCGTGCCATTTATTATTTACGCCACGACTCAATGATGAAGTTCTGCCGAACTCATGCACTGCTGACCCCTCGCCCGGATGCACGGCAAATTTTGTTGTTTCGGACGCAAACAGGAACGACTCAAGCAAGTCAACATGCGGATAGATTTTATTGAACGCGGTCGACTTCCCGTCAGGAGCGCCGAACAGGTAATATTGCCTCAGTATGTCGTAATTGCCGCTCCTGTCCTCTTGGCTGTAGGTGCATTTCTTTATAACTTCAGTATAAAAGTCATCGCGCTCAAGTAAGTTCTTTGGAATAATCATGCTGCCTCCGGTTTAATTTTTGGGTTATACGATCCCTCGACAATGGCCTTTAGCCCTTGCATTTTTCCGGCCTGTTTCATTCCGCCAGAGCCTTCAGCGCCAACCTGACTCATGAAGCTGGCTACGTCCTTGACCGGAACGCTGAACGGGTTACCGGCAAGCATCTGGTTGCTGGATTGGTTCCACCTAAAATCATCTTGCGCCGCCGTGCCGTTCCTGTTATTCATGTCCGTTACGCCGAAGTCCTGAGCGAGTTCTCTCATTTTCTTATCAATGAATTTTGTTTTCCCTGACGTATGCGCACCCGGTGCCTTCAGGTGAACAATATGCACCATCCCGGCACCGCAGCCGTGCGGGCATTTCCCCACATAACTCTCAAAAACTCCGTGGGCAATACATTTCCAATCGTTCAGTACAGGCATCATTCCTCCGCCGATAAAAGATCATGTTTCAGAATTTCAAGAGCGCCAATCATCTCTTGCTTCTTATGCAGACCCGACCATATTGATGTTACGGTACCCGCCTTCAGTCCAACAATAACAATCTCATCGAAGTCATATTTGCTTGCCTCAGTGAGCGTCCCTTTAGCACTACTACGCATTACGCTTCTTATATTAATAATGTCAGCCATCACTTCCTCCCAAATATCGAATCAAACCTTGGCATTTCTGTGCGCTTCGGCGTAATGGCCTGCGTCACCCCTGGCAGCAATCTTACACCGCCAAATAAATTCACTTTCATTTCCCTGACCGGAGGCTTGACTGGCTTTTCGTGGAAATGATACACCCCGTATTGACTTTTTGTAATCATCCGGTTTTCCAGCAGGGTGATGGTCTCGTTCAATCTATGGAGCGCCTTCTTGCTTAAACCGCCCCACTTCGGCTCGTGCTTCAAGAATCTGTATATCCTGCTTCTGTCGTCATGCAGGCTGCATATCAGCGCAATATCCCAGACCGTAAAATTCTTGCTTTTCTCTTCCCCTGGCTTTGGCCTAACTCTTGCCCTTACGCCGGCATACTTTCTCAATATCCGGCGCAGTTCGTTCATGGGCATGAGGCCGGGCAGCTCCTCCGACTTGATTTCCTTCATTTCGCAATCTTGTCTTTAAGGTAGGTTGCCATGTTAAACTGCAAGGTGCGTGGACCGACCTCATCCAGTGGCGAATACCTCGAAAGCCTCATGCGCACCATCTTAATGCGCACGTAATCCGCCCATGCAATCGTGGCCAGTCCGGTTGCCACTACCCTGTCGTCCTTCTTCCGGTCAGGTGCGCCAATGAATCCATCCTCGAACTCAACGCTGCGCATTTCCTCTAGTATTTCGGGTGAACTGACCTCGATCACTCCGCGCTCAAATCCATCCTTGAATGTTGAAAACATACGCCACTTTTCCCGCGTTGTCGAGATGGTGTGCCACCCGGAAGGGGAACCGAACGAATCTTGACGCTTGTACATGTAGTGCGAAAGGTTGGACACCACCTTGTAAATTTTCTTCCCAATCTCATATGAAGATGCCAGCGCCAAGCGTTTCAAGTTCAGCACTTCAGTCCATACCGCGTTGCCGGGACCGTTCAATTCCAGGTTGAGCATACAGGTCGAAGCCTTCTCGGAAGTGTACGCGCCGCCCAAGTAGCACAGCACCCATGCGAATTGATAGGTTAGGCAGTCAGCCGTGTTGAATTCTGCCACCTGAACCAGTGAATCGGAGTAGCAGCGGTACACTTGAATGCAGAACCGATCCGCCCAAGCGCTATTTCCCTCTGCCGGGTCAGCGCCAATTACATAGTGCGCATCAGGCTGGGGAGGCTCCCATACGCGGAAGTTTGCCATCTTCTCACCACACTCAATCAACTCAGTCTGCTCAAAGTTGTCGCGCAGCACGAAGCGATACAGCTTGGGCTTTTCCCCTTTTTTCAGTTCCTTGAACCTGTCGTTGATCTTGGAGCCGTTAAAGAATGAACTTCCCGACTTGACGAAGGCATAATCCTCTGTCGGCGGGAAATTCTGATACATAAGCATGTCGTCCTTGGTTTCCTCCGCCAAGTTCCAGCGCCACCATGCAATCTGCTCATCGGCAATCTCAAAACCGTATAGCCGCTTGACCTCCCCAACCCATTTGCGCTCCTCAGGAAGCAGCTTCCCATCCCAATAAACCTGATACTCCTTGCTCCCCGTCTTTTTGGTATAAAGGTGATTCCTCCACCAGCCGATAAAAATTGCTTTCTGTGTGCTGGAAATTTTTGCGTCATTCCATGTATCATAAAAATGATTGAAGCCCTGCGCTGTAGTCTCGTATATAAAAAGCCGCG
Organism: Nitrosomonadales bacterium; assembly: GCA_025350915.1. Taxonomy (GTDB): domain Bacteria; phylum Pseudomonadota; class Gammaproteobacteria; order Burkholderiales; family Gallionellaceae; genus 39-52-133. Next base: position 9,644 of record JANXWX010000018.1, read on the forward strand.
TAGGATTTCTTTGCGCAAACGCTGCCCTGAGTGATGCCAGGCCTTCTTCATCACCGTATTCAGATACTTCAGTCAGATGGCAAAATGTCAGGGCGGTACCCTTACCCAACTTGGAATTCTTCCGCGTGCCGGCCACCAGATACATGATGCGGTTGCGCTTCTTTTCAGTTAATAGTTGGGTCTTGTTGTGCGCCTTAATGGGGATTGCCCACTTTTGCGGGAGGCCTTCAAGATATTGGGACAGGGTAGCGCGGAACATTTCCCGCGCCTCCTCGTTGTGCGTCACGAAAGCGCCTGAAACGCCTTCGTTTTTACCGATCCAGAAAAGGTCAAGCGCCAGACAGATCGTGGTGATCGCCACCTGCCGCCCTTTCAGGACAACGAAAGTGTGTATTCCATCCTCAAGCCCTTTCACTACCTCGTCAATGAAGTATAGCTGGGTGCCAAGCATGTTTTTTTTGGTCAGCCGGAGCTGTCCGAACTCTTTGGAGTCGAATGACAGATTATTGCAAAAGTCGAAAAATTGCCGCTTAAATCTTTCCGCATCAAACTTTTTGGCTTCCTTGTTCATCAATTGAATCCTGCAATGCCAGTTTCTTTAAAAATTCTGCCAGCGAGTTTACATCCTTCCTGCGCCACCTTATCTGCCTGCGGTTGATAACGATAAGGTGACGCTGCCCATTGTGGATTATGTCGGAGCGATATAACTTACGGAATTTCGCTTTCCCGATCTCAGCCCGCCACCGGACTATTAAAGCCACGGCTGCTTCAAGGAACTCCGGTTCAATCATCTACACCAGAGTCGCGCAATACTTTGCGTGTGGTTTCATCGAATTGTTTACCGGAAAAATACTCAGCGGGACTACGCGTCGTCGTGCCATTTTTTGCTGAAGATGGGCGCGGCGTGTCACCTTTTTCCGGCGTACGCTTTGCTGACTTTACCGCATCTTTATACATGCGGTCGCGTTTTTGTGCGTCAGTCTCCGATGCCTTGGTTGACTTGGGGGCTGCCTTAACAGTGGGTCTTGCGGTAGTTTTGGTGGGAACCGCAGTTTTTTTCTTAGCCTCTTCACGGCCATTCTTCAATATTTTCATTGCTCATTCTCCTATCAAGTAAGTTGCATTCGAACTATCTTCCTGGCCTGTCTCGTAGATTGAAATGACCTGCCGTCCATCAACGGTGGAAAGATAGAAGCTGCGGCCATTAAACTCTCCAATCTTCACAACGGACTCGGCTTTTTCAATGATAGAACGCATTTCATATTCCGTGTCAAATTTATACGTTTCGCGCAGAACACATTCATCATCAAGTGGTAAGTAATAAATCATAATTTCCCCCTGAATTTTAGCCCTTCAATATCAACTGATTTTGCAAAAGCCTCGATATTCAGGGTTATATCGCCTTTCAAGTACCCCTTTTGGGCAATTTTATGCTCAATCAACACATCCATGGCGCGCCAAAGCGTGATCCTGTGGATGCCAAGATTGCCCGCTGCCCGCTCTTGCCACCCTCTTGCCAGCACCCTACCAACCGCACCAGCATCAACCAGCCACCAAATGAGCTTGTAATGGGTGTCATGCAACCCTTTGACTTGCCAAACCGTTTTCATGTCAACCTATTCCTGTAGCATGATTGAAGCATGCAATCGTCAGGCGCAAATAAAATATCCTCCCCGCCGCGAGGGTAAAGAGGATTCCTATCTATGTTTGAGCATTTTCCAGGCATTAATCCGCTTATCACGAATCCCCTTTTGACAAATGGAACCCTTGTCAAATGAGCGCAGGTATTGCAGTTTTGCTCAGACTCGTCAAATAGCTGTTTTGAATATTTCCATCGGCTATAACCGTTAGGGTGACACAGATTATTGGACAGTACGTTGGGAATAATACTCCCCAAAACAATGCCATCCCTTCTTTCAAATACCGCCCCTGTTTGTGGGCATAAACACAAATCATATTCTGGCGAACATTCAGGAAATGCGGTTTCTGCTATCTGAACTTTTGTCTTTTCGCCCCTGCGGTTATATTCATACTCAATCATAATATGGCTTATTTTGCCGCCCGACTACCTGCCAGATACCATCAGAACCTTTCCTCAGAAAGACATAGTCCATGGATGATATCTGCCAAACCATCATGGTGACTTTGAATGGCCCGCTCACCGACATAATATGACTCATTTTTCCTCCCGAAGTACTGCCCATACAATCCATGCAAGTAGGAATGGCACTGAAAAGAAAATTAGCAGCAAGATTGTCATTAAACTTGCCAGCATAAGCTGCATAATTAGGGATGGCACTGCCAGTAAAGCTATCAGCAAGATTATTATTAAGATTGCCGAATTACATTGTAATCTCATGCCATATCCTTATATAACTTATTTTGCCGCCCGAATTGCGGCTTGCGTAATCCGTAAAAGTATGTTCATCCCTGCCAGTACAATCTCTATAATTATGAACGACACTGCCAGTATAGGTAGCAGCCAGATTAATATAAAGACTACCGGAAGCATCAGGAATTTGCGAAGTGAAGCCGAATTAAATTGTGATCTCACGCCATATCCTTTCAAGAACGTTTATAGCATACCCTGACTTGACTTGGGTATGTGTGAAACGGAATACACGGTACCCTAAAACCCCAGCTTCATTCAGCTTCTCGTAATCCGCGTCCTGTGTATGCCGGCCTATCGCTACCGCCTTACCATTTTTCCCAATGGTCGCCATTCTGTTGCCGCCGTCGATTTCCACGGCAATACGCGGAAATTCCCAACAAAGATCGAATCGCCAGCGGCGCTCTGGATGAAAACGATACTCTTGCTCCGGCTTGGGAATACCCGCCACCATGATATGCAAAAGCAGGGTCGCGATAGCGGCCTCGCCCTTCTCCTTGCCGCTAATCATCCGTGCTGGCATTCAACGCTTCCTTCGCATGAAAAACATTCAGGTATTTTTTGAGTTCAGAAGGCTTTCTTTTCGACTTGAACTTACCGCAATGGCACTTTGTCTGTGGAGAAATAAGTTTTTTACTGTCGCCAACCAAACATCCATTCACCCTGGAATAGAAGACCGGATAGATGCAATCGCCGCAAGTGCTCATGTAACACCTGACTTATTCATGGAGACAGCCCTTTATAAGTTAACTCTTGCGCTTCGGTAAATGAACATTTTCACCCAGCTTATCTTTCAGCATGGCCTTAACTTCCTTGGTGTGCTTCGTCAACTTGGTTTTACTCTCGTCGACCTTCTTTGGTGTTGGTACTTTTTTTTCTGTCATCACGTTTCCTTTCGTTAAAAATTGAAGTTGGTGGCGATTATTGGCAACCTTGCAGTGGTTTACAGTGTCCCTCGCTCCTATCATCCGTGATGCGGTAATTACACGGCTATAGTCAATGCGTCCATTGACCTTTGACACCAACAAGTAGCCGTCATGAAACCCATTTTTCATTCCACTGAGCGCGGCTTCAGTAAAACTATCATGGCGGCTGCTTGTTGCCCCTCTTCCCGAAGGGTTTCACGAATCAGGCTACCTTTTCAGGCTTCGTGCGCTGTTATCTTCAGAGAGGGATCTCATGAGAGACGTTCATACTGCCATGCTGCCGAATAATAAGCAACATAATTCCTATATTTTATTCCTTTTCTTTGCCACCCATGCTCTTTTAATCGCATTCAGGTGGTCACGCCTTTTGGCGCGGTATTCCTTGTAGTAATCAGGATGGTCAACCAGCCATTTTTTGCGATATTCTGCCTGGTAGGCTTTCATGTCAGCAGTTTTATTCTCGCCTTCCGTGCCTTTCCTGACCCGCCGCGACCGATGATAAGCGTTAAGACATGGCTTGCAGTAGTCCTGAATCCCGTTTTTTCGGTTCTGGCTCTTACCAAAGTCGTCGATCGGCTTAACCGTATCGCACTTGCCGCAATATTTCTGACCCATCAAGGCTGTATCTCCGTTTCGTTTATCATTTGTGGCGACTTTCATTGGGTTTTAGGGCGCATATTCCGCGTTAGCCCGCATGTCTACGGTACTCCACGCAAACATTGGTTGTAATCGGCTGAAGGATCGTTATTTTGCCAACCATCATCATCTGCAAGTGCGTTCGCTGCTCCGACTTCACGCACTCCCAATCGTCTTTCTTTATCTCGATATTTGGGCGCTGACTGTCCGAATAGAAGCCCCATCCAGTCGCTGCGAGAATCAGAACTATCACGGCCACTACCACCGTCTCAATCCACGAAAAATTCATTGCGCTCTCCTATTTGTGGCGGGTTTAATTTTCCGCGTTAGGCACCGTATTGCACTTCGGACACGGTATCCCCCTCTTTGCCGCCGTAACACTTGGCAGAGGAATCCATCCTGATTCGTGCCCGCACCTAGCGCACTTCATTGCTACAACCTGTTCGCCATCTTCCAGTTCGCCGCAGTTGCCATTCGCACAGTCAACGACATGCATCAACCATTCGCGTATTTTTCGCGGCTTCTCGAACATCTCAAGTGTGCGTGCCATATTTATCTCCTCTGCCTAACCCGGACGGCTTCGCCGCCGGTTATTTCTGCGTTAGGTGTCACCCTGATCGTGTATTGCTTGCCGCCCAGCGTTATCACCTTCTCCGAACCTTTTGGCGCATCGTGCATCATGTGCGCCACCAGCACCACCATCACGTCGGCCTCTGCCTCTCGCTTATCCAGTGCCAGCGCCGGGTCTTTGCCGCACCGGTACAGAAAAATCGTGTCCGTCAGTGGTGAGTGTCCGAGTTTTACTTTGGTTAATTCCATTTTGTCCTCCGCTCCTAACATCGTGTGTAAATCCTGCTGACTTCATAGTTCTTTATCTGCGTTAGGCACCACCCTTTTTAACTTTATGAGTGTGCAGATTTCGCCATCTGCCAAGTGTCCATTTTTGTCCAGAGTTTCTGTTATCGCGGCACGAAGTTTTTTTATTTCTCTGATTGCAGAACATATTTTGTCGCGTTGCTCAAATCTAATTTGCGTCATAATCCCTATGTCAAATTCTCCTTTGTCCATGTCCGCCAAGCTCTTATCCCAATCTTCTAAAATCTGCACTATGTCATTCATATTTTATCCTCTCGTTGTCCAACCCTACAGTCAACGACATGCATCAACCATTCGCGTATTTTTCGCGGCTTCTCGAACATCTCAAGTGTGCGTGCCATATTTATCTCCTCTGCCTAACCCGGCGCTCAAGCGGGACGGTCGCTATCGCTCCCGCCCCTTAGCTTTGCGTTATGCCCCACCTCAATGAATCCTCTCCGCAGCATCGAAATTTGCAAATCCTTACGAGCAAGCACTTCGCATACCAAAATTGCTGGAGGGGATCCGAGAGGGCCATGCTTGTCTAGCATTGCGTCTGATAAGTCTAGTTCGTTCACAACGTCATACAGCATCTGTTCCAGCTCTTCTTTTGTGTGGCAGGTCATTCTATTTGCTCTCCGTAGTATCTGTGCCGAACCCGTCGCTCGTATGTGCGTTATGCACCAAATGCCCAATGTCGCGCATCGCTTCTAGAGCCGCCACATTCTCAGTGCCCCATGCGACAAGCATCGATCCGCTGCCTGCTCCGTTCCCGCCCGTTACGCCAAGACCGTCAACGAATTTCACACGTCCACGCAAAAACAAAATCGCCTCTGCCTTCGCCACCGATTCGTGGAACCACGCGCAGTCTGTCCGTGCGAAAACCAAAGCAATTCCATTTCTGTGGTTGTGCATTCGCATAAGCCATGCTTGGGTGTGCTTGCCGTATGGTGGGTTCAACCAAACGCGCCCGACCCACGGTTGCATCAGACCATCATCGTGTATTGAGTAGCGCCGTTTTGCCGGTATCCAATCAATCCCGTCTGGTGGTTGGCATGGGTCAAGGTCGAATTCCAACCCAATGCGCTGAAAAACCCAAGGCGGCGTGTACCAGTCCACCGTTGCGTTGTCTTTGTTATCGTGTGTAAAACCTGCTGATTTCATATCCTTGTCCCTTAACTTTTTTTATCAGTAAAGCCACTCAATACGAATAGCAACTAACCACAATAACAGCACGAACTCATTGCCGCCTACGATACCAACGGCGAATAGAGGCCATCTGTGCCGCAGTATCTCAATCTTTATTTGCAAACTCTTCCGCATTTCTTTCACCTTTCCGCAGCATACTAATAACCAGCCATCCCTCTATGGGTATATTCAGGCGGTCTACCGTAACCATTTCCGCCCTTATGCGTTGTATCTCAAGCAGAGCCTTTAAATGATTTGAATATTCAATACATAACACTGCTTGCTCGGTGACCATGAAAATCGCGTGAATAGCGACAATCGCTTCCGCAAGTTCTTTATTCGTCATTTCAAAATTCATGGTTTTATCTCCGTGGTAACCGAGGTAACCGACCTGACAAATTCAATCACTTCAGCAGGTAATCCACCTACCAAGAACTCATCCACGCTTGTTGTTTTTGTTGAATTCAACCGTACTGCATAACTTATACGGCCATCTTCCCTTAATGCCATGGTCAGCATCCTGCCCGCCGAACCGATCCAGTCAAAAAGAAAATCCCCGTCACTGTCAAACTCGATTTTTGGCGGGGGAATGTCCTTTGGAAGCGACAGCAATAACTTCCTTGCCATGGAGAATATCTTAGCCCCATAAATAATCTTATTGCATTCTTCCGTCAAGTGGCGCATGTAAATTTCGTGGTCGTAGCCACTTTGGTCAAGCTCTCTGCACAGGTCGCTTATTGCTTCTTCCAGTTTTCTTTTTGTCATCATTTCATCCTCGCTTTAGTTATTGATATACGCCTCATATGTGGCCTCGAATATGTCCGGCTTGCACGGATAAAACTCGCCCTTAACACCACGAATGATCCAATCTCCGGTGGTCACTTCGTGCGACCCTTCAAGCGTCCCGATGCTCCACCCAGTCAATTTACCCTTGTAAGTGGTCAACCACATAGTGGTAACTCCAAAAGACAACTCCATTTCATTCTTCGCAGCAACCGTCCCATCAAACTGGCGCGCCTCGATCACGACTGGTTTCTTTCTAAACATTGGCATGTCGCCCCCCTATAAAGCTGTGTTGATCACCATCAATGCCAGAGCCTTTTCCAAGCACGGCAAACATAACCTTGCCGTGCTACTTTCGTAGTCCAACTCCTCTCCCACCAAAATTAGAATATTCGCAGGCAACCCGCACTCGTGGCATTTTTCAGGTCTGGACCATGCGTCGCTCCCAATGATCGCTGCCACGTCAGCCGCTGTGGCGGTTTCCGGATCAAGCATGGAAAGTGATTTAGCAAATTTATTTACATTCGGGTTGCGCCCATATGCCTTTCCCCATGCAGCCACTAAATCGCGTATCTGCGATCTTTCAGTAATCAGTTTCATTTTGTGTCCTCTCTCTAAACCTTCAATAAAATCATCCGCAGACTCGCTCCGCCCACCACGACATTCACCCCGTCAGGACATTTCTCCAGCCGCACAATCGTCAACGCTTCGTAGTTGCCGTCCCGCCGTTCCTCAAGCACCATTTTTACGCGCATACTTTCGCAGGCCGTCTTGTAGGCTATTTCCTCGTATTTTCTGTGGTCTTCGCGCTCTTGGCAAAGCCTGCTGCGCAGGCTGTTTATTTCCTCTTGCAGCTGTTTATTTGTCATCATTTCATCCTTAATGGATTTATCTCCGTGGTAACCAACCTGACAACTCATACCAACACCAGTTGGTTTATTTATAAACCTTGGCATTTCGTTCTCCTATAAAGTTGTGTTGGGAACCATCAATGCCAGAGTCTTTTCTACGCAATCTTTGCATAGCAATATCCCGTCATCTTCGTAATTCAAGTCACTGTTCACCTGAATTAAAACATCCACAGACAACCCGCACTCGTAGCACTGCGTTCTTTCAGTAAAAAGTTTTATAAAACTCATTTTGTTACTTCTTTCTTTTGAAGCCTAGACCTACTTCTGGCTTCATCATTGACATTGCCTCTTCTAAGCAAGGTAAGCATATCAGTACCGTTTTACTGTCGCAGTCCAGCTCCTCGCCCATCTGAATTACAAAATATGAATTTAACCCGCACTCATGACACCTTTTAATCTCACAAATGGCGAATCCAAAACTTTCAGTAAATAGTTTCATTTTGTGTCCCCTCTCTAATCCGTCAATAAAAACATTTAACGTAAGTAATATTATCAGGAATAAAAAGAATAGCAATAACTAACTTGCATTTATTTTTTGCTTCTTCCTCTCCATGTATTCCCGTGTAGCACGATTGTAATACTCAGGATCACATTTCAGCAGCATTTCCCGGTACTTAGACTGATAGGTTTTCATGTCCTTTGACTTGCATTTCCAGGTGGACGGTTTTTCTTTGTTTCTGATTTTATACAATCTTTTCTGATATTCTGAAACACATTGTTTACATTTCCGACTAAGCCCGTCTTCCATCGTCTTGTTCTTTCCAAAACCCTCAGCCGGTTTGTCTTTTTCACATGTGCAGCATGTTTTCATATTAACCTCAGGTAGATACAAGATTTAATTAGTCTACATAAAAAAATAAATTACGCAACTCATCTAAAATTTTTTAATTGGAGATCATGTGGCACCCCCATCAATCTCATCCCCAAAGACCAATTGACCTTGCCAAGTCCCTCTCTTCTATAGGCAATCAGTCAGTTGACAATCATCCTCTATAAGGTTGGTAATCATCATCGCTAACGTTGTTAATAATCAATGCCAGACACAGGTTGACCCATCGCCCCCAGCTCTCCGACTACTCAGCAGGTGTAACAAGGTGTTCGCTTCGCTCACGGCTATCTAAACATGCTATTCCCTCTCTCGCTTCGCTCGGTCGGGGCATGTTAGTGGTTACTAACTCTCAGTTCACTAATAAGATTAAATGTTATTTGTAATCATCGGATTAGTGATGGCCACCACGTACACAGTTCACCTCATACTACTTATAAGTAGCACGCACTACAAAATGTAGAGAATGTAACAAAAGTGAAGGAACTGAACGAAAACCGTTTAGCAGGAGGGAGGGGGTCGGCCTACGGCCTTGAGAGTTATATGGAATCTGACTCGACTACCTCGTTGGAAGACTGCCTGAATTATCAAGGCTAGTCGGCTCGATAGATCGCGTTATCTCAGAGGTTTTGAAAGAAAACCGTTGGGCAGGCAAAGAAAGACCGGAGGATTTTTAAAAAAAAAGACCTCACCCGCTAAAAAACGGTGTGGATTTTGGAATATGTGTCCTCGCGGTCTGGGCACAACGTGAAATCGTTTATCTGGATCACCCTGACGCTAATCAAGGGTGGCCGCACTGGCCTAATTATTACATCCTGTTTATGCCCTGGCTATCACGAAGCTGCGGGCGGGCTGGGTTATGGCCCCGTTTGAAATAATTTAACACGATTTGAAAAGATTTAACCATAGATTTTATCAATGATAAAGTGACAATCCATTGAGTTTTATCTATACATCAAATCAATCAATAATTTACATTAATTACCGATTGATAAAATAGATCGATCACTTCAGGTCGATTGATAAAATCAATGGAAAAGAGTAAAAATAAGTGTTGACAAGTTAATGTCATCGGAATAAAATGTTAACCATACAGTAACCGATCAACAACTAAAGAGGGGAACAAAATGAAAGCGAAAATATACACAGTAAACGGAAATGGCCTGGACGAAATACATCAGTTTTTAGCAGAACATCACAAAGGCGGGCTTAGCTTTGCCGACAAAGCATCACTTTATGCTTATGCGCTTGAAGCAGAATCGCATATTGACGATAAAAACCCGGCATTTATTGAACTAAAATCCTGGGAAACATTATCTGGTCATACTGAAACGTTTGATCTT
>JANXWX010000111.1 GCA_025350915.1 Nitrosomonadales bacterium
CGCGCCTTCTTGCCCGGATAAATATCCAGCATATCGTGCAACACCAGCACCTGGCCGGAGCACCCTGCACCCGCGCCAATACCAATAGTCGGGATGCCAACATTGGCGGTGATCTCGGCACCGAGCAGGGCGGGTATCGCTTCCAGCAGCAGCATGCTTGCACCCGCCTGCCCAACAGCATGGGCATCTTTGAGCAAACGTTGTGCGGCTTTATCATCCTTGCCCTGCACACGATAACCGCCGAGCTGGTTTACTGATTGGGGTGTCAGGCCGATATGGGCAAACACCGGTATACCGCGCTGGGTGAGAAATGCGATCGTTTCAGCCATCACCTCACCACCCTCAAGCTTGACCATGTGCGCACCTGCCGCCATTAAACGGGCGGCGTGTCCAAAGGTTTTTTCCGGGCTGACCTGTGAAGAGCCGAAAGGCATATCTGCGACAATAAAGGCCTGTTTGGCGCCGCGCGCGACACAAGCCGTGTGATAGATGATGTCTTCCAAAGAAACAGGCAGCGTTGAATTGTGCCCTTGTAACACCATGCCAAGTGAATCACCCACCAGCAGCACTTCCACACCTGCCGTTTCCAGTACCTGTGCAAAGGTGGCGTCGTAACAGGTGAGCACGGCAATTTTTTCGCCTTTGCTGTGCATCGTTTGCAATGAGTTAAGCGTGATCGACATTTTGACTAAACCCCCAGACTGAAAAATTCGCGCGGTCCGCGCATGCTCTCTATACGCTCCAGCAACAAATGAAAGTCGGCTTCATTATCCACAAAATTCAGGTTTTCACTATTCACCATCATCAAGGGCGCATCTTCGTATTGATGAAAAAATTCGCCATAACTGTCACCGAGTCGATTGAGGTAATCATCTGTCACCGAACGTTCATAGTCTCGACCACGACGCCGCACACGGTCTATCAGGGTACTGGTCGTAGCCTGCAAATAGATGACCAGATCGGGTATCGGCGCTTTCGGCGCCAGGCTCTGGTAAATATTCTGGTACAACTTATACTCGTCTTCACTTAAATTCAAGCGTGCAAAGAGTGCGTCTTTGTTAAACAGGTAATCGGAAACCGTGCGGGTTCTGAATAAGTCCATCTGCGCCTGGTCGCGCACTTCATTGATGCGTTGAAACAGAAAAAATAATTGCGTCGACATCGCATGGCGCTGCGGGTCCTGGTAAAAACGCTCAAGGAAAGGATTGTCCTGGGGCTTCTCCAGCAGTATGTCTGCACCGATATGGTCGGCAAGGCGCTGCGCAAGGCTGGTTTTACCCACGCCTATCGGGCCTTCCACCACGATATACCGGTATTTTTCAAGCATCACTATTCGGTACTCCCATAGCCCGCAACTGCTGCGGGTAGTTTCTCCAAGCGCTGGTCCTTGCATCGTTCACTTGCCAGCGCAGCTGCTCCCACACCCGGAATAACACATGCCGGTGAAATTTCCAGCAAAGGCTGCAGCACAAATGCGCGTTTGTGCATTTGAGGATGCGGCACGGTCAAGCCATGTTCATGGTGCTGCAAATCGTCATACAACAGCACATCGAGGTCCAGTGTTCTCGGCGCATTTTGAAATTCGCGAGTGCGGCCATTTTCCTGTTCCAGTGCAAGCAAAGCTTGCAACAATGCGATGGGTGTCAGTGAAGTTTCGATCTTGACTACAGCATTCACAAAATCCGGCTGCTCGAGATAACCGACAGGCGCACTGCGATAGAGGCTTGAGCGGGCCACAACCCTGGTGTTTGATAATTGGCCTATCGACTGCATCGCTTGCAAAACTTGAGCTGCAGGTTGTGCAAGGTTGCTACCCAAGCCGATAAAAGCAGTGTGCTTCATAAAACGATCTTGTATTTATACGGCTGCCGCAGACGCCGGCTTTTTGGAGCGACGGCGTTTTTTCTTCGGGCCGGATTCTGGCAACAACATGTCTTCACGCCGCTCATTGGATGCTTCCTGAAACTCTGTCCACCAGTCACCCAGCTCAACAGGAACTTCCCCGCTCTGACTGCGCAGCAGCATAAAGTCATAAGCCGCACGGAAGCGCGGCAACGCCAGCAGGCGCAATGGGCGGTGGCCCGAGCGTTGCTCCAGTCGCGGTTGCAACAACCAGATTTCCTTCATCACCGCATCATGTCGATGCGGTATCGCCAACTGGGAACGCTGCTTGTTCAAGACCGCATCCATAGCCAGATGTAATGAGGGGATCGCCGGTTTACCCGCATCCAGCTGTGCATTCCACATGCTCAGCACTTCATGCCATAACAACGCGGCAAACAGGAAGGCAGGTGATGCGGGCTTGTCATCTCGCAGGCGCTGGTCTGTATTGGCCAGCGCCAACATCACAAATTTTTCGCCCATGGGTTGTTCGAGAATCACATCCAGCATTGGCAACAGGCCGTGGTGCAAATGCATGGAGCGCAGTTTTTTCACGCACTCAACCGCATGACCGGACATCAGCAGTTTTAACATTTCATCCAGCAGACGCGCCTCGGGCACGTTGCTCAATAATTCTTTCATGCTAAAGATCGGTTCTGCAGTCGCGGCATCCAGCTTCATACCCAGCTTTGCTGACAAGCGAACTGCGCGCAGCATGCGCACAGGATCTTCGCGATAGCGCGTTGCCGGGTCACCGATCATGCGCAATAAATTGGCGCGTATATCGGCATAACCGTGATGGAAATCGAAAATTTCCTGCGTGCTGGGATCAAAAAACAAGGCATTGGCGGTAAAGTCGCGGCGTGCGGCATCCTGCTCCTGATCACCAAATTCATTGTCACGCAACAGGCGGCCGTGGTCATCAGTTTGTGCATCGACAGCGTCTATCATGCGGCGGAAGGTAGATACTTCCACCGTTTCATCGCCAAACATGACATGCACCAGGCGGAAGCGTCTGCCGATAATGCGCGCACGGCGAAACACGCGTCGCACCTCTTCAGGCGTTGCGTCGGTGGCGACGTCGAAATCTTTGGGTACCCGCTTGAGCAACAGATCACGTACTGCACCACCTACCACGTAGGCCTGAAACCCCGCAGCCTGCAAACCATCGGTTACGCGACGCGCCGCAAAACTGATGCCTTCACGTTTGACGCCATGTTCCTTATAGGCAATTACTTCGCAACTGCCGAAATTTTCGGATTTTCTGGATTTACCGCGCGCCAGATTCATGACGCGCTTAAACAATTTTTTTATCATTACATACAATAAGTAAGGAATGCCGTATCAATCTGCGACAAACAAGAAGACAGAATTATACACTGGTATAAAACATCCCCCGCCCGGCTCATTAAACACCGCAGTAATACGCTTAAAAACAGATATTTGGAAGTAAAAAAGCACACGTTTATCGTGTGCCTTTTTCAGACTAAAACTTAATTAACCCTTATTCCTCAGACACTTATTCTTCTTGGTTTTATATTCTTCACCTTTCAAACCCTTGGCTTCTTTACTGCAGCGAGACATTCTTTCCTGCGGCGTTTCTTTTTTTGCCATGGGAGACTCGGCTTTTTTACTTAAACATTTGTTTTTAGCTGCTTTATATTCTTCTCCCTTCAAACCCTTGGATGCAGTACTGCATCTGCCCATTTTTTCCTGTGGTGTTTCAGCGAATGCTGACGTGGAAACAGTAAATACAAAACTCATAACAATCAATGCAATCAATTTTTTCATTAATTTATCCCTCAACTGAATTTAATTTAAATATGCCAGTAAGCTAACCACCCTGTTTCAAGGCTAAGCTTGAAACAGGGTGATTATAATGCACTTGCCAAACCTGGTAGCTACAAACACTTAAATTTTAAAATCGGCTCTCGTTTCTTTATGGATTTTATTTTAATCCTCAGCGCGATTTTGTTTTCTAAATCCATGCATGTAAATCAGAGACACCTCAAACCCATGCGCATAAAAAATTACTTGATTTATCGTAACGACATAATACGCCAACCGCGATCTTCAGCATGCACTCTTAAAGTATCGTCAGGATCTACTGCAACCGGATTTTTCACCAGCGCCAGCAAAGGTAAATCATTAAGCGAATCACTATAAAAAGTAGTATCGGAAAAGCTACCCCATGTCCAGTCGTGCTGCATCATCCAGGCCTCGAGTCGGGTTATTTTTCCTTCGCGGAAACTGGGTACGCCATAGACATGGCCGGTAAACTCGCCATTTTTTTGTTCGGGTTCGGTCGCGATTAAAAACTCGATTCCGTACGCTTGCGCTATTGGTGCAGTCACAAAACTATTTGTTGCGGTAATCATGACGCAGATATCACCCGCAGCACGGTGGCCTGCTACCAATTTTTTTCCTGCCACGCTCATCATTGGGCGCACTTTAAGACGCATAAAATCGGCATGCCACTGGTCGAGTTCCTTGCGTTTGTGGCGTGACAGGGGCTTAAGCTGAAAATCCAGGAAGGCATGTATATCCAGCGTGCCTGCCTTGTACTGCTCATAAAACCCGAGATTTTTTGCTTCAAATAATTCCTTGTCGAGCACGCCACGCTCGATTAGAAATTGCGACCATTCAAAGTCGCTATCACCGCTTAACAGGGTATTATCCAGATCAAATAAAGCAAGATTCAATTTCACACTCCAAACATATTTAAAACTTTTAATTCATAAGTGCACATCTTAAGCCATCTTCTGCATTACTTCCTTCAGCAGCGGTACCGAGGCACCGCGTTTAAGGCGCAGGCAGTGTTCATCCAGTTCATCAAGTACGCCGAGCAGTGCCGGCAAATCGCGTCTGCCATGGCGCAATAAATATTGGATAACTTCTGCCTGCAGCGTAAAGCCGCGCGCTTGGGCATGTTGTTGCAAAGCGAGTGTTTTTTCTTCTTCACTCAGCGTATGCACCTGATACACAAGCCCCCATCCCAGACGGGTGCGCAAGTCATCGCGCGTCGAAAGTTTTGCCGGCGCCATGTGGCCACTGACCAACAGCATACCCCCTGTTTCCCTTAGACGATTGTATAGGGTAAAAAGGACAATTTGCGCAGCATCGTCGAGCAACTCTACATCATCAACTGCCACAAACTGCGCTGCTTGTGGCACCTCACCCCGCGCATAGACAGAAGACAAGCCCATTGCACGCGCCTTGCCTGCCGATGCTTGCAGCAGATGACTCTTGCCGCTGCCTGTGTCACCCCAGAGATAAAAACTTCGCTCTGTCTGTGATTCATCCAACACCAGGTTGAGCGCGGAGAGCAATTCAATATTTTTTCCCGCTACAAAATTGTCGTAGGTGGGTATCCAGTCTGGCGAAATGCCCAGCAACATTTGTGTCATTTATTTCTCAATCATTGTAGAGGTGGCTATTCAAGTACCATAGGCTGACATGGCGCAACCCAACCAGCAGCGCGGCGGAGATAGGCAAGGCGAGCAACAGTCCGAAGAAACCGAAAAGCTGTCCAAACGCCAGCAGGGCAAATATCACCACCAGTGGATGCAGGCCTATGCGCTCGCCCACCAGCCAGGGAGTGATCACCATACCCTCGGTGAGTTGCCCTGCCCCAAACACAGCCCACACGATGATGACGCTGGAAAACTGGTCGAACTGGGTAAACGCAGCAAGGGTAGCCAAAGCCAGGCCGATAAACATGCCAAGGTAGGGCACAAAAACCAGCATGCCCGCGACTATTCCGATAGGCAACGCGAACTCAAGGCCGGCCAGCCACAATCCCAGCACATAGAAGGTGCTCATGATGATCATCACGGAAATCTGGCCGCGCAAAAATTGTGATAAAACCGTGTCGATATCCCGTGCGATTTCGCGCACCTTGGCTTGCTTGCGCCTGGGTATGACCTCTCCAATCTTGCTTAGCCACAGCGGCCAGTCGCGTAATAAATAAAATAACGCCAGCGGTATCAGCAATACATTCACCACAATACCCAGCAGAATCGCGCCACTGCCACCCAGCCACGGCAACACCTTTACGGCCGCCCCACCCGCAGTTTGCCAATGGCTGCTAAACAGGTTTTTCAACATTTCCAAATCGAATTGCAGAGTAATATTGAAATGTTGCTGAAAAAAGGGCAGCAACTTCACTCTGGCCAGCTCCAGCAGGGTCGGCAGGCTCTCCATCAAGTGACTGAATTCCTTTTGCAACAAAGGTACCATGATCAATATCAGCAGGGCCAGCAGTCCAAACAAAACCGCCATCACCAGCAAAGTTGCCAGCGTGCGTGGTAAGTGCCAGTTTCGGGGTAGCTTCATTGCGCACAGTTTATCCACCCAGGGGTCACAGATATAGGCGATGATGGCAGCCGCTACAAAAGGCGTAAGAATGGGAGCCAGCAGGTAAATGAGCCAGATTATTGCAGCGGCAATCAGGAACCATTGAAGTGCAACGAAGCGTTTAATGGGCATTTCGGGTAAAATCCGCGAATTGAAATTAGCGGCACTGTATCCCGAAGAAAGCGAGAACTCAACTTGAAGCAAGCCACCCCCCCCAATAATCAAAGCAACACTTCCTCCCTCTCTTATCGTGACGCGGGTGTCGATATCGACGCAGGTGACCGACTGGTTGAAAACATCAAACCCTTTGCCAAACGCACAATGCGCCCCGAAGTGCTAAGCGGCATAGGCGGCTTTGGCGGCCTGGTCGAAATCTCCAAAAAGTTCAGGGAGCCGGTGCTGGTTTCGGGTACCGATGGCGTTGGCACCAAGCTGAAGCTGGCTTTTGAGCTGAACCGCCACGATACCGTGGGGATAGATCTGGTTGCGATGAGCGTAAACGATATTCTGGTTCAGGGCGCAGAGCCGCTGTTTTTCCTCGACTACTTTGCCTGTGGCAAACTGGATGTGGATGCCGCCACCGAGGTCATTAAAGGCATCGCCAGCGGCTGCGAACAGTCCGGCTGCGCATTGATAGGCGGCGAGACTGCCGAGATGCCTGGCATGTATCCCGAGGGCGAATATGACCTTGCCGGTTTTGCGGTAGGTGTGGTTGAAAAGAGCAAGATCATCACCGGCAATGACATCAAGCCCGGCGATGTGGTGCTGGGACTTGCTTCCAATGGCGCGCACTCCAATGGTTACTCGCTGGTGCGCAAGATTATCGAGCGCAGCCATCCCGACCTGAACGCAAAATTTGATGGCGAACGCACACTGGCCGATTGCATCATGGCTCCCACCCGTCTCTATGTGAAGCCACTGCTGACCTTGATAGAAACCCTGACCGTAAAGGGCATGGCGCACATTACCGGTGGCGGTATAACCGAAAATGTGCCGCGCGTGCTGCCACAAAATGTGGTGGCCGACATCGACAGCAAATCCTGGCAAATGCCCAAATTATTTGAATGGTTGCGTGAGCAGGGTAACGTCGCCGCACTGGAAATGTATCGCACCTTTAATTGCGGTATCGGCATGGTCGTCATCGTGAGCCAGGCAGACGCTGGCAATGCAATTAGCCAACTACGGGCCGCCGGTGAGAAGGTTTGGCAGATCGGCCAAATCCGGGCGCGCAAGGGTGACGAACATCAAGCACAGGTCAGATAAAACAACTTAACCCTCATAACTCACAGATAGCCACAGATAAACCCTAAACAGCTAAATGTGGTTTTACGGTTTGTGGGATTTTATTTTTAATCTGAGTAATCAGTGGACCAAGGAATTGTTTCACCATGAAAAAAATAGTCATCCTGATTTCCGGTCGTGGCAGCAATTTGCAGGCATTGTTGTCAGCACAGCTACCGTGCACTGTTACGGCGGTTATCAGCAACCTGGCTGATGCTGGCGGGCTGGAGATAGCCAAACAACACGGCATCACAACCCAGGTGGTGTCGCACCGCGATTACGCAGACCGTGCCAGCTTCGATACCGCGCTGGCAAAGTTGATAGATGGCTACCAGCCGGATTTCATTGTGCTTGCCGGTTTTATGCGCATACTCACAGCCGGGTTCGTCAATCAATACCTTGGCAAGCTGATTAACATTCATCCTTCGCTGTTACCGGCTTATGCGGGCATGAATACCCATGAACGTGCGTTGCAGGACGGTGTCAAAATACACGGCTGCACTGTGCATTACGTCACCCCCGATCTTGACCATGGCCCCATAATCATTCAGGCTGCAGTAGCGGTGATGGACAATGATTCCCCACAAACTTTGGCGGCACGCGTATTGAGTGAGGAACATAATATTTATACACAGGCAATACGCTGGCTATGTACTGGCCAGGTAACACTCAACGCCGGTGGCAAGGTTAGGTATACTCAACAACAAGTAAATGGAGCAACATTAATTTCACCCAATCTGGAGTAATGCCATGCAGAAAATAATTACACGTTACTTCGTTGTACTGTTGCTGAGCCTCTCGGCTCAACCACTATTTGCGGAGCCTGCCAGCAGGATGCAGGCAAATTACGATGTGATCGGCTTTGGCATGACTTTGGCCAATATCACCGAAATTTTTACCCGCACTGACGGCAACTACAAAATTGAAAGTGTGACCAAAGCGGTAGGCATGCTCGCCCGCTTTAAACCCGAGACTGTCCGTATCAGCAGCCAGGGCAAGGTCACTCCGCAGGGGCTGAAACCACTGAGTTTCAGCATGACACGTGAAATTGACACAAACAAGAATGCCAGCGCCAAATTCAACTGGGAAAAAAACATTATCACCCAAACCGACTATAAAGGTGTAAACGACTTGCCTTTGCCTCCAGCAACCCAGGACAGATTAAGCGTGCTGTACAGCATGCCAATTCAGGCCAAATCTGACCAGACAGAGTACAAGTTCAGCATTACAGATGGCAATAATCTGGATGCCTACAGCTTTAGCATTTCACCTAACGAACGCGAAATTACCGTACCACTGGGTACGCTTAAAACCAGGTATGTCACCAGTACACCGGTGGGTGAAGAAGTGAAATATGAAATCTGGATGGCGACGGAATACGATAACTTCCCGTGCAAGGTTATTGTTACCGACTCCAATGGCGGCAAATTGACACAGGTACTGACAGGGCTAACGATTTCCCCGTGAAACTGCCTGGAAATTTTCCACTCAAACGAATTCTATTTGCCGTTGCACTTTCCCTGTTGGTGCATGCTCTGTTACTGTGGCAGTGGCCAAAATTTGAATTTCAGGAAAATATTGAATTACCCCCACTGCAGGTAAAACTTGAGCCGCTGCCGAAGCAGCCGCCCAAACCGCAAAAGCGCAAACATAAAGCTAAACCTGCCGTACCGCCACAGCCGGCCATCGCGCCTGTTATCGCCGCTTCTGAACCGCTGATCACCGAACCCGCCGCCTCGGCCGTAGCCGACACGACAGCGGGTACAACAACCGAAGAAACCTCTGCTCACCCCATGCTACCCAAGCATGCGCAACTTACTTTTGCCGTGCAATACGGCAGCGGTACGTTCAAAGTTGGCGAAGTGATGCATCGTCTGGACATAACGGATGGTCACTACACCTTGCGCTCCGCTTCCCAAACCACCGGGCTGGTGAGCCTGTTTAAACATTATTCACTTAAGCAAACAAGTAGCGGTTTGGTAACGCAACAGGGTTTGCGCCCGGATAACTACACCGAGGAAAAAGAAGATAGCAGCCGCAAACAGACAAATACCACTCGCTACGACTGGGTTGCACATAAAGCATTTTATTCAAACGGCAAATCGAGCAAACTGCGTGATCAGGCCCAGGATTTGCTCAGCCTGCCTTACCATCTTTCCCAACAGCCGCTAAACGTTGTCAGCATTCCGGTAGCATTGAGTTATAACAACAGCGTCAATCAGTATTACATCGCGGTAGGCGACGAGGTCACCCTCCATACGGCAATGGGAGAACTGCGCGCGATACCGCTATCAAAAGTTCATGGTGCAAATGAGGAAGGCCTGATTATGTGGTTGGCGTTAGAATATCGCCTGTTGCCGGTTAAAATACTGTATCTGGATAAATCCGGCGAAGTTACCGCCAACATGGTCATCACCGACATCCGCGTTTCGGATGAATAATTCACCACTCTATACCTGACATGCTCCTCACTGAATACCGTTTAGACCTTTCTGTACAAGCCCTGCGCACGATCTTGCCGCTGGAACACCCTGCGGACACATCGCTGCGTTATTTTTTCCAGGCCGAACGCATAGGCTCCAATGAACGCGCATTGATTGCGGAAACAGTTTTTGGCGTATTGCGCCACCGCCTGTTTCTTGAGCATGGCTGCGGTGAACAAAATACGCCGCGTCGCATGGCACTCGCTTATTGGGTCAAGTTTGGCGGCTATAACCTGCGCGAACTCACGCCTTTGCTCAAGGCAACTGAATCTGAATGGTTAGTGCATGTAAAATCGCTCAAAGTGAATGAGTTGCCGTTATCGATACAAGCCGAATTGCCAGACTGGATCATCGAAAAGCTTCGCACACAATACAGCGATGAAGAAATCCTCGCATTGGGTCAATCAATGCAACAGGCAGCCGGACTAGATCTGCGCGTGAACACGTATCTGGCTAACCAGGCCGAAATATTGACGGGGCTTCAGGCCGAAGGTGTCACCGCCGAAGCCACCCCTTATTCGCCCATAGGCATACGCTGCAAAGGCAAACCTGCGCTGAACAAGAGCCCGATGTTTGAAGCGGGAAAATTTGAAGTACAGGACGAAGGCAGCCAACTGCTGGGATTTTTAGTTGCACCCAAACGCAATGAAATGGTGGTGGATTTTTGCGCGGGTGCGGGCGGCAAGACGCTGATGCTGGGCGCGATGATGAACTCGCAGGGCAGACTATATGCGTTTGACGTGTCTGAAAAACGCCTGGCCAATTTAAAGCCGCGGCTGAAGCGCTCCGGCCTGAGCAACCTGCAACCACAACTGATCGCTCACGAGAATGACCAGAAAGTAAAACGTCTGGCAGGCAAAATTGACCGCGTATTAGTCGACTCTCCCTGTAGCGGGCTCGGTACGCTAAGGCGCAACCCCGACCTCAAGTTCCGCCAATCACCCCATAGCCTGGCTGAGCTCACACAAAAGCAGACCAATATTCTGGCCTCTGCCAGCAAGCTATTAAAAAAAGGCGGACGGCTGGTGTATGCCACCTGCAGCCTGTTGCGGGAAGAGAACCAGAATATCGTGGAAAACTTTCTGTCGACGCACCCCGAGTTTAAATTACTACCTGCAGGTGAAGTGCTGGCACAACAAAAAATTCCCCTGGAAATGGGGGATTTTCTGCAATTGCTCCCGCAAAAGCATGGTACCGATGGATTTTTTGCTGCTGTGATGGAACGTCAATCACCCGCTGCACAGCCAATCGATCGCCAGGAAGATTGAATGAAGGCGAAATCGTTTATCAGTTTGAAGCGCTAAGAAAAATTAACATCACCCAAAGCAGCTTCTATTTCAGCAAATGTACGTGCAATTTCAGTTATCTGAATTTGCACACCCAATTGACGCGCAATCTGGGTTGCTGAAAAAATTCCCCGGATCGCCTGTGGGAAATTTTCCCGCTCTTCTACCACCATTGCGTGCTGCCTGCCTGCTGCCTTCAGTGTTGCCAATATATGCCCGGCCTTGGCATTGGCTACATCCTGAAATTGCAATACCTCCAGTTCACGCTGCGGTGTCATGATATCCCGCACCAGTATGTCGGCATGGGTGCCGCCCATATGCTGCAAGAACCGCATGGGCTTTTCCCCCAGAATGTCGGTGGTGGTTAACAAGCCGAGCACTTTATCGGATTCATCAAGTACCAGTAAAGTGCGCACCCCGTAACGCCTCATCTTGGCATGCGCCTTGTCCATCGGTGTCTTGGCACGCACCGTCACCACCGAGACACTTCTCAAGTCTGTCATCACACTCAGCGCCGGTTCTTCCAGCGTGACACGATCCGGCAGTGTTTGCGTTGGACGCACAAAGCTTGCACCAGATTTCAAGGAGTGCGCGTTTAAAGCCTTATATTCCCGATCCATTTGGCTCTCCTAAAAGATTATGCTCTCAAAAACCCAACGCGCCCAAATTACTTGCTACCCACGCTACTAACATGGCGCCTGTTCGACTCACTGCCTTCAGACAGTTTCAAAACCGGCAGGTAACGTGATAACTCTTTTAATGCCAGCCCGTAAACTTCACGCTTGAACTCAATCACATTATTGATATCGACCCAATAATCAGTCCACCGCCAGGCATCAAACTCGGGGTGGCCGGAGGCACGCAAGGAAACATCACAATCGCGTCCGGTCAGGCGCAATAAAAACCAGATTTGCTTTTGCCCTTTATAATTACCCCGTGACTCACGCTTGGACCAGCTTTGCGGCACTTCATAACGCATCCATTCACGCGTCCGTCCCAGTATTTGAACGTGACAGTCGTGTAAACCCACTTCTTCATGCAACTCTCTATACATCGCCTGTTCTGGTGTTTCACCATACTGAATGCCGCCTTGCGGGAATTGCCACGCGTCCTGACGGATGCGTTTACCCCAAAAGGCCTGATTTTTTTCGTTGGTCAGTATGATGCCTACATTCGGGCGATAGCCATCTCGGTCTATCATGTTAAGCCCCATTATTTATTTGATAGGTCAGATTGTTCCATATTTCCCGCATACTGAAAAGCGCTATAACATAAATAATACGCCCAACATTAACAATGACCAGATGAAACCACGATATCAAATCAGCTGTTTATTCAATTCGGTGAGGTCTCGCACCACTTTTTGGGATGCGCCCATATACACACCTTTAAGCAACTTTTCGGCAGCCTCTTTTTCATTGTTTTGCATACTCGTAACAATATTAGCGGCGATCACATGAAATTCTGCATGATGATCACGCAGCACCTTTAAGCCATCATCATCCTGAAAGTGTTTCTGCGCCGGGCCGTGGATCCATTTTCCCAGTACGCACTGGTCATCCCGACAAATAATTTTCGGATCGAGTGTCTCTTCAGACGTACCGTCAACAAATTTATCCAGCCGGATTTTCCATTTGATATGCGCATTAATCGCATCCATGATATTAATTTCTTCCTTGATACCTGTTTTTTTATTTTCAGAAAATCCTAATAACGTTGAAAAGAATCCCATCCCCCACCCCTGATTAATTAACAAGATGATTTATTCTACCTCTAAATCCAGCGCTAAATCAGCAATAACCGCCTAATTAAACAGGCGAATCATTAAAACGTCTTAGCCTTGAGCGGACTTTATCGGTAAAATGCTCAATTCATCATCAAATCATCACGGAATCAACTATGCGCGTTTCAAAGTTTTTCATTTCCACTCTCAAAGAAGCCCCTTCGGAAGCAGAATTAATCAGTCACCGCCTGATGGTGCGCGCGGGTTATATCAAAAAACTGGCCAGTGGTTTGTATACCTGGATGCCCCTCGGCTTGCGTGTATTACGCAAGGTCGAAGCAATCGTGCGCGAAGAAATGAACCGCAGCGGCGGTATAGAGTTATTGATGCCCGCCGTGCAGCCAGCCGAGCTGTGGCAAGAAACAGGACGCTGGGATGTATTTGGCCCGCAAATGCTCAAAATAAAAGATCGTCATGATAATCAGTTTTGCTTTGGTCCCACCCATGAAGAAGTGATCACCGACATTGCACGTCGAGAAGTGAAAAGCTATCGCCAGTTACCGCTTAATTTCTACCAGATACAGACCAAGTTTCGCGATGAAGTACGCCCCCGTTTTGGCGTGATGCGCGCACGCGAGTTTCTGATGAAAGATGCGTATTCTTTCCATGCCGATTTCGACAGCCTGGAACAAACCTATAGCCTGATGTATGAAACCTACAGCCGCATCTTCACCCGGCTCGGCCTGAAATTCCGAGCTGTTGCCGCAGATACCGGCGCCATTGGCGGCAGTGGCTCGCATGAATTCCATGTGTTGGCCGATTCCGGTGAAGATGGGCTGGCGTTCTGCCCCACATCCGAATACGCAGCCAATGTGGAGCTGGCGGAAGCGCTGGCACCCGTAACGTCACGCGCTGCCGGCACCGAATCCATGCGCGATGTCGCAACGCCCAGCCAGACAACTTGCGAGGATGTCGCAGCCCTGCTCGGCATTGCATTACAGCGCACCGTCAAACTGCTTGCCGTCGTCGCTGAAGGACAACTTGTTATCGCGCTGCTGCGGGGTGATCACAGCCTGAATGAAATCAAGCTGGGGAAACTTCCGGGAATGACCGACTTCCGTTTTGCCCGTGAAGACGAGATACGCGCCTTCTTCAATTGTCCGCCCGGCTTCCTGGGGCCAGTGGGTATCGACCGCAGTAAAACACGTGTCATCGCCGATCGTACTGTCGCAGTAATGAATGATTTTGTGGCTGGTGGCAACAAGCCCAAATTCCACACGGCCGGTATCAATTGGGGCCGTGACCTGGCGGAACCGGACCTGGTTGCAGATATACGCAATGTTGTTGCCGGTGATGCATCACCCGATGGCAAAGGCACACTGGAACTGTGTCGCGGTATTGAAGTCGGCCACATTTTTCAGCTGCGTACCAAGTATTCCGAAGCGTTGCAAGCCACCTATCTGGACGAACATGGCAAAACTCAATTCATGGAAATGGGCTGTTATGGCATAGGTGTTTCACGTATTGTGGCTGCCGCAATAGAGCAGAATAACGATGCGCGCGGCATTACGCTGCCGGCCACAATGGCGCCGTTCCAGGTTGGCATTGCACCCATCGGCATGAAGAAAAGTGAAGCCGTGCGTGAAGCCGCAGAAAATCTATATGCCGAATTTACTGCGGCGGGTATTGAGGCCATGCTTGACGACCGCGACGAACGTCCCGGCGTGATGTTTGCCGACATGGAACTGATAGGTATCCCGCATCGGATTGTGATCGGCGACCGCGGACTGAAAGAAGGGAAAGTGGAATATCAGGGCCGGCGCGATGCCGAAGCCACCTCAGTAAACTTGCAAGATGCATTTAAAGTCGTACAATCAGCCTTATGTACACCATGAACTACATTGGAAAACCTCTTTTAGCGCTTCTGTTAACTGCAGCGGCAGGAATTTTTGTGTCACCTGCTTTTGCAGGGGGACAGGTTCAGAGTGCGCTTTCTGCCAGTGTACGCGCTGTCTTGCAACGAGCCGTCGCTGACCAGGCTGCGCCAAAACTTGCCTTTGCCTCACAACAGGAAGCACAGTTCTGGTTGTCTGAAATGTCAGACCGCTTAAAAAAGAAGATGCCCAATGAAGAACATCGCCGCGAATTTTTAAGTACTGTTCATTACGAAGCTGTGCGTGCGGGACTTGACCCCCATTTGGTGTTAAGCCTGATCGAAGTTGAAAGTGGTTTCAACAAGTATGCCGTATCAAGAGTGGGTGCACGGGGTTATATGCAAGTGATGCCCTTTTGGTTAAAAACAATCGGCAAACCCGATCACAATTTATTTTATTTACGTATTAATTTACGCTACGGCTGCACCATCTTGCGCCACTATATTGATTTGGAACACGGGGATTTGTATCGGGCTTTGGGCCGATATAACGGCAGCCTGGGGCAGGCCGAATACCCGAATCTGGTTAAAGCTGCCTGGCATAAACATTGGACCGTACCGGTACTCACACGCTCCAAGGAAAAATTAATTCCAACCAGCTAGGCAACCCTGGCTGTACCAGTTAAACATCAGGATACCAGAGCATAAGCGATGTGTGACTAGTTCACTTTCGTTTTGGAGCGAATATAAGATTCAATCGCCTCCCGTGTAATCATCCCCGCCTGATAACTGACTAATTTTCCCGTAGGGTCGTACAGATACGAGGTGGGCAACGCGTCAATTCTGCCTATTTGTGCCGCACTCTTGTCGTCGCCCATCACGATCGGATAGCTGATTCCCATCTGTTTCGCAAACGAAAGTACGGAATCTTTGGAGGAGGTCATCGCTATGCCGATAACGACAAAGTCTGTCGCTTTGCGTGCGTTGTACATTTCGACCAGATCCGGAATTTCCTCGAGACAGGGCGGGCACCAGGTAGCCCAAAAATTGACCAGCACCCACTTGCCGTTATAGTCGGACAAACGCTGAATTTTATTTTGCATATCTTTAAAAATAAACTCATTGGCCAGGGTATTCAGGCTGGTCATCAACAAGCAGGCAAATAATGCCAAACTTAGTCGCTTCATCAATGGCTCCCCTCAGCTTTTTTGGGTTCATCTTCCTCTGAATGCCCCTTGCCACCCGCTTCCGCAGCGTGTGACAAATACAAGGCAAGGCCGATCAGCGCGATACTGCCACCTAGATACAGCAAATCAATGGGTGCACTGAGTTTCATATTCAGGGATTCTTCAAACAGGGTAACGATCATGATCATCAGGATAACCTTGGCCAGCCGCGATTTCAGATCATCCAGACTATTGATCACCAAAATTTTGCTTGATGCCTTGGTACCATGGGCCTGGTCAATATCGCTGATAAACAGTTCATACAAACCCAGTGAAAAGATCAGCATCACGGTACCCAGCAAATAACCGTCAACGACTTCCACGACGTGTGACACGACGGTATCGTGTAACAACTTTCGCGACTCTTCATTGGCAGAGGCATAATGCAAAGCATGTTGCACCAGATAAACCACATCCACCGTGGCCAGATAAAAAATCGCAAAGCCGGCAAACATGCTACCCACTACCGCGAACATAATCACAAAACGGCTATTCCACAATGCACCTTCAAACAAACTTTCAAAAAATTTCATTTTAATTAATCCTTATCTCAGTAAATAAAATACTCAATCAGCAAACAAAAATTAGTTTTTAATTTTAGCTTCGTTAAACAAGGCACGCAAACTCACATCCGATGTTCTCGCGCTATGCTCGGCCAAGCGCGCCAACCAGGCATTGATTCCTTCGCAATTTTCGGTGGCGGGCGGACGGGTTGGATCAAATACAAACAGGCGGTACAACTCGATTGCCTGCACATGCTCTGGGGCTCGTACCATAGTCCAGCTATGTCCAATTACACGCTGCACCAGATTAATCGATACCATTTTCTCCAGCAGCTCTTCCAGTGAATCATAACCAAGCAGTAACTTTCTTGAGAGCATCGTCAATGTCTGGGTTTGCCCACTGCGCAGGCTTTCGCTCATGATCCTCAGGACACACAGTGAATAATAAAGTTTTACCTCCTGCGACAAGGTGTGGGTATTGCTTTCGGTGCGCCAATGCGAGATCGAGGCAGTCAACACCGCACCCAGCAATACCGTGAGCCATGACAGATAAACCCATAGCAAAAAGATGGGGAAGCTGGCAAAGGCGCCGTATACCAGCTTATACGTGGGGAAATGTGCAATATAGAGTGCAAAAGCACGGCTCATCGCTTCAAAAGCCAGCGCAGACACGGCACCACCAATAAATGCATGCTTTAAAGGCACGAAGCGACTAGGTACAACCCGAAACAAAAAGGTAAAGGCCAGGGTTGCCAGAACGAAGGGCACCAATTTAAGTATCATCAGGAAAAAGATTGAAAGCTCGCTGAGCTTACCTACCGACATGCCTATCAACCAGGATGTCATTGAAAGACTCCCACCCATCAGTAGCGGGGCCAAGGTCAGTACCGCCCAGTAAACCAGCACCCGCTGAATGACCGTGCGTTGTCGCGTCACCCGCCAGATTCTATTAAACGCATTATCGATACTGAGTATCATCAACATCGCGGTGACCGCCAGAAACGCGATACCGACCGCTGTCAGCCTGGCAGCATTGGCCGTAAACTGTTCCATGTATTGCGTAATAATCTTGCCGCCCGTTTCCGGTAACATATTGTCCAGCACGATATTTTTGGCATGCAGGGAGAAATCCGAAAACTGGGGGGAAGCAGAAAAAAAGGTGAGGGTAATGGTAATGAGCGGCACCAGCGAGAGCAACGTAGTAAATGTCAGGCTTGAAGCCATGTCTACACAGCGCTCTTGCCTGAAACGCGCTATCACCAGCTTGCTAAAACGCAGCAAATGCGCACCGGGAATTTTCTTGATGAAGTTGGTCATAAAATAAGCAATTTTTACTGAAGTGACTATCTGCAATACAATGGCGAGCATGATAACCGACAAAGAAATTCTTGTGCTGTATTACAGCCAGCACGGTGCAGTACAACAAATGGCGCAACTATTGGCGCGGGGCATTGAACAGGTTCCGGGAATACGTGCCCGGCTGCGTACCGTACCCAAAGTTTCGGCCACTTGTGAAGCTACCGAACCCGCCATTCCCGAGGCGGGTGCACCCTATGCCGAACTACGCGACCTGGAAGAATGTATCGGCATTGCACTGGGCAGCCCCACCCGCTTTGGCAATATGGCCGCGGCAATGAAATATTTCTGGGATGGCACAGGCTCCCTGTGGATAAAACATGCGCTAGTAGGCAAGCCTGCCGCGCTTTTTACCTCTACCGGCACCATGCACGGCGGCCAGGAGACCACATTGCTGACCATGATGATGCCGCTATTACATCATGGCATGTTGATTGTCGGGTTGCCCTATTCCGAAACCGAGCTGAATACGACCAAGCAAGGTGGAACACCCTATGGCGCCAGCCATGTCGCGGGATTGGCCAATGATCAGCCGATCAGTGATGCGGAGAAAAAACTCTGCATTGCCTTGGGCAAGCGCCTGGCACAGACTGCCTTAAAGCTTTCCGCATGAAGCCTTACGCTGAATCGTGCGATATCAATAAAGATCCGATACTCAATGTCCTTCGCGACGTCTTCGCAGATCGACACAAGGTGCTGGAGCTGGCCAGTGGAACCGGACAACACGCCGTACACTTTGGCAAAGCCTTGCCCCACCTGACCTGGCAAACCAGTGAGCTTATGGAGAATCATGCCGGTATACAAGCCTGGCTCGATGAAGCACAACTACCCAATGTGCTTTCACCATTGCACATCGATGCCAATGATGTGCAATGGCCTGTTTCGCAATACGATGCTATCTTCAATGCCAATACTGTACACATCTTGTCGTGGCCTGAAGTCGTGAAATTATTTTCCGGCATAGGCCGTGTAATGGAGCCCGGCGGTATTCTGTGTCTTTATGGGCCTTTTAATTATGGAGGAAAATTTACTTCCGACAGCAATGCCCGCTTCGATGTCTGGCTGAAAAATCGCAATCCACTCAGCGGCGTGCGCGATTTTGAAGCACTGGATACACTTGCTGTAGCACAAGGCATGAATCTGCTCAAAGATATTGAAATGCCCATTAACAACCGCACGCTTGTGTGGAAACGTTCATGACCCTCAAGGTAACTGAAAACCTCGCAGACATTCCTGCAGCGCAATGGGATGCCCTGGCTGAAAACAATCCTTTTCTCAAACATGCTTATCTGCATGCACTTCAAATAACCGGCTGCGCCACACCGCAGACTGGCTGGCAAACGCAGTTCATCACGATTTGGGAAAATGAACAGTTAGTCGGAGGTATGCCGATGTATTTCAAGTCGCATTCCTATGGTGAATTCGTGTTTGATTGGGCGTGGGCTGATGCCTACCAGCGACACGGTTTACGCTACTACCCCAAGCTGGTTTGCTCGGTGCCCTTCACACCGGCCACCGGGCCGCGCCTGCTGGCAAAATCACCTGAAGTACGCGCGCAATTGGTACGTGCCGCGCTGGAACATGCAAAAGTAACCGGTGTGTCTTCGCTGCACCTGCTTTTCCCTTACGAAAGCCAGGCTCTGGAGATGGAGTCACAAGGCATGATGTTACGCCGGGGCGTACAGTTGCATTGGCGTAATGCGGGCTATGCGGATCTGGATGCTTATCTCGCCAGCATGCGGCGTGATAAACGCAAGAAGATCAGGCAGGAGCGGCGCAAGGTAAGCGATGCGGGCATCACCTTCGAACATTTAAGGGGTGAGCAGATAACGCAGGAGCAATGGCATTTTTTTGTGCGCTGCTACGAACATACCCATGTGCAATACAATTCACCGCAGCCGTTAAACCTTGAATTTTTTCTGTGCATCGGCAGCAGCATGCCGGAACATATACTGATGATTATTGGGTCACGGGATGGCAACCCTGTTTCAGCCGCGATCAATTTTTATAATCACGATACGTTGTTTGGACGCTCATGGGGCGCGCTGGAATATCATCCTGGTTTACATTTTGAAACCTGCTATTACCAGGCGATCGACTTTTGCATAAAAAATAAAATCGCGCTGTTTGAAGGCGGTGCCCAGGGCGAACACAAACTCGCCCGCGGTTTTCTGCCAAGCGCCACCTGGTCTGCCCACTGGCTGGCGCATCCCCAGTTTGCTCGGGCTATTGAAGAATTTTTACAGCGGGAATCTGGCGGCGTTGATCAGTACATGAATGAGCTGAATGACAGCAGCCCATTCAAACAAACAGAATGAACATTGGTAAGCGTCCAGCCCCACCACCTTGAACTGAGCCTAATGATGTAAGAGCATAGTGTCCACCAATTTTAAGTGGACACTATCATGACTACCGTTCTCCCATCAGGCCACCGCCGCAACCATTCAAATGAATTCAAG
>JANXWX010000171.1 GCA_025350915.1 Nitrosomonadales bacterium
CGCCAGGTCGGCAATTTGTTCGCCAGTGTTTATGTCGGTGATAACCGTGCCCACCGGCATCCGCAGAATAATATCGTCTGCCCCTTTGCCATAACAATCTGCGCCACGACCGGATTCGCCGTTTTTGGCGCGGTGCATGCGGGCGAAGCGATAATCTACCAGCGTGTTGATGTTGCGATCCGCGATGGCGTATACAGAGCCGCCCCAGCCGCCATCACCACCATCGGGACCACCCTTGGCGATATATTTTTCGCGCCTGAAACTGGCCGCGCCATTACCGCCGTCACCGGCAATAATTTCAATTTGTGTTTCGTCTATGAATTTCATTTGGATATTGGAAACTTCATGTTCTGTCCTGGATAAAGCAACCCTCCGCAGATTTAAAGGCGCTTGAATAATATTTAACAATACTGGGGCGTACCGTTGGCCCGGTAATCTGCGGATAGCTACTACTTTTCAGGTTCAAGTTACCAAAAACAAAAAGCCCTACCTTGCGATAGGGCTTGTGCGTTTTGCAGTGTGCTTAAGCAGCAACTACAATAACTGTCCTGCGCTTTGATGCACCCTTGATGGCAAATTGAACTTTGCCGGTGATCTTGGCAAACAGAGTGTGATCCTTGCCCATACCTACGTTGTCGCCAGCGTGGAACTCGGTTCCGCGTTGGCGAATAATAATGCTGCCGGCGCTAATCAATTCACCACCGTAGGCTTTTACGCCCAATCGTTTCGAGTGCGAGTCGCGGCCGTTACTGGTACTGCCTCCGCCTTTTTTCGATGCCATTTTGCTACTCCTTCAGAAGTTAGGCCTTGAATCCGTCAATACGGATCTCGGTATAGTTTTGACGATGTCCTTGATGCTTCTGGTAATGCTTACGGCGACGCATCTTGAAGATTTTTACTTTGTCGTGACGGCCGTTGGCAACGATGGTCGCAGTAACAGTAGCACCAACCAGCAGTGGCTTGCCGACAGATACTTTTTCACCATCGCCAACCATCAGTACTTTGTCGAATACGATAGCACTGCCGATATCGCCATCGAGGGATTCGACTTTCAGGGTTTCACCCTTGATTACACGGTATTGCTTACCGCCGGTCTTGATTACTGCGTACATAACAACCTCGCTTAAAATTCGGATTTCCTGCGCCGTGCATCGCGCTGCGCATTACTTTTTCAGAGCCGCGCATTATACATAAACTTTGCTTGTCATCCAAATGGTTTTTAAATCACCATAGGTTCAAGCTGGTTAGCGGCGCATTGAGTCAAAGAAATCTGCATTTCCTTTGGTGGCCTTGATTTTGTCCAGCAGAAACTCCATCGCCTCTAATTCATCCATTGGATACAGTAACTTACGTAAAACCCAGATGCGTTGTAATACGTCAGCCTTGATCAGCAACTCTTCCTTGCGGGTGCCGGAGCGGTTTACGTTGATCGCCGGGTAGATGCGCTTTTCAGCCATACGGCGCTCAAGGTGTATCTCCATATTGCCGGTACCCTTGAATTCTTCGTAAATTACGTCGTCCATACGCGAACCTGTGTCGACCAGCGCGGTGGCAATAATGGTGAGTGAACCACCTTCTTCCACGTTACGTGCGGCGCCAAAGAAGCGTTTGGGGCGCTGTAATGCGTTTGCATCCACACCACCGGTCAATACCTTGCCGGAAGACGGGATCACCGTGTTGTATGCACGTGCCAGACGGGTAATCGAATCCAGCAGAATGACCACGTCCTTTTTGTGCTCAACCAGGCGCTTGGCCTTCTCAAGTACCATTTCAGCCACTTGCACGTGACGCGTCGCTGGTTCGTCGAAGGTGGAGGCAACCACTTCGCCGCGCACGGTACGCTGCATTTCAGTTACTTCTTCTGGGCGTTCATCGATCAGTAACACGATCAGGTGAGAATCGGGGTAATTGGATGATATCGAATGGGCAATGTGCTGCAACATCACGGTCTTGCCGGATTTCGGCGAAGCCACCAGCAAGCCGCGCTGGCCTTTGCCTATCGGTGCGATCATGTCGATGATGCGGCCGGTGATGTTTTCTTCAGCGCGAATATCGCGTTCAAGAATCATTTGCTGGGTGGGGAAAAGCGGGGTGAGGTTTTCAAACAGGATTTTATTTTTGGCGTTTTCTGGCGGCTCGGAGTTGACCTTGTCCACCTTGACCAGCGCCACATAGCGTTCGCCATCCTTGGGTGTGCGTATCTCGCCTTCGATCGAATCACCTGTATGCAGATTGAAACGCCGTACCTGGCTCGGACTCACATAAATATCATCCGGGCTGGCCAGGTATGAAGTATCGGGTGAGCGCAAGAAACCAAAACCATCCGGCAGCACTTCCAGTGTTCCTTCGCCGAATATGCTCTCACCATTTTTCGCATAGCTTTTCAGCATCGCGAAGATCAGGTCTTGTTTGCGCATGCGGCTGGCATTGTCTATGTTCATGGCGAGGGCCATGTCTACGAGCTCGGTAACGTGTTTGGTTTTAAGGTCGGATAAGTGCATATAGGCTAGGTAGGATGTGGGAGGGCGAGTTTATTAAGGGAGTTGGCAGGGGGTTTTAGAGGGATTGTTGCTTCAGGTTTGGTTAACACGGGAGCGTCACGGCCGGAACTGTCTTGCGAGTTGTTATTATTTTGGATTTTTGTTGTTTTGTGACTGCCGCAAGACAGTTGAGGTTGCGAAGTTAAACGGTTTAAATGTGGCTGTCAATAAATGCGGTTAATTGTGATTTAGACAAGGCGCCCACTTTGGTTGCTTCGATATTGCCATTTTTGAACAGCATCAGTGTGGGGATACCACGTACACCATATTTGCCTGGTGTAGTCTGATTTTCATCAATATTGATTTTAGCGACGCTCAAGCGACCCGAGTACTCTTGTGATACCTCGTCCAGTATAGGTGCAATCATGCGGCAGGGACCGCACCATTCAGCCCAGTAATCAACCAGCACAGGCAAGGGTGATTGCAAAACTTCGGCAGTAAAAGTTGCATCGGTAACGTAACGGATATGTTCGCTCATAAGTTTGTTCTCGCTTTATTTATTGACGAAAGATTGTGCAAAAAGTATTTGTATTGCAGGGTTGATGGGGAGGTAAGACAGATACGAAGGCAGTATCCTAACTAAAAATGGGCAGAAAGTGAAGTATTTGTGCATTTAGTTCAGCTTGATTTGTAAAAAAATGTAAATACGCCTATGTGAACAGGGGTTTACGCTGAAAATCAGGAAAAAGAAAAGCATTCGATTTAAACATACTATTTGTTTTCGTCACATGTGCCAGATGTGCAGGGACGAGTGATGCAGATCATCAAGCGTGATTGAATATTGCGGTGGATGTTGCGGGACAGCAAAAGAGTTGCTGATAAATAATGAACCCGGTTTCATTTCTTTTTGCGCCTTGCGCCATAATTGTTCCATGGGAACGGGTGACAGATAGGCGAACACAATATCGTAGAGCGCAAGATCGCTGGACCACATGCTTTCCCAGCGAACGTGGCAGTTTGTATAGCTGCCCAAGTGGATTCTCAGTTTGCTTAACAAGTAAGGTAACGGTGCATTCTCTACCCCGTAATACTGGCCGTCTGGTCGAATCCTGGCCAGATGTGTCAACACGCCGCCTAAACCCGAGCCGATGTCCATAAAAGTAAAATGCCCGGCTGGTAACAACTCCTCCAGTGTTATCCACACTCGTTTGCTTGAAAGATAGAGCGGCACCTGGCTGCGAAATGTGGTCCAGTAAACCACCAGCATGACTATAAAAGCAGCCAGAAAAAATTCTGGCGGTATGTGCAGGTTAAGCACCAGGACCAAGGCAGGAGCGAACAAGAATTGTATCGGCAGCCACCAGCGGGCCAGTCCCACCAAGTGCCCGAGTCCCGCAGCGATCGAGCCACAGAGCAGGGCGAATACCAGCGGGTTGGACGGGATATCCGCGAAGTGTAAGCCTGATACGACAAGCAGCAATGCAACAAATTGAAGTGCTAAAGCGACAACAGAGGGAGGCAGTTTGGCGGGTAGTTGCGGCAATTCAGCGTACCAATCCGGCTTCAACTTCCTGGCGTTTTGCTTTTCCGGCCAGACGCTCAACCAGGGTCAGTGCAAAGTCCATCGCAGTGCCGGGTCCCCTTGAAGTAATGATCAGGCCGTCTTCAACAATGGCCTGTGTTTGTTGTAAAACCTTGGGATAAGTATTGAGTGCGCCGGGAAAACTGGTAGCGTGCTTGCCGTCGAGTAATCCGGCGGCGGCCAGTACCGAGGGTGCGGCACAGATAGCCGTTATATATTTATTATGTTTTGCCATATCGTTCAGCAAAGCCAGAATGCGCACATCGGCTTTCAGATTATTGGTGCCGGGTTGGCCGCCCGGCAACGTCACCATGTCAAATGATAGCTTAAGGGCTTCATCCAGCGTGGTGTCAGGAATAAGTACAGTGCCCCTGCTGGCACGTACCGGCTTGTCATCAAGGCCGGCGCAGACGACGGTGATATTCGCACGGCGCAAAATATCGATAATCGTAACGGCTTCAATTTCTTCGCAACCTTGTGCGAGGGGTACCAGAACGGTGGGCATCTTAGATTTGCTTGGTCAGTAAGCTTTTATTGAAATAGGGAGGGTTTCATCCGAACAATGTTGCTATAGCTGAAAATCAATCGTCGTATTGTAGATGGGGGTATCTACCAGCTGGCCATCTGCCATACGCAATCTTCTGGACAATGATATCGCAATCGCGCGAATAACTTTTGCAGCAACCTTGGGTGCATCTTCGATCATTTTATTCAAAGCCTCCTTGGATAAAAGCAGCAAAGTGCAATCTGTTGCGGCAATGCAGGTGGCAGAGCGGCGTTCACCATCGAGTACCGCCATTTCACCGATAGTGCGCCCCTTGGGCAAGGTCGCCAGTTCGATACTTTCTCCATCCTGGTTGGTTTTGCGCACAGAGACGATACCATCAGTAATGATGCAAAAGTAGTGGCCAGCATCGCCTTCCTTAAAGATGACATGCTGCGCTTCAAATTGACTGATGTTGAAATAGCGCGCTGCGGATTTAATTTCAGCAGGCGGCAAGCTGCCCAGCAATGTGCTGTTCAACAGCATATCGCTGATCTCATTTAGCATGGCTGAACGTTCCAGCATAACGATCCCGGTTTAAATTTGAATAAGTTTTCAGTCGAACGGAAGTTGCATTTTCGCGCTAGAACTTCCCTGCCAAGCGCAGCCCGATTATATCTTGAGAAATTTCGGGACGCAGCACTATGTTTGCGCCTTTAACTTGTTGATGGTGGCTGACTACGCTGAGGCCGACCCAGTTACCGATGATAGCTCCTGCCAGTACATCAGAGGCAAAATGGGCGTCGTGGTAAGTGCGTGCCACGCCGACCAGGCCGGCGACGGTATAGGCCGTCACCTTGACCCAGGTTGCTTCGTAGTGCGACGAAATAACAGATGCCAGGGCGAATGCCTCGGTCGTGTGTCCGGAAGGGAATGAAGAGTTCGGACTGGCAGCACCGAGGGAATTAAAATCGTTCGTACCCACGTTTTCATAAGGTCGGCTGCGACCCGTTGCAATCTTGATTGCGGGTGTAATCAGGCCGCTGGCAATAATGCTGGCTGTAAGGGAATCCTGCGCAACAGTGACAGCCGTCTCATTTTCCGCAAGACTCCCGACCAGGTAAAAGCCCGCCACCACGACCACAGAATATTCCGCCCCCAATCGTTCGATGTTCATGAAGCTGTTATCCTTGGGTTGCCGGCGCATTTCGTTACGCAACGGCGCATCGATAAATGCGGCAGTCGTCACGACGGCTAGACCGGCCCAACCGGCATTTTCCCAATCTGTCGAGTGCCAGCGTGCGGGCTCGGTCAGTACAAATTGAATATCATCCAGTAATAGCTCTGGGGAGGAGTCGGTGGGGGCGGCAGCTTGTGCAAAACTGCTTAGTCCGAGTAACCATGCGCACAGGGAACCATTTATTACGGTCCTCATGTGCTAATCAGGTTCCCGCTTAGTCGCGGAAGTTTTGAAATTGCAGAGGGAAGTCAGTGATCGATTTTTTGGTGAAGGCAATCGCGTCCTGCAGATCATCGCGATTCTTGCCCGAGATACGTACGGTGTCGCCCTGTATGCTGGCCTGTACTTTCATCTTGCTGTCTTTAACCAGTTTGACAATCTTTTTGGCCAGTTCAATTTCCACGCCGGTTTTTATGGTGCATGCACGTTTGACCTTGTTGCCGCTGACTTTTTCGATTTTGTCGCTGATCTCCAGACATTTGATATCCACACCGCGTTTGGCCAGTTTGGTA
Organism: Nitrosomonadales bacterium; assembly: GCA_025350915.1. Classification (GTDB taxonomy): domain Bacteria; phylum Pseudomonadota; class Gammaproteobacteria; order Burkholderiales; family Gallionellaceae; genus 39-52-133. The sequence continues at coordinate 6,299 of JANXWX010000171.1, forward strand.
TTCAGAATATCCTGTACCTGATCCAGCTGAAATTCATTTTCAGCAAATACGGTCAATACCAGTTCAGCCTGCTCAATACGTGCGTCGGTGCCCTTGAAATCAAAGCGCGTGCCAACTTCCTTGTTGGTCTGGTCGACTGCATTTTTAACTTCAGCTTTGTCTACTTCAGAGACTATGTCAAACGTTGGCATGGTGTATCTCCCGGGTCATCTGTTAATAGCGGTCTTTAATCAAAGTGGCAAATGTAGTGATAAGGCTCAGTGGTGATTTCGATATCAAAACTTGTGCTGCCGGGTACGGAGAACGATTCGCCCGTCTTGCAGGCCTTCCAGTCTTCGCCCTTGATCTTGAAACGGCAAGCGCCACTCACGGTTTCCATCACTTCCGGCACGCCTGTATTGAAGGTTAAAGTGGATGGCAGAATAACACCGACGGATTTTTTGGTGCCGTCGGCAAATTGGATTGTATGTGATACGCATTTGCCGCCGAAATAAACGTTGGCCTTTTTGACTACTGAAATATTTTCTATTTTGTCTGACATGATGTTTTCTCTAGCTAGCTGATTATTTTTTCTGGTTCAGTTTGGACGCAATACGCAAACGCAGCGCGTTCAGTTTAATAAAGCCTGCCGCATCTTTCTGGTCGTAAGCGCCCCGGTCATCTTCGAAGGTGGCGATGGTCGGATCAAACAGTGAGTTGGTTTTTGAATCACGGCCCACGACGATCACGTTTCCCTTGTACAGCTTGACACGCACCCAGCCATTTACATTCTGTTGCGTACTGTCGATCAAGGTCTGCAGCGCGCGTCGTTCCGGGCTCCACCAGTAACCGTTGTAGATCATGCTGGCATAGCGCGGCATCAGGTCATCTTTCAGGTGGGCAACTTCGCGGTCCAGCGTGATCGATTCAATCGCACGGTGCGCCTTCAGCATGATGGTGCCGCCGGGTGTTTCATAACAGCCGCGCGACTTCATGCCGACATAACGATTTTCCACTAGGTCCAGGCGACCGATACCGTGCTTGCCACCCAGTGTATTGAGCTGGGTCAGGACTTGCGCCGGGCTTAATTGTTTGCCATTCAGAGCCACGATATCGCCTTGTTTGTATTCGATGTCGAGATATTCAGCAGCATCGGGTGCCTTTTCGGGCGAAACCGTCCAGCGCCACATGCTTTCTTCTGCTTCGGCGGCCGGATCTTCCAGATGACGACCCTCAAAGCTGATATGCAGCAGGTTCGCATCCATGGAGTAGGGCGAGCCGCCCTGTTTGTGTTTCATGTCGATAGGAATGCCGTTCTTTTCGGCATAGGCCATCAGTTTTTCGCGTGACAGCAGATCCCACTCGCGCCAGGGGGCAATCACCTTGATTGCCGGATTCAACGCGTAGTAACCCAGCTCGAAGCGAACCTGGTCGTTACCCTTGCCGGTTGCACCGTGCGATACCGCTTGCGCGCCGGTTTTCGCGGCGATTTCTATCTGGCGTTTGGCAATCAGTGGCCGTGCAATAGAAGTGCCGAGCAGGTACTCGCCCTCGTAGACGGTGTTGGCACGGAACATGGGAAAAACAAAATCGCGGACAAATTCTTCACGCAGGTCATCGATAAAAATATTTTCCGGCTTGATGCCGAATTGCAATGCCTTCTTGCGTGCCGGCTCCAGCTCTTCGCCCTGGCCGATGTCTGCGGTAAAGGTAACCACTTCACACTGATAGGTGTCCTGTAACCACTTGAGTATGACTGAGGTATCCAGGCCACCGGAGTAGGCAAGGACTGCTTTTTTAATATCGCTCATTGATTATTGTCTCGGTAAGAATGGGAAAGTTATGGTTTGGTGTGCTGCAATATGATCAAGAGTGGACTTTTCCGAGTAAAAGAAATTCCATCAGTGCTTTTTGTACATGCAAGCGATTCTCGGCTTCGTCCCACACCACACTTTGCGGGCCGTCAATCACCCGCGCGTCAACTTCTTCGCCGCGATGTGCCGGCAGGCAGTGCATGAATAGCGCATCGGATTTGGCAACCGACATCATTTCGGCATCCACGATCCAGTCGGCAAACGCTTTTCTGCGCGCATCATTTTCGCGCTCGAAGCCCATGCTGGTCCATACGTCGGTGGTGACCAGATCGGCACCGCGAGCGGCATTCATCGGGTCGGTAAATTCTTCATAATTGTCTTCGCCAAACAAACCGGCGCGTTCCGGTTCCACTTCATAACCGGGCGGCGTTGAAACGTGCACATTGAAATCAAAAATCTCGGCAGCCTGCAGCCAGGTATTGCACACATTATTGGAGTCACCGATCCATGCAACGGTTTTACCCTTTATCGAGCCGCGCTGTTCAATGTAAGTGTAGATGTCAGCAATAATCTGGCAGGGATGGTATTCGTTGGTCAGGCCATTAATCACCGGAACGCGCGAGTTGGCGGCAAAACGCTCAATAATTTCCTGTTCAAAGGTACGAATCATCACAATATCGCTCATGCGCGAAATAACCTGCGCAGCATCTTCAACCGGTTCACCGCGGCCCAGCTGGGTATCGCGTGTATTCAAGTAAATAGCTGATCCGCCGAGTTGTTGCATGCCGGCCTCAAAAGACAAGCGGGTACGGGTGGAATTCTTTTCAAAAATCATCACCAGGGTGCGATCCGCCAGCGGATGGTAAGGTTGATAAGCCTTGAAACGCTGCTTGATGATGGCGGTGCGGGCAAAGATATGTTCAAATTCGTCGCGGGTCAGATCTTTCAGTTGCAAAAAATGTTTAATGGTCATTTCAAGCACCCTGTGACAGGAAGTCGGTAATAAGCGGACATAATTTGTCGAGCAGTTGCTGGGCTTCAGCTTGCGTATAAATCAACGGAGGCAATAACCTGACAACGGTATCTACAGTGACGTTAATCAATAATCCCTGCTCGATTGCGCGGCCTACCAGTGCGCCACAGGGTTGCGCCAGGGTGATACCCAGCATCAGACCCTGTCCGCGGATTTCCACGACCCCCGGAACATCACCCAGGCGCGATTTCAAGCCTTGCAGCAGAAACTCGCCAATGTTGTGCGCGTTCTCCATCAGCTTGTCTTCTTTGATAATGTTGAGCGTGGTGCTGGCGGCGGTACAGGCAAGCGGGTTGCCGCCAAAGGTTGAGCCATGGTTGCCCGGCTGAAAGGTGCCCGCCGCTTTGCCCGCTGCTAGACAGGCTCCAATCGGCATGCCCGAGCCCAGGCCCTTGGCCAGGGTCATTACATCCGGCAAAATACCGGCATGCTGATAGGCAAACCATTTACCGGTGCGGCCTACACCGCATTGCACTTCATCCAGCATCAACAGCCAGTTATTCTGGTCGCAAATTTTGCGCAGTCCCTGCAAGTATTCGATATCGGCAATGCGTATACCGCCTTCACCCTGTATCGGTTCAACCAATACCGCGACAATGTCGGGTGTATGTGCCGCAACCTGCTCGACAGCAGCCAGATCGTCATAGGGTACGCGCACAAAACCTTTTACCAGCGGCTCAAAGCCGGCTTGTACTTTACGGTTGCCGGTCGCCGACAGGGTGGCCAGTGTACGCCCGTGAAACGCTTTTTCCATCACAATAATGGAGGGTGTTTCAATTCCCTGCTTGTGACCATACAGGCGGGCAATCTTGATGGCTGCTTCATTGGCTTCACAACCGGAGTTGCAGAAAAAGGCTTCCTGCATCCTGGAGAGCTCGCACAATTGTTCGGCAAGCCGTTCCTGCTCGGGAATCTGGTACACATTGGAAACATGCATCAGTTTGCCGATTTGCGCAGTTAGCGAGGCAGTAAAGCGCGGGTGCGCGTGACCCAGGGTGTTTACTGCAATGCCAGCGATGGCATCGAGATATTGTTTCCCATTACTGTCCCACAGATGGGCGCCTTCGCCATGGGCGAAGGCAACTGGCTGACGTGCATATGTGTTCATCAAGTGCGACATGGCGTTTGGCTCGCGGTAGTTAAACCGTTATATAAAGTTGAAAGATAGGATGTTGGCCTGAATTGCATGATCAATGCAAGTATAATTTTTCAGTGCCAGCTTATGTAACGCAAAAGGCCGACAACTTGTCGGCCTTTTGCTGCAGATTTGCCTACAATGATTAGTTGAGCATTTCCGTATCTGTGTCTACATTACCCCGGCTTAGGCCATAGCCTTGATAGCTGCAGACATGCGGCTCTTATGGCGAGCTGCCTTATTCTTGTGAATAATTTTTTTGTCAGCAATAGAATCAACAACACTGGTAGATGCGTTGAATACAGCTTGTGCCGCCGCCTTATCGCCAATGGCGATTGCTTTTGCTACGCGCTTGATTGCGGTACGTAGTTCAGAACGCAGACTGGTGTTATGCAGGCCTTGTTTGATTGATTGTCTTGCACGTTTTCTGGCTTGCGCGCTATTTGCCATGGTGAACCCCTTGAGTTGTGGCTTGCTATAAAAGTCGAGCATTATAGAAAGACTGCCGGGTTTTTGCAACCCTTTATATTCCTTATGTCACTGGATACGCTTTGACGGGGCTTAAAGAAGCCATTCCGGCTAATATGTCACGAGCATAACTGCCTACAACCTATTAATGAACGTTAGCCGACAAACTGGAACAATTGAGCAGCAGCGCCTGGTTCGGGAATTGCTGAATAATTTTAAAAAGCAACAGGATAGCTCAAGCATAAAGCTGGTTGAAACACATATATCGTGGGTGCTGCTGGCAGGGCGCTATGCATACAAAATAAAGAAAGCCGTCAAATTGGAGTTTCTTGATTTCAGCAGTTTGCAAGCAAGGCGCTTGTATTGTGAAGAGGAGCTCAGGCTTAACCGACGCTTGGCGCCTAAAGTTTATTTAAATGTCATTGCAATTGGCGGGAGCCTGGAAAACCCTGTTTTAGACGAGGGTCCTGCAATCGAGTATGCGGTCAGGATGCGCAGATTCCCTGTTTCAAAGCAATTTGACCAATTGGCAGTAAAAAATCAATTGTTACCAGGGCACATCGATAATCTTGCGGCGACTATTTCACAATTTCATTCCAATTTACGCGCTGTTGATGAGCATTCCACGTTTGGCACGGCGACGGCAGTTCATCATGCAGCCCAGCAAAATTTTGTGCAGATACGGCTTTTACTGACTAGCCCTGCTGTGGTTGAACTTGTTGCGGCATTAAACAGGGCAAGTGAAAATGAGTTTAGTGCTTGCCGCAGTGTATTCGAACAAAGATTGAATCAAGGTTTTGTACGTGAATGCCATGGCGATCTGCATTTGGGCAATATTGTGCTGATGGGTGAACAAGCCGTGCCTTTTGACGGGATTGAATTTAACCCCGCGCTGCGCTGGATCGACGTCATCAGCGAAATTGCCTTTACCGTGATGGATTTGCAGTATCACCAGCGTGCGGGGTTGGCTTTTCGTTTTTTGAATGCATATCTTGAGACGACAGGTGATTATGCCGGTGTTCGCGTGTTGAGATTTTATCTGGCTTACCGTGCGTTGGTGCGCGCTAAAGTTTATGCAATTCGCGCAGCGCAGGTTGGGTTGCCGATTCACGAAGCAACAGTGGTGCAGGCAAGCAGCCATAATTTACTGGCACTTGCAGCGGACTATTTTGTTCGCAAGAAACCCGTACTGATCATCACACACGGCTTGCCGGGCTCGGGTAAAACAACTTTTTCGCAAATTGCACTGGAACGCTTTCAGGCGATACGAATTCGCTCTGATGTAGAGAGAAAACGATTATATGCAGTGGCGCCGCTTGCTGATAGCCGTGCCAAAACCGGGATCAATCTCTATAGTGCAGAGATTACACAACAAACATATTTACGCCTGCTTACGTTAACCCGGACGTTACTGGAAGCGGGTTATACAGTTATTGTCGATGCTGCATTTGTAGACCAGACAGCGCGTGAGCCATTTCGAATGCTCGCCGAAGAATTGAAGCTTGCTTTTGTTGTCGCATCGATTCATGCAGGCAACGAAACCATGCGCAAGCGCATTGCTCAGCGTTTGCAAGCGGGTAACGACGCGTCAGAAGCTGATTTTGCGGTGCTTGAGACGTTGCAGCAGAAACAGCAACCTTTGTCGCAGCAGGAGCGGGTGTGCAATATTGATTTCGTTAACGAAGGAGAGAGCCTGACTGACGTACAGAGCGGATGGGGGATGTTGGACTCGATCATCACATCGCAGAGCGTGATTCAAAGCGATTAAGCGTTACACAAATAAAATATGCAGGCGATCCTGTTATTGACCACCTGCACATTATTTGTCTAGTTACGTGATTTTAATATCGCCATAACGCTGCGACAAGTTACAAAACCTGTTTAATCATATTATTTGGCGGCGGCAGTTTGGGAAGATTCAACCGGATAGCCTTTTTCTTTCCACTCGGGCAAGCCTCCACGGAACCAGTAAACTTTTTTATAACCCGCTTTGACTGCCACGGTTGCAGCTTTGTAGCCTTTCCAGCAGGCACCGGCGTTACAATAAAAAATCACACCGGCATTTTTGTTTGCGGGCAATTTGGATAAATCAAAATTGTCCGGTTGCGGATTAAAGTTTGCAGATTTTGCACTTTTTTCATTGTAAAAAATGTGCAACGCTTTTGGTATGTGAGCTTCGTTAAACTCCGCCGTTATACGTGCATCAATGACTGGCGTGTCATTAGCCTGTAACTCCTTAACCTGACTCGCACTCACCACGGTTGCGCCTTCAAGGCTCAGCGGCGTATCGTTCCAGCTGTTCCGTATCTGCGGAAGTATCGTGCGCTTCATCGGCAGGAAATCCAGATTAGTAATATCCATATCGCCCAGACGTAGCCCCCAGCCCAAAAAGGCGAGTAACTCGTGCCTTCTTTGGATGTCGCCGGATGTTTTTCTGATAAGAATAAAAGAGGCTGAAGTCATTGGCCAACTGCCGGCGCCAGGCTCGTCAGTAATGGTTTCGCAAAATCCATTTGCTGCATTCCAGTGTACATTGTTACCCGCTTCTTCAACACTGGCCATATGCGGACTTACGAACGCTCCGGTGCTATTTTGCAACTGCACATACACAAGTTTGTTTTTTCTGACGTAAGAAATTTCAGAATAGCCAATGGAGTAAGGCGTTTTCTTGATGTAGTCAGCCATCACATAAAGATTTTCAACGGGCACGCCTACTGGCCAGTTTAACGTGGCGCCCACACCCATTTTCGTTTTCCATTCGGTGCTTACTTTTGAAAGGTAACTGCTTAAAGTGTATGTGCCGCCACCGTCGGCTGTACGGTGTGCAACCATAATTTTTTCATTGGGTAGTGTGATGCCGGGGTTGGTTGCGGCAATAGCCGGATCGTTCCATTTGCTAATGTTGCCCATGAAAATACCGGCCAATGTTTTGCCATTCAGTTTGAGCTTGCCATCAAATACCCCGGGTAGATTGATAACGGGTGTTATCGCTGAAAGCATATAGGGAAACTGGGCAAGGCCTTTTTTCTCCAGCTCATCTTTGGTTAATGGAATGTCGGTTTCACCAAAGTCCGCAGTGCCTGCCTCAACTTGCTTTATGCCTTCGACAGCGTTGACTGCCTGATATTTGATCGTTGTACCGGGGTTTTGTGAGGAATAATGCGATGCCCAGTCGGCGAATATAGGAGCAGGAATTCTCCTGCCTACGCCATTCAGCTCAAGCGCCATTGATACTGCCGGAAAAATTAAAGGTGAAATAATAATAAGTTTAAAAATACGTTTGAACATGATGCGTGACCGTTCCTAATTTGATTGGATGCGCTGAAAAAAGCAGAGGTATATCTGAAGTTTTTGCGGGTCGCATTTTACCTTAACGGTGAAAGCTGAATGAGGACTTGGCAGCCAATGTTTACGCGCGAATGTGCAAGAAAATTGTTTGCTGATGCCTGTAAAATTATGATTTTAATGTGTGTTAATAATTTGTTCTTGCAGGTTGGTGATATACCATTCGTCGGAAATATTCACGTTGCCGGAGTATCGATATCGCTTTATCTGGTAAAAATTACCTTGATATATTTGGGGTTAATTGCGATTTCTGGTATGCGTTTGTCTATCTTGACCTCATCAAAACTCGATAAGTTACATTCGCATTGTTGACCGATATAGGTATACTCAATCAGATACCCATTACCTGCCTTTATTGTCATATTAGTACTTAGGCAAAATTATATTTGATGCAATTGATGAATTTGCTGCAAATTTTATGCGTATTACTAAAGTTTATTCCAGTTTGAAGACTTTTACAGTGGCGTTGAGATCGCTGGATAGCGCATCCAACTCTTTGGAAGCGATTTCACCCTTGGTGATGATCTCAGTGTTTGTAACTATCAATATGGAAATTTCAGCAATATTACTTTCTACGCGAGTTACTGATTCCTTTTGTCTGGACGTTGTTGATGCAACACTTTCTACCATTGCGGTAACCTGGGCCACGCTCTCCACAATTTTACCCAATGACTGACCTGCCAAATTCGCGTTATCCACACCTCTTTGAACTTCGCTGCTACTGTTATTCATATGGCTGATCACATCAGCAGTCTGTTGGCGAATCGCGACAACCATGGCACTGATTTCATTGGTTGCATTAACTGCACGTTCAGCGAGTTTACGCACTTCATCTGCCACCACTGAAAATCCACGTCCGTGTTCTCCAGCGCGTGCCGCTTCAATTGCCGCATTGAGTGCAAGCAGATTGGTCTGGTCGGAAATCTCCTTAATCAGGGTTATGGTCTTGCCGATACTTTCGGAATGTTTATTTAATTCCTGTATGGACGCTGAAGCCAGATTGACGGAGCTTTCAATTTGACGCATTCCCTGCACACTTTGCTGCACCACGTTGCCGCCTTCACGTGCTATTTGGGCGGCGACACGTGCACCATCTGCAGCCTCTTTTGAGTGATCGGCAATTTCACTGATGGTTGCTGCAAGGTTACTGACGGCAAGTTCAATTTCGCCAGATTTTGTATGCTGCTGATCAAGGTTCGAGATTGTGTCATGCATAAAATCAACAATGCGCGCACTACCGTCGTGTACCTTGTCACTGAGGGTAATGGTCTGCCCTATCAACAGCCGTAAATTGGCAGCCATTTTGTTGAAACTGTCTACAATTTCACCTATGGTATCTGCACTTTGCAGTGAGCAAGTGAGACTGATGTCCTTGTTGGAAATTGCAATAGCCACTTCGGATATACGTCTCAGTCTCTTGAGCAGGACAACGTTGAGTAACCAGTAATTTACGATGCCTATTATCAGGCCCGCAATAACACAACCCAATACAAACCAGGGCAGCATTCCGGGTTTCCACTCAACAAAGAAATTCGCATAAAAGGGAAAAATTAATGCGACGCCCAAGCCAAAAGCGAGGAAGGAAAAAAGTAAGTTGCGGAGTAGGCTGGATTTCATATTGTTTAACCCAATAATTGTATTATTCAAGTATCTTATCGGTAAATAATCGCCAAAGTTTAGCGCCTAACATTGAATGTTAATAAATATTTTAAATTAAAATATAGTGATAGGCAAGTTTGGTTTATGACGAGTATGCAGAATTGTCATGTTTCTTCAGGATGTTACGCTCAATAACAACACTTTCATTGCCATCACTTAACCACACTTGCCCGTCTTGTACAGTACACTGCAGTTGCATATTGCGTTGTGCCAGCTTTGCGATAGCGCGTGAGCTGTCAACCGGAAGATTGATTATCGTCAGGTTTGTAAGTCGCCCAAACTGATTGCTGTTCTGTGCGAACCACATGTCGGCAGTGCGTCCGCCGTAAGCATAGACGATGACCTGGCTGGAGCGTCCGCAGGCTTTGCGGATCAGCTTTTCATCGGGGAGGCCAACATCTATCCACAGCTCTATCGAGCCGGTTAAATCTTTCAGCCATAGGTCAGCCTCATCATCCGCGGTCATTCCCTGGCCGAATTCCAGATATTCATGGGCATGAAGGGCAAAGGCCAGCAGGCGCACCATCATGCGCTCATCGGTTTCCGAAGGGTGTTGTGCAAGGGTCAGCGCATGATCCTTGTAATAGTGGCGCTCCATATCCGCAATTTGCAGATTGACTTTGAAAATAGTTGCTTTGATTGCCATAGAATTTAATAGAAAAGAATCGTAATTGTATTAATCGTTAACTTTGCCGCGCAGGTTTTTGATGATGCCCCGTTTTGACTTGCTGTCCATGCGTTTATGTTGCGAGCTGCGTGTAGGTCTGGTGGCGCGGCGTATGGCGGGTAATGTGGCGATATTTTGTACCAGTATTTTCAATCGTCGCAGCGCTTCATTTCGGTTCATCTCCTGACTGCGAAACTCCTGCGATTTGATAATGACCACACCATCCTTGGTGATACGATTGTCATTGAGTGCCAACAGGCGTTCCTTGAAGTCTTCCGGCAAGGAAGATGCGCGGATATCAAAACGCAAGTGTACCGCACTTGAAACCTTGTTGACGTTTTGGCCTCCCGCACCCTGCGCACGTACTGCGGTTAGCTCAATTTCGGGGATGGCAATGGTTACATGATGGGCGATGTAAAGCATTATTTTTCAGGTGTGTTCGCTTGTTTTTAGTTTGGGGCAAGCTGGAATTTCGTCATGTATTCCGGATTTTTTTTGAAATGCTCAAAACACTCGCGCAACTTTAGAGTGCTAGCCTCGTTGAGGTTTTCAAATTTAATGCCGCATTCATTTTTTTCATTCACAGTGCGTTGCCAGTTTACATGGCCGCTGAGTTTTAGTGGCGTTTTATTTTCATATAATTCCAGATTGGCCCGGGGTAAAAATATTTCAAAATTCAGCGGTTTTTGATCGGGTAACTTGCCGGCAAGTTCAATGCGCATGCCAGTCAGGCTGAAATCCAGTGTGGAACATTCAATGATTGCATTTCCATGATTAATCTGCACCAGCAGACGGTTGGTGATGCGCGGGTAAATGCGCTTCTCATGCCGTTCAGGATCAATGGCCTGTATGCTGTTAAACGTGAATCTGGACATCAATTCAGTAAGGGTTCCCGTCACTTTATGCAGGCTGTTACCGATCGCAGCCGTTGTTTCAACCTTTGCCGAGTTCTCCTTGAGTGTGTC
>JANXWX010000194.1 GCA_025350915.1 Nitrosomonadales bacterium
TCCGCCCGGTGTAATCGTCCCGGTGTTATACGCTCCCTGAATATCCGTTGCCACTACACCGGATTCCGCGCCGTTGAACGCGAGCGTGACATTAGTAACCGGCGTTTTGTTGACGGTTACCTTGCCGACAATGGATGAGGCTTCGCCCGAACCATACCCCGGCACTACGCCGTCATTTCCACACGCCGCTATTAAAGTAGTAATAAATACAAGCAACCAGATTTTCAATATTTTCATTTCACGACACCTCACAGAAAAGTTGGACAGTCCCACGGCGCAAATTATATTAAATAATGTACAATTACACAAAGTTTAATGTATATTGGCAAAAATTTTGCAGCAAAAGTTCAGGAGGCCTTTGTGGAATTTGCAAACAACACTTTAAAAATCATCATGATAGTAGTTTTCTTCATGTCTGGCGCAAATGCATCATCGTTTTGCACAAAAAGCTCAGGGCGTGATTTGGATCTGCGCTGTGATGTTGATCAAACGGATCTTTATATCGGCCTAGGCGTAGGCCATGTGGTTTCTGCCGCAAAATCTTTCAATTTTGCAAGTAGCTCTTCCACCGGTTCATTCAATGTGCTTTTTGGCAAACGTCTGAGTGACGCTTTTGCATTCGAGACGCAATTCATGCAAGCCGGGATGCTTTACGACGAGGTAAGCACCAATAAAACTGAAGTTAACGTTTTTTCCTTCTCGGGGATTGGCCGTTTCCCGCTGGATGAAGGGCATTACTTGTCACTGTTTGGACGCTTTGGTTGGGGGGTTTCATACGTCACCATTCAAGGTGTCGGCAACAATTGGCACGGCGATCTGAGTTATGGCGCTGGTTTTGAACTTGGACTAGGATCTGCGCGTAACTGGATACTCAGACTCTCGGCAGATGAATACAACACAGGGGCATTGAGTGTGCTGGTGCCCGGCCAGCCGGTACCACGCGACAAACTCGAAAATATCAACGCAACATTGTTGCTTAATTTTTAGAAAGGGAAACATCACATGAATGCCACAAAAAAATCCAATTCTCCGCTCGTTGTTTTGATGCTCGTTTTTGGCTTGCTTAATCTGCATGGCTGCGGCGGCTCAGGCTCATCTTCGACCACAACTTCCGGCACAGGCGGCACGTCCTCCGGCATCAGCACGCCTTATTACAAACTTACTCAAGGCAGCACCTGGACATATACGGAAAGCATGGTTTACACCCCTAGCTCTTTTGGCCCAGTCACGTCAACGCGCACTGTGACCAATACCGTCGGCTCCACCGCCTCCGGCATCACGACCATAGCGATGACCGACACAACCCCGAGCAGCAATGGAAGTTACGCGCTGACATTCGACGGCAGCAATAATCTGACGATGAGTACCACATCTAATCTGCACTCCTTGTTTCTGGACGGTATTTTGTCAAATGCCAAATATATGCCTGCTGCCCCCAGTATTAATACTACCTGGACTATTAGCGGTACCACTTATAAAGTCACCTCTACCACTAGTAGTATCACCAACACGGCAGGCACCTTCAATAACTGCCTGGTCGTTACCGCAAACGGCACCGACAACTTCAATAGCGCTACCATTAGCTACACTTATTACTTCTCGGCCATTGCGGGCGGTTTGGTGCATATCGACGGCACCGGCACCTTTACTGGCGGTACGCCCTTTACTCTCACCACCGACCTGACCAGCTATACGTTGCATTAACCCAAACTATTTCCACAAATGATCGCAGGTATCGTTTTTTAAGGACTTTTACATGAGAATTATCACTATTTTGTTAGCCCTGCTTGCCCTTCCGGCCAGCGCTTACGCGGTGCGAAATGACTCCGGCGCAGTTGGCGGATTTCAATTGAACGTGGGCAGTGCCAGTTCATCCGGCAGCGAACCCACCCTAACACGCTCTACAGCCTACGGCGGCGGTTTTGAGCTGGGCTATATGGTCAATAACAATGTTTCACTGGAGATTGCCTATACAAGCGTGGGTGGACCGCAATGGGATGTGGTATCAGTGACCAATAGCTCATTGACTGCAAATCTCATGATTTTCATTAAACCCTCCGACATCAACGCCAACGCGCTTTATATCCAGCTAGGCATGGGCATGCTGACCACTGCAGCCAACCTCAGCGGCGTTCCCAATTCGCGCTCTAATCAAGGCGGGATTTTAGGAATTGGGTATGAGTTTAACCATGGGGAAATGGCGGCATTCCGCCTTGGTTTCAGTGTGTATGACACCGGGTATAACCAAGTGCGCACCTTATCCGCTGGCCCAGTCTGGAAATTTTAAACTTGGCTTGCTTGATTTTGCAGAAAAAAATTAAATAATGTATTATTTAACGGCACTTTGTTGTTAAGTTTGATTAACCCACCAGGAGAATGACATGGCAGAAAAAGAAAAACCTCAAACCAAGAATGAAATCCCCGCCACCACTGCGTCAACATCTATATCGGCCTCGGCCAACAAATCCATGACGCGCATTATTTTTGTACATGGCGACAAAGGCGGCACCGGCAAAAGCATGATGTCCCGCCTGCTGGCGGATTTCCTTAACGTTGCCACACAAAAAGTGGCTATCGTTGAGGCTGACACCTCCAATCCCGATGTACAGCGCACCTTCACCGTCAAGATGGCGGATGGCTCACAAAGTGCGCTGCTGCCCTGCCAGATGATAGACCTGCGCAAAGAAGATGGCTGGATGGACATGATGAATTTTTGCCAGAAACATATTGGCTCCAACATCATCGTCAACCTGCCAGGTGGCATTGGTGACCACTTGACCGAAAACCTGAAATTTTTGCAGCTATTTGTTACCGACCTGTCCAAGGGAGGCAATGTTGAAACAGAATTGTGGTGGACATTGAACATCACTCACGATGCGATCAATTTGTTGCAAAAAGCCCTGGGCCAATACGGCCCGTTTTTCAACAAAGTGCGCGTGGTCTGCAATCTGTTCTGGACGCAAAACGACAAAAAGGGCTGGGTCATGTGGCATGAAAGCCCTCTTAAAATCAAACTGGAAAATGCGGGCGGAAAAACGGTATATCTGCACGGCCTGAACTATCGTGTTTCCGACAAGCTATTCCGGCCCGAGAATATCATGCCATTTTCCGAAGCCATGGACGCCGCGCTGGGCGAACGCATCAATTTTGAAATGTCAGAGCGCTATAAGCTGAAGGAATTCTGGCATTTCAACGAACTATGGCTGGCTGACGTATTTGGTATTGCCGCGCCGAATTTGGTTGAACGCCATCCAGAACATCCGGAAACCGTTTAAAGCTGCGATGCGTACTCATAACCAGGTCAAGACAGTTTGGCTCGTCGCAGGCAATAAGGGAGGGGTTGGTAAATCCCTTTGTTGCCTGGTATTGGCTTCCGCGTTTGAAATACGCCGGGAGTCCTATGCCATTTTGGACGGCGATAGTCGCACCAATGACGTGTATCAAACCTTTTTGCGCAAATGTCCGGCTATGACTGCGGACTTTAGAAAGCTTCAACCCAATTCCCCTGTTGATCCGTTTGATGCCGTATATGAGGCACAAGTGACTCAATTGATCAAATCCAGCGCCCACTTGATCATCAACACGCCTGATGGCGCAGATGACATTCTGATGAGCTGGTTCGACGCAACTTTGCGGCACAGAAATAAAGACGTTATTTTTAAAACCATATTTATGATGAGCAATCGACCAGAGGGCCTGAAAATCCTGCCTGAAATGATGGCGCGATTCACCTTCCTGTATCCGATTAAAAATCTCTTTTTTGGCGATCCCGCAATATTCAAGGCATTTGATGAACTGTATGCGCGCAAATTCCGCAAGGTGCCCCAGTTTGGCAGGCTGCGCCAGCAGGAAATGCTATTGATGCAGGATCTGCATACCTATCCGACCGAGGCCATCCGCTTGCGCAACGCCAATAATCGACTGGTAGTGCATACCCTTGCCCGCACCAGAATTATGGATTGGATGCTGAATTTCTTTTTAGAAAATGAAAAAGACCTGTTTGATAACGTTTCCATTCCGAACGTACTAGGAGCTGTATGACTGAATTGTGTACCCCAGCCTTGCGCAATCATGAATGGCTCAAGCATCCAGCGCAAGCTACTTTCCACGCCTACCCTGATATTCGAGAGGGTACGTTACCCATTTGTGGCGAACTTTATGGCATAAACAAATCCAGCATGGAGATCTCAGGCGAGCATTCAAGCACCTGTTTGATCTGTTTCTTTAAACTTTATGGCTTTTCATGGGGAAAATGATGAGCAAACTTGTTGAAAATCTTGAAATACTATTTGGTCACCCGCTGACCCCAGAAGAAGCCCAGGCATTGATCAAATTTCAGAATTTCAATGAAATTGACGATTCCGATCCCTTGCTGGCCGTTATTGTCTGGGCAGCAAAAAGCCACTTGATACTGGAAGAATTCCCCAACCGCTTACAGAAAGAAATCAATTACGCAATTGAACTCAATCGTAGCGTTTTGCGTGAGCAAGCCAATGTGATTGCCAAGGACTTGATCCTAAACATCGCGCTTGGTCTTGAGCAATCCAACAAATACCGTAAATTCGACATGGCCAGCCATGGCGTGGCTTTTGGAGCCGGTATTCTGCTTACCGGGATACTTTTCATACTGATTTATTTACTTTTACATCATCAATAAGATTTAAGGATGGGACATGATTGAAGCTGACACCGCGACATACGAACCCTATCAAAACCACGATTGGGTTTTGGATTACGAACAATTTGAAGCTGTTCTGGTTTGCAAAAATCCGCTGCCTAAATGGCAGACTGACAGCGTTGTTCGCGCTTTTCAGACGTTCCAGTTTGCTGATACCTCGGACAGTCTCGATGACATTGAACTCAAACACATAGATACCGGTGCCATCGTGCAATATGACGGCAATGTGGTTGCGATCCGCTACTCCCTCGACCTTGTGAACATGCTTCCGGATCTGGTGCTAACCCTCAACTCGCTGGGCTGGGAAAAAGCCGGTGCGTATCACGCGCCGCAAACTATTGCCATGTTTTTGGACGATCTGGGCAGAGCTATCCCGGCCAGTGTCGATTTTGATGTTGAACCTGTTGGTGATGACTACAAAATTAGCGCTTATCCGCAAGCCGCCAGTCTGCTTGCAGCAGCGCAGCTCAACGGAATCAATGCAAATGAGCAACTGGGGATATTGTCCGAAGAATTTCGCGCACTCGGCACTCCGCTAATTAGTGCGGACGCGTTCAAGCCATTACATCCAATTTTGCTGCTCGAAGATCCTTTGCTGGACAGCATGCTTGAAGATACGGTTACACTGAACCTCACAAAAACAAATATTGGCACCAATACAACAGAAGTAAATGATCACTTACCTCTTTTTTTGATGCCAGACACGCCAGCCGACCGGGCTGTACATCGCACCCTCCCCGGTAGCATGCAAAAAAACACACCTGAAGTGCAAGCCGCCAATAGCACTTCCATGGAAGCCTTGCGCAGCACGCCACAACCCGCCTCTGTTCGCAAGCCTGACATCAACCTTGTTCGGCTTGGCAATGGTTTTCTGGTGTTTGATACCCCTCAAAATCCGGTATCTGAAACAGCGCTGAGAGGTATTTTCGGCGAACAATTCGGCGATGCCAGCCTGATCGAGCACATCTATCCCGGCAAACTGAATAACCCGTTGCACTGGGATTTCCTGAGCGAAATCCCTGTAGAGCAAGCTTTATTCGCCGACACAATAGCCGGTTTTATGCAACTCTCCGGCCCGGACAGGACATTAACAGCCGCATTGTTGGCCAGCCATGCTCAAAGCACGGACAACAATGATTTGAGATCCATAATCAATTTAATTGTTGAGAAGTGCAGCAAAGATGCACAGTCGGGCAGTGAGTACCTGGCCGACAAGTATCCATCCCAAACGGCCAGGGATATCATTCTGAATGCAGATTATTCTGGGGTGTACAAGACATTGTTGAGTTATGCCGGACAAATTGCATTAATACCTGAATCCAGTTTTTTCATGGATGTGTACTGCAAATCGGATGACAAACTTGATTTCAGGCCGTTTTCCCTGCGCAAACTTAAATCCCAGTCAGCACCGTGGGCGTATATTGTTCATGCCAGCCAGCACGATACAATCTTAAGCAAATGGGCGACAACCCTTCTTTTCAGCATAGCTACTCATTTATCTGCTCAACCCCACGACCGCGAGAATTCCCTCGCTTTAGCCATGGGGAGGAAAGCGGGAATTTGATCGTTGTGTGAATTGACCTACCACCCTCTAAAACGCCTTTAATCGCGTTTAAATAGGTTTAAAGTCCTTGCAACAGAATATGTATATCGGATCTGTTTGTGACTCAAGAAATCGAACCCGGATTATTTATCACGCACGATAGAAAGTTTTTTGAGTTTATCCCTGAGCAAGCAAAAGATCCATCCTATCGACAGAAGCATCCAGAAGATTGCTTTTCCCCATGGGCCAATAGTTGGGCAATTAAATACAAAGAAAATAGATTGTGTGAAATGAAACCTACGGGCGGTATTATGTTGCTTGATTATCAAAGCATCTGCGAAAAGAAATCCATAACACCCAACCCATTTATTGGGGAAATTATCTCCGAGACACCATCCAATTATATTCAGCACATTGGACTATCAAGATACGTTGGACACGCTAAAAAGCTTACTGGAGTATTGCAAATAGGTAGCTCTTACGAGATATCGCACAGATCAAATCAAACACAGATAAAGCCTATTTTTACGAGGCTAAATCAAGCCGATTTTACAAAGAATTTGGGAGTAAACAGGTAACAGCGCCCTGCATAAACTAAGAGGGCACTGTTATTTAATTAAGCTCACCCAAAGCCGCATTAGCGGCCTGGATGAAGTGGTTTATTGATCATAGCCTTCCGGTACATCAACCTTAATCTGCTTAGCCAACACCGCAAGCCCGGCGAGGTAGATAGTTCTACGCATTTGCTGTTTTGACTTATATGTAGAGCCACGAAATACTTTTTCCTCAAAAACGTAATCCGGCTTGGCCAATCTTAGGCTGGTCGGGCGCTTTGATTCTTTTTCAGCAATCGCATCAATATCATTATCTGACACGGAAATTACCGGTGGTTTGGTTGTTTCTGTATTGTCCTCTGGCTCCTTATCCATATTGAAAAATACAGCCGCCCGCTCAAGTGCAGCACCTTGAGGTGCCGCTACCACTGCCGGTGTTGAACTTAATTGTTCCGCCACCTTTTCTTGACTGTCATTCAGTGCCGGTTCGGCAACAACCGGATTTTTCCTTCCGATAGCCACTGAAAAAGTTGGTTTAGGTGTTTTTGTTTTTTTAGCTGACATAGTTGAATATCTCCAAACCAAAATTCACAACCTCAGTTGCGGCTTTATTGTCCTTGGACTCAATTACGCCACGACCATCACGAGAAACTTCACGGAAAATTGTTCTGTCACGAATAACATTTTCGCAAACCAAAATATCTGGAATTTGTCTGATAACTTTCTTTGCATCTTCTATTTCAGTCATAGACGGGTTAGTTGGCGCCTTGCTGATCAAAGCTATGACTTGCAAGCCTGGATTGAAATCTTTCGCCTTTGGAATCATTTCGGCCAATCTTTCCAGAGATTCCAGATCAAACTGGGATGCTTGGAGCGGTAACACCAAAATATCTGCCACGCCCATTGCGGTGCGCAACTCACGCGAATCAAAACCGCCCGCATCAACAATCACCACGTCTTTTTGGTTCGCAAACGCCTTAATCGTATTCATGACATCGCCGGAAGCTTGTGCGATGTCGATTTTGGGCAAGTCCGGATAATTCTCGGTTCTTCGCTCATGCCATTTTGCAGAATTCTTCTGCGGATCGGTATCAATCAACACAACTGAATTGCCATTATGAGCCATCATAACCGCGATATTAGTTGCGGTTGTTGTCTTTCCCGTGCCGCCCTTGGTACCACCAAAAACTATCTTAATTCCTGTTTTCACATTGACTCCTTATTAATCAAATGAAATTAAATCACACGACTTCAATCAATATCAGCTCAATTCACTTAACATCACTTTAATTCACGCAATATCAAATCAAACCAAC
This sequence comes from Nitrosomonadales bacterium, assembly GCA_025350915.1. Taxonomy (GTDB): domain Bacteria; phylum Pseudomonadota; class Gammaproteobacteria; order Burkholderiales; family Gallionellaceae; genus 39-52-133. The sequence continues at coordinate 8,092 of JANXWX010000194.1, forward strand.
CCAATTCAAGTCACCCTGTTTCACAACAAACTACTTCGATTTAATCAAATCCAAATCAAATCATTCTGCTTCACACAAAATCAAGCCACATCATATCAAGCCAATTCAAACAACATCAATTCAATTAAATCCAAATAAATTCAATCTACATCAACTCAACTCAACTCAACTCAACTCAACTCAACTCAACTCAACTCAACTCAACTCAACTCAACTCAACTCAACTCAACTCAACTCAAC
>JANXWX010000217.1 GCA_025350915.1 Nitrosomonadales bacterium
GTCGGTAACAGAGTCCCGAGAAGGTACAAACCTCACGATAGATGAGCTCTCTCACATCTTCCTTGTTAATTCTCCTCCTCTCAAACTCGAACTCCATTTTCGTGATGGGTTGCGCTGAAGGTTCCCTGTCCACTTTTGCCAAGCCTTTGAAGTAGGGATCTGCCAAAGCCTGCACCCAGCATTACAATTTAGATACATAAGCTTGATCGAGGTTGGATACCAGTCAATGCTAACTTCAACAATTTTGACTGGATATTGCCAAATTGGTTTGTACCAAATGGATGGAATAAACTTATTTACTATAGTGCTGGAAGTACTAGACTTGCATCAGCTCCACCTGGCTGCAATCTAACCGTATCTAGTTCCTCCACTCAAGCATTGTTTTTCATGACAGGCTCTCCAATCAATACTCAAGTCCGACCTAGCACTAACTTGCAGGATTATTTGGAGGATATTGAAAACAGCAATATGGATGATATCTACCTAAAACCCGGTTCCACAGCAACTTCAAACGATTCAATGTATATCTTGCCTTGAGCAAAACATGAAACTAAATATCACTATAAAATCTGGATTGCACGGCTTCTCTTTAATTGAGATGGCCATTGTTCTGTTCATAATTGCACTGCTATTAGGTGGACTGTTACCGACTATAAGTAGCCAAATGGATCAACAGCACAGAAGTGAAACCCGTAAACAACTGGATGACATACAACAAGCTTTGTATGGATTTGCATTGATTAATGGACGCCTCCCTTGTCCATCTGACCCAACCACACCTAGCGGACAAGTTAATGGTGCAGGTGTTGCTGCAGGTATGGAATACAGAAGCACTGCAGCCCCATATTTATGTATCAATATCGTCGGCAATTCAGCGTGGGGGGTACTCCCTTGGGCTACTTTAGGTTTAAGTGAAACGGACGGCTGGGGAAGGCGATACACCTATAGAGTCACCAGCCAGTTTGCGGACAGTACCGATGGCACTGCCTGCGCTGGAAATACTGCATTAGGTATATCTTTCCAACTTTGTTCCAGCGGAAACTTAAATGTCCAGTCATCATTTGGGGGCAATATCATTGCCCCCAACTTACCGGCAGTTGTCCTCTCTCATGGAGTAAACGGCTTAGGCGCATATGCCACTACTGGACAGAAAGTTCTACCGTTACCCTTAGTAGGTACTGACGAAGGAGAAAATGCAGATAACAATGATAATTTTGTTAACCACGAATTCAGGCCAGATTTCGATGACCAAGTAATTTGGATACCCCCCAATATCCTGATCAACCGCATGGTTACCGCAGGAAAACTACCCTAAACCTGTTAGAATTTTCCCATGATGCCATATAGCAGAAAAATTCCCGCCGGGAATGCCCCCACATGGCAGCCGACCATCTGGCTGCTATCGCTATTGGCCATTCTCTTTGTCTTTGTGTGGCTCGCACCTTTTCCCCATCCGTTTGAAAAACTGACAGCCTACCTGCCGTTGCACACCATGCTGGAAACCTTGGCGGTGGTATTGGCAGCGCTGGTTTTCACCGTGGGCTGGCATGCTTATGTGTTGTCGCGCTCGATGAGGGTGGCGATGATTGCTTACCCGTTTTTTGCCGTGGCGCTACTTGATTTCGGGCACTTTATGTCTTACCCCGGCATGCCGGATATTGTCACTTTCAACACCCCTTCCAAAGCCATCGCCTTTTGGCTGGCAGCACGCTTGATTGCAGCGGTTGCGCTGTTTAGCGCAATTGCGTTCGACTGGAAACCGTCCTGCAATACGACGGCCTGTCAGCGTATCGCCCAATCCTGCATAGCCTATACCGTGGCGGTTTATTGCCTCATCCTGTTTTTCCCCGCTGTGATACCTGAAACCTTTATCCAGGGTAGCGGCCTGACACCGTTCAAAATTATTGCGGAATATGTGATTGTTTTAATCCATATCGCCTCTGCAGTGTTGCTCTTGCTGTTTATGGGCAACCGCCTGCCCGACAACGGCTTTAGCAGAAACCTGCTGGTTGCCGTCAGCATCATGGCGCTCAGCGAGCTGAGTTTTACCCTCTACTCGAATATCAGCGATATCTTCAACCTGCTGGGCCATCTGTATAAAGTACTGGCGTATTTTTTTCTGTATAAAGCCATCTATGTAGTCAGCGTAAAAGCGCCTGTAGAAGACATGCAGCAATCGCAAAATCTGTTGTCCATTGAAAAAGAGCTGGCCCAAATTACGCTTAATTCCATCGGCGATGCGGTGATTACCACCAACTATGACGGTGCTATTCTCACGCTTAACCCCATCGCAGAAGCACTGACAGGATGGACACAAAAAGAAGCCGCTGGACGGCCTCTCGAAGAAGTGTTTCTTATTGCAAACCCGACTACACACAAGCAAATAGAGAATCTGGCATACGACATCATCCACAACAATAAAAACATTGTGGCCGAACTGAACAATAGCAACCAGTTGATTTCCAGAAATGCGCAGGAGTATTCCATTGAATATTCCGCGTCTCCCATACGCAATAACGAGGGATTTGTTTTGGGTTGTGTGCTGATATTCCACAACATCACTGAAAAAAACCAGCTCATCGAACAAATATCCTGGCAGGCAGGGCATGACACCCTGACGAAATTGCCCAACCGCACGCTGTTGTCTGATCGCATAGGACAGGCCATTGCACATGCGCAGCGGCAAGAGCAGTTGCTGCTGGTATGCTTTATGGACCTGGATGGCTTCAAGGCGGTCAACGACCAGCACGGCCACGAGCTGGGAGACAAACTGCTAATCGAAGTCGCCCATCGCCTGACCAATGTGGTGCGCAGTGACGACACCGTGTCACGCCTGGGCGGTGATGAGTTTGTTTTGTTATTGAGCGAGCTGCGCTCATCCGATGAGGTGGATATTTTAATTTCCCGCATCCTTGAGGAAATGGCGCGACCCTTCGTTATCGACAAGGTAACTTTGAAAATTTCCTCCAGTATC
>JANXWX010000236.1 GCA_025350915.1 Nitrosomonadales bacterium
AAGCGAAAATGACTTTCTTTTCTTCTTTCGTCATTACATGTTTTGCAACTGTCATAAATCCCCCTGAAATGTATTAATTATTATGCTTATTGGTTTTCATGATTTACTTGAATGAGTCGAGTCAATCGGAAAAACTGTAACACATAATATTGGGAGTGTCCCTGTTAACAAATTGCGTAATGCGGGATTTTAGTTATAACAATTTTTTATCGAACGCAACAATTACTTAGCGCAACTTCTTAACTAAAATACTTAACATTATTTCTATTGCGCCCATTAATTATCCCCGGGGGTGGTGTGCTGAATGCAAACCCTTCAAGCGCTCCCTTGCGACATGGGTATAGATCTGCGTTGTGGATATATTGGCATGGCCCAATAACATTTGCACAACTCGCAGATCGGCGGCGTGGTTAAGCAGATGAGTGGCAAAGGCATGCCGTACTGTATGCGGCGACAGAGCTTTACGCAGGCCGGCCTGTTTCGCGTGGCGCTTGATCAGATACCAGAACATTTGTCGTGTCATGCCGCCGCCACGAGCTGTCACGAACATTACATTGCTATGCTGTTGATCCAGTATAACCTGGCGCGATTCTGCCAGATATCGCCTTACCCATTCCAGCGCCTCTTCTCCCAATGGCACCAGACGCTCCTTGCTACCCTTGCCCATCACTCGCACCACGCCCATATCGAGGCTGATCTGGGCAACATTCAGACCAACCAGTTCAGATACTCGTAGCCCGCTGGCATATAACACCTCCAGCATGGCACGGTCGCGTATGCCCAATGAGGTACTGGTATCGGGGGCGTTCAACAATTGCTCTACATCTTGCTCAGTAAGCGTTTTTGGTAAGCTGCGCGGGATTTTTGGGGTGGCTATTTGCAGAGTGGGATCAAGGCTGACCTTATTCTGTCTCAACAGATACTGGTAAAATCGCTTGAGACTGGAAATCGCACGGCTGGTGCTGGTGGCACGCGCTTTATTTTCCATCACTTGATACGCCAAAAATCCCTGGATGTCCGCATGTGTACCCTGCTGCAATGGTGCATTACGCTGCTGTTGCAACCACTGCGCGAATTTATTCAGATCCCGACGGTAGCTCTCCAGCGTATTGCGCGACAGTCCGTCTTCCAGCCATAGGGTATCGCTAAATTCATCCAGCAGCTCAGCGTTGCTCATGGGTTAACAACCAGTGTTTAATATCCAGCTGATAACCATTGCGATGGTGGGCAAAGCCGCCTATGCCAGTCTTGCTCACGATGCGATGACACGGAATGACGATAGGAATGGGGTTGGCACCACAGGCTTGCCCGATAGCACGGGGGCTGGATGACAGTTCACGGGCAAGCTCCCCATATTGCATGGTCTCTCCGCGCGGGATAGCGCACATGGCTTGCCAAACCTTGGCTTGATGAGGAGTGCCGCTGATCTTTAAGTCAAGCGTGAATTGAAAATCCGGATCATCAAAATATGCCGATAGCTGTTTACATACCGTTTTTGAAAATTGATTTTGGGGAGATTGTACCTCAGCATCAACGGCGATGAAATCGATGCCGGTCAATAGATTTTCTGTACAGCAAATACCTAACACACCGAAGGGCGCTTTGATGATTGCCTGATATTCACGAACAGATTTCATAGTGGCAATCATAACCCAAGGAGACGTAAAAAAAGGGAGCCCAGGCTCCCTTTTTCTTGCTTCTTAAATGTATGCTTAAGCTGCTGTTTTACGTGCCACCAGCTTTTCCTTGATACGTGCTGATTTACCGGAACGATCACGCAGGTAGTACAGCTTGGCGCGACGCACGTCACCGCGACGTTTGACTTCGATACTTGCAATCAAAGGTGAGTATGTCTGGAATGTACGCTCTACACCTTCACCTGCAGACATTTTACGCACGATAAATGAAGCATTCAGGCTAGCGCCTTTACGCTTGGCAATCACCACACCTTCAAAAGCCTGGGTACGTTTGCGCTCACCTTCTACGATGTTTACGTTGACGATCACGGTATCGCCAGGGGCGAAATTAGGGATCGTCTTGCCCAGACGGGCAATTTCTTCTTGTTCCAATATGGCGAGCAGATTCATTTTGTTTCCTCTTGTTGTACGGATGCTTGTTCCTGCTGGTACTCTGCCAGTAGCCGAGCTTCCTGTTTTGTTAACTGGCGTTGTGCCAGCAAATCAGGGCGACGTTGCCAGGTGCGTCCCAGCGCCTGTTTCAATCGCCACTTTTCTATTTCGGCGTGGTGTCCCGATAATAAAACCTCGGGGATACCCTCGCCTTCAAATTCTTCCGGCCGCGTGTAGTGCGGACAATCCAGCAGGCCCTGTACAAAAGAATCCTGCTGTGCGGAATCCGCATCACCCAATACACCGGGCAAGTGCCGCACCAGACTGTCTATCAGCACCATTGCCGCCAACTCACCACCGGACAATACGTAATCACCGATGGAAATTTCTTCATCTACATAACGGCGAAGCAGGCGTTCATCTACACCTTCGTAGCGGCTCGCCAGCAGTATCAGTCCTTCATCCCGCGCCAGCAGATCTTTCACCACTTCGTGGGTGAGAGGGCGTCCCTGCGGCGACAGGTGAATCACACAGCTTTTTGCCATGCCCGCCTGCGCCTGGCTATGCTTTGCCGCAGTGATCGCCTGTGCCAGAGGTTCTGCCAGCATCAGCATGCCGGGGCCGCCACCGTAGGGCCTATCATCGACACTGCGATGATTATTACTGGTGAAATCCCGTGGATTCCACATTTGCAATTTAAAGCTGCCCTGCTCCGCTGCTCGGCGTGTTATTCCGTATCGAGTAATCGCATCGAACATTTCCGGAAACAGTGTTACGACATCAAAACGCATGTTTGCCGCTCAGTAATCCGCATGCCAATCCACGCGGATTATTTTTTCGTTCATACTGACCTGCTGCACCACTTTCGCCAGAAAGGGGATAAGAATTTCACCCTTTTCACTACGCACGCACAGCACGTCATTGGCACCCGTTTCCAGCAGGCTCTCAACCGTGCCCAATGTCTCGTCACTAAGGTTAATTACCCGCATGCCGATCAAATCAGACCAGTAATACTCATTTTCCGCCTGTGGCGGTAGCTTGCTGCGCGGTATTGCAACCAGCAGGCCTTTAAATTTTTCAGCCGCAGTACGGTCTGTCACACCCTCAAGTTTGGCCACCAGTACTTTGGTATGGACATTACATTCCAGCACTTTATATTCGCGCCAAGGATGTTTGTCATTGCCCAATTGCCAGATATCGTAATCAATCAAGCCGTCCAGATACTCGGTAAAGGTCTGCACCTTTAGCCAGCCCTGCAATCCTTGCGCCGCTACCACTCGTCCCATGACGACCATGGGATCGGGTACATCAGACTTTTGCTGCGACACCAGCGCGCTTAACCAGCTTGGAAACGGTCTCGCTTAATTGCGCACCTTTTTCTTGCCAGTGTGTAATACGCTCGGTCAACAAACGCAATGATTCCTGACCTTCAGGAGCAACTGGATTATAAAAACCCACGCGCTCGATAAAGCGGCCATCACGGCGATTGCGTGAATCGGCAACGACTACATTGAAAAATGGACGGTTCTTGGAACCACCACGAGAAAGACGGATAATAACCATAGTTTAAAACCTATTGTATTGGTTGAAATTTAGCTGATGCCAAAGGGCGCGAATTCTACGACACTTACGGGGGTTATGGCAAGAGTTTACGAGAAACAGGTAAAAAGCCTAGAGTATTTGACAGATTTCGCCCAAACCACGTCGGTCAATCAAGCTGTAAAAACCTAGAGGCACAGCTTTAACAACAGAATGTAACATTATATTTATAAGCTATTAATTTAGACTTGCTCTTCTTTCACAACAAATAACCTGCGGTATTCTTTGATTGCGTAACGGTCTGTCATGCCCGCCACATAATCTGCAACTGCTCTTGCCTGATCAGTTTCTGCCTGATGCTGATATTGCGGTGGCAATAATCTGTTATCACTCAAAAAGGCCATAAACAGCTCTTTTATAATGCGGTGCGCCTTGGCGCTCATGCGCATCACCCGATAATGGCGATACAGGTGTTTATGCAAGAAGGTTTTTAGTTCGCGCTGTTGTTCCAGCACCTCGCTGCTAAATGCGGCCAAGGCTGGCGCAGCACGAACATCATCAATACTGTATATCGATGCTGCCTGAATGTTTTGCTCGGTTTGCTGTATCAAATCAGAAACCAGGGTGTTGATCATGCCACGAACCGTTTCATGTATGGCACGACGGCCATCCAGATTGGGATACATCGCCTTTACTTTATCCAGATGGCTGGAAAATAATCGCACTTCTGCCAATTGTTCCAGGGTGATCAGGCCTGAACGCAAGCCATCGTCCACGTCGTGGTTGTTGTATGCAATTTCATCAGCCAGATTGGTGATTTGTGCTTCCAGCGAAGGTCTTTGTTTGTTCAGGAAACGTGCGCCAACCTCCCCCAACTCAGCAGCCTTACTCAAAGAACAATGTTTGAGTATGCCTTCCCGTGTTTCAAAAGTTAAGTTGAGTCCGTTAAAGGCGGCATAACGTTCTTCCAGGCAATCTACGACGCGTAATGACTGCAGGTTATGTTCAAAACCTCCATACCCTTGCATGCAGGAATTAAGGGCATCCTGTCCGGCGTGTCCATACGGCGTATGTCCCAGGTCATGTGCCAAGGCGATGGCCTCAACCAGATCCTCATTCAAGTTCAATCTGCGCGCAATCGACCGGCCGATTTGTGCGACTTCAATACTATGCGTGAGTCGCGTGCGAAACAAATCACCCTCGTGATTTACAAATACCTGTGTTTTGTACTCGAGGCGGCGAAAGGCTGTGGAATGAACGATGCGGTCACGGTCACGCTGAAATTCGCTGCGCCCGTTCGGTGCCTCTTCTTGCACCATGCGGCCACGCGAATTGCGCTCGACAACGGCATAAGATGCCAGCTCAATGCTGCTCACTGCATGCTTCCAGCGTGGCGCGCAACAATTCGGCAGGCACTGCACTTGATATCACCGCATTTCCAAGTGCCTGCATAAGTACGAAACGGATTTGGCCATCGATAACTTTCTTGTCCAGCCCCATTAACTGCAAATACTGTTCCACGCCCAAATGCGGACCAATCACTGGTAATCCTGCTCTTTCAAAAAGATGACGCACACGTGCAACATCCTGCTCACTAATCCAGCCCATGCGGTGAGACAAATCTGCGGCCATCACTGTTCCTGCAGCAACAGCTTCACCATGTAACCACGCACCATAGCCCATACCGTTTTCAATGGCATGACCAAAGGTATGTCCAAGATTTAGCAGGGCACGTTCACCGCTTTCGCGCTCGTCATTGCCAACCACCTCGGCTTTATTTTCACAACTGCGCGTGATGGCATATTGCAAAGCAGCGCTGTCCCTGGCCAGCAGTTTTTCCATGTTGGTTTCGAGCCAGGTCAAAAATGGCAAGTCACGTATCAATCCATATTTGATGACTTCAGCCAAACCAGCCCTCAATTCCTGATCAGGTAAGGTAGCTAGCGTATCAATATCAATTAGCACAATTTGCGGCTGATAAAACGCGCCTATCATGTTTTTCCCCAAAGGATGGTTGATGCCCGTTTTACCGCCCACAGAAGAGTCAACTTGCGACAGCAGCGTGGTGGGGATTTGAATAAAGGGTACACCGCGCAAATACGTCGCTGCCGCATAACCGGTCATATCGCCGACAACTCCGCCACCCAAAGCAATTAGAGGCGTATTGCGCTCGCAACGATGCGTCAATAATGCATCGTAAATCAAACCCAGAGTTTCAGTATTTTTGTATTGCTCACCATCTGGCAAGATAATCGGTACGACACGCACACCATTTTCTTCCAGAATTTTGCTGAGCTGTGTCAAATAAAGCGGGGCAACCGTTGTATTACTGACAATCGCAACACGCTTATGCGAAAGAAATGGCAACAACAAATCCTTTCGGCTTAACAGGCCACTACCGATATGAATTGGATAACTGCGCTCAGCCAGCCCGACTTTTAATGTTTGCATATTACTTAATGCTTGTGTTGAAGTATTAGAGGTGTTGAGTTTACGCTGCAGGGCGGACAATAAAACTTGTACGCTCTGCTTGCCGGTGTGCATGACTATGTCAGCGGCCTCAGTATACAACGGGTTACGCTGCTCGAATAGCTCATGCAATTTTGCGCGGGGATCGGCAGTTTTCAACAGTGGTCGGTTACGATCATGTCGTGTACGTTGCCACAAATCATGTATACCACTCTTCAGATACACGACGATACCATTTTCTCGCATAACATGACGACTGTGCAAATCCAGTATGGCACCGCCGCCCGTTGCCAGCACTATGTCACTACGTTGCAGCAGTTCCTGCACAATCCCTGCTTCACGTTGACGGAATCCCGCCTCGCCTTCGACATCAAATATATGCTGTATCGTTACCCCGGTGCGCTTCTGGATTTCTTCATCACTATCGATGAATGTTTTACCAAGCGATCTGGCGAGCAACCTGCCAACGGTCGTTTTTCCTGATCCCATCATGCCAACGAGAATAATATTTCCGGAAGACCGCTTAGTAATGAAGTGATTGAGGGTTTGCATAAACTGAATTGTAACGGAATCTTTTGTTCCTCAAGCCTCTGCAACTTTAAATAATAAAGCCCGGCAATTGCCGAGCTTTATTAAGAAATAATTACATATTAACGGAAATTTAAGCTATCACTTAATATTTTAGGCGTGATAAAAACCAAAAGTTCTCGCTTATCCCTTGCTATTGTTTCATTTTTGAAGAACCAACCCAATAGAGGTATATCCGCCAGTAAGGGTACGGAATTTTTCGCTTCCGATTCGTTTTGAGAGTAAACACCACCAACTACCAAAGTGCCCCCATTCTCTACTAACACTTGTGTGTCTATCTTTTTAGTATTTATCGTTGGCCCAGCAGTACCTGCAGGCGGACCCTGTGTATCCTGTGATAATGTCACCTTCATATTTACTTTGTCGTCAGGCGTAATTTTGGGTGTCACGGTCAGGCTTAACAAGGCATCTTTAAATATTGTAGTAGTACCAGCTGCACTTACAGATTGATAGGGTATTTGTGTTCCCGTCGAGATTGTTGCCGGAGTTGAATCTGCCGTAAGAACTCTAGGGCTAGCAATCGATTTGGATATTCCATCAATCTGTGACGCCGATAATTCCAAACTTAATGCTTGGCCTGCGGCTGCAGTAAATACCATTCCCAATGTTGCGGCCCCTCCCTGCCCTGGTAGGTTCAATGTGCTACCGGTAGCGATGCCGGTACCAGGATTATAATATCCAGGAACATTAGTTGCATTAAATTGAGAATTCAACTTTCCCCCCAATATCCTGGAAAAAGATTCAGTCGCCTCCACAAAGCGAGCTTCAATAATGACCTGCCTCACAGCTACATCAAGCTGCTTGATAATTTTACGAGCTTCATCTAATCCTGATGGAATATCTTGAACAAAAATCGTATTAGTACGAGTATCTACTACTGCACTGCCACGCTTAGACAAAATCCTTTGTTTATCATTCGATAGCAAGGTTGCCATATCAGCACCTTTCATATAACTAAGCTGGAAGCTTTCTGTTCTTAAAGGCTCAAGATTTGCAATATCTTGATTTGCTGTTAATTCTATTTTCTCTTTTGTCGCAATTTCTTCACGAGGCGCAACTTGCATGACATTGCCATTTACGCGTTTATCCAACCCTTTCGATTGCAATATTATATCCAGCGCCTGATCCCAAGGCACATCTTTCAACCTTAAGGTCAAGCTGCCAGTAACAGTGTCACTAATCACTATATTAAAATTAGTAAAGTCGGCTATGACACTGAGAGCCTCGCGCGCTGTAATATTTTGAAAATTCAACGTTAACTTCTCACCAGTGTAGCCAAGTCTGGCTTTCTCAGCCTTTTTATCTTCAATAATTTGCTTCACTTCAATTATGAATTTATTATCAGCCTGATATGCCGAATACTCCCACTGATTTTTTGGTTCGATAACAAGTCGAACATTTTCTCCCTGTTCGAAAGTGTCAAGTATTTGTACAGGTGTAGCAAAATCTGCTACGTCAAGTTTGCGCTTTAAATTTCCCGGCAAACTTGTTTTCAAAAAATCAACAAGCAAAACTTTACCCTGTTGTTTAATATCAATGCCCACATTGGGATCAGATAAATCTACCTGTATACGACCTTCACCGTTCTTCCCTCTATGAAAATCGATATCTCGCAAGTTATGCTTTTGTTTCCCAGTTCTTGATTCAGCAAAAGTTGAAACAACTGACCCAGCCATGCCATCAGCAGGTTTCAATATCATTACCAAAGAATTGCCATCTATTTTGGGAGTGTCATAAGTTAACATACGATTCAGATTTAGAACTAATCTTGTTCGTTCTCCTGCCTGAACTACTGTAGCACTCCTCAGGTCACCTTCACCGAATTCTTGGCTTTTTTTATCCAGACCATTGCTTGTTTTAGAAAACGTTAAAGCAATGCGAGGAGGGGTGCCAATTGTAAAAACTTCCGGAGGCGTTGAAATTTCTTGTTTTAGCCCTATCTTGACCAACACCTCTCCCCCAGGCAATCGACTTGCTGTGATTGATTCAACGCTGTTCATTGACCCGGTCAAATTGGCATCCACGCTATTGATGCCATTATTTTGTGCGCTTGCATTGATCGCGTGAAATACGGATATTGCGGCAATATACCAAACAATATTTCGCATCACATATTTAATATGAATCATAATTGTTACTCCTAATCACTCTACCAATTGCAGGCTGCTTATGCGTTCTGACCAATCGCCAGCTCCGTCCTGCACCATTTCTTTTATCTTCACTTCTGATTCAGTAATTGAAGTAATTTGACCAAAATTCATGCCTATATAATTACCCACTTTTACCCGATGCAGCTTGCCTTCAGACGAACGAATAATTGCATTACCTAAACTTCCTTTACGCAGGTAGCCAACCATTTTCATGCTTTCAAGCGGGAACTCTTCCAGCTCCTGCTTTGGGCGAGCAAAGTCGGGCTGATTCAAACCACTGCCAGACCCGCCCGCATTTTTCGTTTCCTGCTTACGCGGCTTGAAAGGATCCGGCAATGATGCGTTATTTTCGTAGGGAAAAGGTTCATAGGGTTTAATTTCTGGGGGCGAATCAACTTGCCCACGCAAGTCTGCACCGGAATCACGCACAAAATCACGCAAATCCTGAAATTCTTCACCACCACATGCTATTAATAAAGCTGCTGCTAGCACCAGTAAAAATAACCCTCGAACACTATGGAAGTTTATCTGTTTAATTGTGAGAGCACTGTCTCTCATTTTTTAACTCCCGCTGGCTTTTTCTGTGCCGACAATTCAGCTTCATCAAGATATCTATAAGTCTTTGCTATGGCATCCATATTTAATTGCCCATTTGCTACTGGGCTAATGCTAATTGAGTTTAACGTAACGATACGCGGCATCATCGAAATATCACTGGCAAACTTGCCAAGATCGTCATAGCTACCAGATACCTTTATCGCAATGGGCTGCTCTGTAAACTCACCAGTTACCACCTCAGGACTGGGCTTGAATAAATCAAATAGCAATCCACGGCCCAACCCGGCCTGATTAATATCGGTCAGTAACGAAGCCATTTCTGACTTGGTTGGAAGTTGCTTCAACAACGCGCCAAAAGATTGCTGTGTTTCCAGCAATTGTTTTTTGATCAAATCAAGATTGATGGCTTGTTTCTTTTTTTCCTTGAAGGAATCTTTTAATTTATTTTCTTCTTCCCGTATTACCGTCAGCCTGTCCCATTCATCCTGCCAATCGAACCAGGCACCTGCGCCTACCACGCTTACCAGCAAAACAACCATAGCTCCCAATTTAATTGGTAACGACCAACTACCCGGCACCTTGGGGTTAATGTTTTTTAAATCATCCAAAAAACTCATGATTTCACATCACTTTCTGGATTTGCATGAACCAAATCTAAATATTTTGTTCCTAATAACGCCGCAGGAGATCCTTTTACAGCCACAGGTTTGACAGCAGCGGGGGCAGGCGCAACCTGGCGCAACTCAAAATTGAGTGAAAACTCGCTCAAACGTGTACTGCCCGAGCCCGTAGCATGTATTTCCTCTAGTGTTGGCTTCCCCAACCAGGGGGAATCTTCAATTGAACGCATCAAAGTTGACACTCGCGCATTTGATTGTGCAAAGCCCACCAAATCGATCTTTTTGCCTGTTTGCCTGAGTGATTTAAGATACACACCATCCGGTAAAATCCGTAACATTTGATCCAGCAAATGAACCACATCTGAACGCGTGCTCTGTAAATTTTCAACCACGTTTTTTCGAGCCAGCAATGATTTTGTCTGCTCACGTAATTTTTTGATCTCATCGATCTGTTTATCCAGAATGGCAATCTCTTTCGTCAGATAAGCATTACGCCGCTCCTGATAGTCGATTTGCGCCATGATCGCGACATGTACTAAACCCACAATAACTGCACCAAGGACGACAGAAATAACACTGAAGGCGATAAACTGTACTTCTTTGGCTTTTCGTTTTTCAGCCCGATGAGGTAAAAGGTTGATGCGTATCATGATGGATCGAACCTCCGCAATGCGAGGCCGCATGCAATCATTAATGCGGGTGCGTCAACCTGTAATTGACGCGCTTTGATGCGGCTTGAAAGTGTCATTTGAGCGAAAGGATTGGCGACCAGCGTATTGACTTGTGTGCGCGTAGCGACGATATCATCCAGCCCCGCCAACGCTGCACAACCGCCGCACAGCACGATATAACTCACCTCGTTGTACTGTGTAGAGGTAAAGAAAAATTGCAATGCCCGGGTAATTTCTGTCGCAAGATTTTCAAGAAAGGGCCCCAGCACATCACTCTCATAGTTATCCGGCAAACCTCCATTACGTTTGCCCGCGTCCGCCTCTTCCAGCGACAGACCAAACCTGGTTTGTATTTGTTGCGTTAATTGCGCGCCCCCAATCTGCTGATCGCGGGTATATACCGACGATCCATTACGCAAGATATTCACATTCATTACGTTTTCGCCAATATCGACCAGTGCTACACACTGATCCAGCGCACCATTGGGCAATTGCTCGCGTATTTGTTCAAATGCAGATTCAGCTGCATAGGGTTCGACATCAACAACGATAGTTTTTAAGCCTGCCATCTGCACTGCCGCTACACGGTCTTCAACGTTTGCTTTGCGTGAAGCGGCAAGCAATACATCAACCTCATCAGGACTACCTTGAGACGGGCCCAGTACCTGAAAATCGAGGTTGACCTCTTCAAGTGCAAAAGGAATGTATTGATTAGCCTCAGATTCAACCTGATACTCCATATCCTCTTCGCGCAATCCTGCAGGCAACAATATTTTTTTACTAATCACTGCTGCGGCTGGTAACGCGACGCTGACATTTTTAACTCTGGTTCCCAAACGCTTCCAGGCACGGCGCACCCCTTCGGATACCGCATCCAGATTATTGATATTGCCATCACTCACCGCATCTTTTGGCAGGGATTCAATTGCATATCGTTCCAGAATGTAAGTTTTCTTGTCGGAAGACTCACTCAACTCCACTATTTTCACTGAAGAAGCACTGATGTCCACCCCGCACAAAGGCGGGGTTTTCGTGTTCAGAAAATCCAGTGGGATATCAAAATTTCCTTTAATCATTATGGTGTTTAAGGCCATTTCGTATAAATTGCTTTAAATCCTAGCAATATCCCTCTCTTCTGTAAAGTCCTTTCTTCTTCTTATCTAAAAAGCGTATAGCCGATATAATGTCAAAACTTTAATATTTACCTGAAAAATATGACTTCACGCTGGTGGTTTTTTTCCGCTCTTGCAGCCCTCGCGGTGGCGCTTTTACCCTTTTTGCTACTCTCCTTGGCAGCCATGCTGACCTATCCCACCCTTCCATCGCTGGAGATACTCACGGATTATCGGCCGAATATCCCGTTGCGGGTTTATAGCGCAGAGGGAACATTGATAGGTGAATTCGGCAAGGAACGCCGGGTATTGGTCAAGATTGGAGACGTCCCCGACCTGATGAAAAAAGCGATTCTGGCTGCTGAAGACGAGCGTTTTTATGAACATGGTGGTGTTGATTATATCGGTGTACTTCGCGCTGCCTTATCCAACTTTACCTCGGGCGGCGTAAAGCAGGGCGCCAGTACTATTACCATGCAGGTAGCGAGAAATTTTTTCCTGACCAAAGAAAAAACGCTGTCTCGAAAATTCAATGAAATGATGCTGGCGTTCAAGATTGAACATAATTTATCCAAGGATGAAATATTTGAACTCTACGTGAATCAAATATACCTTGGCCAACGGGCTTATGGCTTTACCACCGCCGCCCAAATTTATTTTGGCAAGCCGCTAAATCAGCTTAGCGCCGCTGAAACAGCGATGCTTGCCGGCCTGCCCAAGGCGCCGTCCACCTACAACCCGGTTGCAAACCCAAAACGAGCAAAATTGCGTCAAATGTATGTGCTAAGACGCATGCATGAATTAGGCTTTATCGATGACACCACTTTTGAAGCGGCGCAAATAGAACCCATCATTGCCAAACGCAATAGTCATGAATTTGCGGTAAAAGCTGATTACTTATCAGAGATGGTGCGTCAGGTAATGTATGACCGGTTTCAGGAAGAAGCCTACACCCAGGGCTTTAGCGTATATACAACCATACGGTTACTTGATCAAAAAGCTGCCTATGAGTCATTGCGTAAGGGTGTTATTGACTATGACAGACGGCATGGATATCGTGGACCTGAAGGTTATATAAATTTAAAAAATAATCAGAGTGAAGAGTTTCTTGAAGAAGCGCTGCAGGAAGTACAGGATAACGATGACTTGCTTCCCGCCGTAGTTCAATCAGCCAGCCCCAAAAGCATCACTGCGTACATAAAAGGGGGGCAAATTGCCACAATTACGGGTGAGGGACTAAAATTTGCCCAGCAAACGCTGGGAGAAAAATTGTCACAAAACCAGCGTATACGGGTCGGCTCGTTGATCCGTTTACAGCAGGACGCCAAAGGGGATTGGCAAATAGCACAGCTGCCACAGGTTGAGTCTTCATTTGTATCCGACAATCCTCGCGATGGCGCTATTTATTCACTGGTAGGCGGATTCGACTTTAACCATAACCAGTTCAACCATGTGACACAGGCATGGCGCCAGCCTGGCTCCAGCTTTAAACCGTTTATCTACTCAGCCGCACTCGAAAATGGATTTACACCGGCCTCTATCATTAACGATGCGCCTTTGGTGATTGAATCTATCGAAACGGGTAATGAACCCTGGTACCCCAAAAATTACGACGACAAATTTGAAGGCCCCATGCGCATGCGGCAAGGCTTGATCAAATCGAAAAATCTTGTTTCCATCCGCATCCTGCAAGCCATCGGCCCAGTGTATGCTCGCGACTACATAACCAAATTTGGTTTTGACAAGGAAAAGCATGGCGCTTATCTCACCATGGCTTTGGGTGCGGGCTCGGTTACACCGATGCAAATGCTGGGTGCATATTCAGTGTTTGCAAATGGTGGCTACAAAATTACACCCTATTTCATCCAGCGTATTGAAGATGCTCAGGGGAAAATATTGGAACAAGCCGGGCCCGTTAAAGCCGGCATGGATGCTGAGCGAGTTATTGACGTTCGCAATGCCTTTACCATGGTCAGCATGATGCAGGATGTCGTGCGGCATGGCACCGGCATTCGCGCGATGGAACTAGGCCGTATGGATCTCGCAGGCAAAACAGGCACGACCAGCGACTCACTGGATGCCTGGTTCTGCGGATTTCAGCCAACACTGGTGGCGATCTCCTGGATAGGCTTTGATAATCCACGCAGCCTGGGTGACAGGGAAACAGGTGGCGGTGCCGCGCTGCCTATGTGGATGGGATACATGGGCAAAGCCCTTGCTGGTGTACCCGAAGCCGTTTATACCATGCCGGACAATATGGTTGCTGCACGAATCAACGATAGCGGTCGACGCGACCCGAACGGTAACCGGATGGAATATTTCTATAAAGAATTTCTTCCTCCGGAACAATCTGTCATCATAGACCCCGCCTCCAGCCCGGTGGAAACTACAAGTGAACCGCTGTTCTAATGGGAAAACATTACTCCAGACATCAAGACCCAAGCAGTCATAACGCGGGGCGTGATTTGATGCGCGAGCAACTCGCGCATCAGGCCGCGCGCCTGATGGCTGAAAGCGGCATTACAGATCACGCGTTTGCCAAGCGCAAGGCAGCGAAACAACTTGGCGCACCAGATACCCAGCACCTTCCCAGCAACCAGGAAGTTGATCAGGCCTTGCGCAGCTTCAGGGCTTTATTCCAGCAGGCGCATCATCCCATTGTTCTATCCCAACTCAGACAACAGGCGCTTGCCGTCATGCACCTGCTCGAGCCTTTTCATCCCTATCTTACGGGATCAGTGCTCGATGGAAGCGCCGGAGAACAGTCGGATATCAATCTGATGGTTTTTTCGGACGATGCCAAAGCAGTCATGATGTTTCTGCTCAAGCATAAAGTTGAATTTGATATCGGTGAATGGAAAATGCACCTTATGGGCAGAATGCAGAATCTGCCCAGCTTCACCATGCAAAATGAAACCGGGCTGCCCGTACATGTCGCCGTACTACCTGAAAATGCGCGCCACAATGGCAGCCGCAAACCTGATACCCACGCCGATATTGCGGCGGTTACCAAGCTACTGGCGAACGAATTAGCGCTTTAACCAGCGAGCTGCATCCAGCGCAAAGTAGGTCAAAATACCATCCGCACCCGCGCGTTTGAACGCCAGCAAGGATTCCAGCACACACGCCTCTTCATTCAGCCAGCCATTTTGTGCGGCCGCTTTCAGCATCGCGTATTCACCGCTGACCTGATACACAAAGGTGGGTGCCTTGAACTCATCTTTAACACGACGCAGTATGTCCAGGTAAGGCATGCCGGGCTTGACCATCACCATGTCGGCGCCTTCTTCCAGATCCAGACCAACCTCCCACAATGCCTCATCCGAATTGGCAGGATCCATTTGATAGGTATATTTATTGCCCTTGCCGAGATTGCCACTGGAACCCACCGCATCACGGAAGGGGCCATAAAAACTCGAAGCATATTTGGCCGAATAGGCCATGATGCGGGTGTTGATGCAACCCTTGCGGTCCAAGGCCGCACGCACTGCTGCAATACGACCATCCATCATGTCAGAGGGCGCAACCACATCAGCACCGGCTTGGGCATGCGCCTGGGCTTGCTGTGCCAGCACCGCCACCGTTTCATCATTCATCACGTAACCGCTGGCGTCGATTAAACCATCCTGACCATGGCTAGTATAAGGATCCAGCGCGATGTCGGTCATGATACCGAGCTCTGGAAATCGCTTTTTCAACTCCGCAACAACACGTGGCACCAGACCTTCCGGGTTGAGCGCTTCGCGTGCATCTTCTGTTTTCAGCGACGTATCGATCACCGGGAATAACGCCATCATCGGCACGCCTAATTTGACGCACTCCTCGGCCTGGAGCAATAGTTTATCCAGCGATTGCCGCTTCACCCCGGGCATCGAAGTAACGGCTTCTTCCTTGTTTTTACCTTCCAGCACAAATACGGGATAGATCAAATCTGCCGCAGTCAAAATATTTTCGCGCATCAAATCGCGTGAAAAAGCATCACGGCGCATCCGCCGCATGCGTTTATGGGGAAATTTTCCTGAAATTAGCATGGTTTTGACCTATTAATTAAAGTTGAACTAATTCATTTTTACATGATCAGAACATCATGTGGCTAACACCACAGTCCGCTGTTTTACTCCCTGAGCGGACGTCTTAACAAGGTTAAGACTTTTGCCCCTGGCTTATCCCCTTTGTCCAGGGGCATTTTTTTGCCCATCGTTCGCCAGAAGCTTAACTGCTTTGCTCATCACTCGGAGCAAACCATGAAGCAATTTTTGCTTCAGCCTCTTCAAGCCCCAGTTTTTTAAGGCTGGAAAATAACTGCACCGTATAGTTTGGGTAATGCTCTTTCAGATAAGCCTTTACCTCAAACAAGGTCTTGGTGGATTGTTGACGACTGAGTTTATCCGATTTGGTAAGCAGGATGTGCACCGGCTTACCTGTTGGCATAAACCAGTCGAGCATCTGTTCATCCAGTGGCGTCAGCGGATGCCGCGTATCCATTATTACCACCAGCCCGGCGAGTGCCGAGCGTGTCTGCAAATATTCGCTCAACAAACCTTCCCAGTGTGCTCGCACATCCGTTGGCACTTTGGCATAGCCATAACCGGGCAAATCCACCAGAAAACGATGATCGCCCAAATCAAAATAATTCAAATGCTGGGTGCGTCCCGGCGTCTTGCTGGTATAGGCCAGTCGCACATGATTGGCGAGCGTGTTGATCGCACTCGACTTGCCTGCATTAGAACGGCCGGCAAATGCCACTTCCTTGCCGCCATGCAAAGGCAAGGCGTGCAAATCGTTAACAGTGGTAAAGAATTCAGCGCGTGAAAATAATCCCATAATGTATCAGTTACCAGGTCGCAAAAATTTTATCGGCTGCAGCAATAGTTGCTGCAATATCTGCCTCGCTGTGTGCAGCCGAAACGAAACCCGCTTCAAAAGCAGAAGGGGCCAGGTACACGCCCGCGTCTATCATCGCATGGAAGAAGCGGTTGAACGCTTTGGCATCACACGCCATGACTTCGGCATAACAGCTCGGCACGGATGCACTGAAATACAAACCAAACATGCCGCCCACAGATTGTGCGCAGAATTTAACCCCGTGTTTTTTTGCACTGGCGCCCAAACCTTCGGTTAATTGTTTGGCTGTATTTGCCAGCCGCTCATAGAAACCTTTTTCCTGCACCAGCTTCAACGTCGCCATGCCCGCTGCCACCGCGATCGGATTACCTGACAACGTGCCCGCCTGGTACACCGCACCCAGCGGCGCCAGACATTGCATGATGTCGCGGCGACCGCCGAAAGCTGCTGCCGGCAAACCGCCACCCATCACCTTGCCCAAGGTTGTCAGATCCGGTTTGATGCCGAAATAGCCCTGCGCGCCCTGCGGGCTGACACGGAAACCGGTCATCACTTCATCCAGTATTAACACCGCACCATGATCGGTACACAGCTTGCGCAGCGCACTTAGGAATTCCGGCTTGGGCATGATCAAATTCATATTGCCCGCCACCGGCTCAACAATGACTGCTGCAATTTCTTTACCCATGTCGGCAAAGGCTTTTTCAAGTCCGGGCACATCGTTGTAATTCAGCACAGTGGTCAGTGCCGCAATTTCTGCAGGCACGCCGGACGAACTGGGCTGGCCGAAAGTCAGCGCGCCCGAGCCCGCCTTCACCAGCAGGCCATCAGAATGGCCGTGATAACACCCTTCAAATTTGATGATACGGCTGCGTCCAGTAAAGCCGCGCGCCAAGCGTATTGCGGTCATTGTCGCCTCGGTGCCGGAGCTGACCAGGCGCACCATCTCCATGCTCGGCACCAGCTTCGTCAGCAGGGTAGCCATATCCAGTTCCGCCGCAGTAGGCGCACCAAAACCCAGCCCCTGCGCCGCCGCATCTTGCACGGCCTTCACCACCTCGGCATGACAATG
This sequence comes from Nitrosomonadales bacterium, assembly GCA_025350915.1. Classification (GTDB taxonomy): domain Bacteria; phylum Pseudomonadota; class Gammaproteobacteria; order Burkholderiales; family Gallionellaceae; genus 39-52-133. The sequence continues at coordinate 17,694 of JANXWX010000236.1, forward strand.
GCCAACGATCATCGGCCCCCATGAACCCACGTAATCGATATAGCGCTTGTCATCCGCATCCCACACATAGGCACCCTGCCCACGTTTGAAAAACAACGGCGTGCCGCCTACAGATTTGAAAGCGCGCACCGGCGAATTTACGCCGCCGGGGATGATGCGCTGTGATTGATCAAATAATTCCTGATTGTGCGAAGTTGTCATACCTGTTTCTACCTGAAAAAGTTCTTGCCTTGAAAAATATTTCACTTAAAAAGTTTGTTTAAATTCTTTACTGCCAATTGAATATCCACCGCGTCAAATATAGCTGAAATAACCGCCAATGCATTTGCACCCGCTGCAACCAAATTCGCACCGTTGCTTGCATCAATGCCGCCGATGACAACGATGGGTACTGGTAACTCAGCATGCGCATCTCGAAGCAATTCAATTGTCGCCACGGCTGCGTTGGGCTTCACGGTGGACGAATAAAATGCGCCGAAAGCCACATAATCTGCCCCTGCCTGTACCGCGTCTCGTGCCAACTGCAACTGGTTGTAACACGACACTCCTATCAGCTTGTCCTTGCCCAACAGCACTCTCGCATGTTCAACCGAACCATCTGTTGCGCCCAGATGTACGCCATCAGCGCTAACGCTTGCCGCCAGTTGCGCATCGTCATTGACGATAAAGATGACGCCATACTCTGTCGTCACTTCGCGCAATGCCAGAGCCTGAGCCAGACGCAATGGCGCATCTGCAACTTTGTTACGATACTGCAGCACATTTATTCCGGCAACACAGACCAACCGCGCACTGGCTAGCAACGCTTCGGTATGAATGCTATCCGGGGTGAGTGCGTAAATCCCTTTAATGGCGTGTGACGGTTTCGCCATCTTTTGCGCCATCGTCTTCCTCATCTTCCCGCGCCCAGAACATACGATCCGGAATATGCTGTCCCATACCCGGACGGAAGCCATATTTCAATGCTTCCCAGGTATATTCCTGCGCTTCACGCACAGCGTCTTCCATGCTTAATCCATTTGCCAGCAACGCGGCGATCGCGGATGCCAGCGTGCAACCGGAGCCATGATAAATCCCCGGCAAGCGCGGCCAATTGTCAGCACGTATCAAGCCGAGTTCGCCATACAGGCTATTGATCACCTTGGGGGTATTTTCATGTGTGCCTGTTATTAATACAAATTCACATCCCAGCTGGATAATGCGCTTGGCACATTCATTCAAATCGGGGTCATCCTCATCATTATCTTCATCCTGTATCAAACGACGTGCTTCCAGGCTATTGGGCGTCAGAATAGTTGTCTGCGGCAACAATAACTCGCGCATCGCATCCAGCATATCTTCGTTGGCCAATTCATCGCCACGGCCCGAACTGAGTACCGGATCAAACACCAGTGGAATATCCGGATAATCCGAAATGATTTCAGCAATCACCGCGATATTTTCCACACTGCCCAGCAAGCCTATCTTGAAAGCCGCCACCGGCATATCTTCCAGCACAGTACGCGCCTGGTTCATCACCAACTCGGCGTCAACCGACTGCACATCGTCCACACCGCTCGTGTCCTGCACTGTAATCGCTGTCACTACCGTCAGCGGATGGCAACCCATGCTCGCGATCGTTAATATATCCGCCTGCATGCCCGCGCCAGCACTGGGGTCGGAAGCGGCAAAGGTCAATACGATAGGCGGAATTTCTGGCAGGGTGTCGGACATCGTTGTAAAATCGCAGATTCAAAGACCGCATTTTAACTGATATCTTCAACCATGACCCAAACACCGAATCCATCCCCTCCGGAATACAAAACCTATATGTGCCTGATCTGCGGCTGGCTCTACAATGAAGCCAGCGGCGCGCCCGAAGACGGTATCGCACCCGGCACACTTTGGGAAGATGTACCCATGAACTGGACTTGCCCGGAATGCGGTGCGCGCAAGGAAGATTTTGAGATGGTGGTCGTCTAGGAACGCACTGATGCGCATACTTCATACCATGCTGCGGGTTGGCAATCTGGACCGCGCTATCGCCTTTTATACCGAGGTGCTCGGTATGGAACTGTTGCGTCGCCAGGACTATCCCGGTGGTAAATTTACGCTGGCTTTTGTTGGCTTTCAGGATGAAGCCGACGGTGCGGTACTTGAACTGACGTACAACTGGGGCGTGGATTCCTACGACCTCGGCAATGCCTACGGTCATATCGCGATCGAAGTTGAAGATGCCTACAAAGCCTGCGGGCTGGTGCGTGAACGGGGCGGTAAAATTATCAGTGAAGCCGGGCCTATGAAACATGGCTCAACGATACTTGCCTTTATTGAAGACCCTGACGGTTACAAGATCGAATTTATCCAGCGAAAAAGATAACTCGCCTACTTATTTCCTACAAATTCTGTAATACGCGCAAATTCACCCACCCCCAGATTTTCAGCGCGTTGCTGGGCATCAATTCCCAACTGCTTAAAATCAGTTTCAGCCAGATAAGCTTTCAACGTATTGCGTATGGTCTTGCGACGCTGGCCAAAAGCGCTGCCAACTATTGCGGCAAATAGTTTTTCATCTTTGACTATCATTTCCGCACCCGGCAATGGAATCATACGCACGATTGCCGAATCTACTTTAGGTGCCGGGCGGAAAGAATCAGGCGGTACATCGAGCAATTTTTCCATATGAAAGCGATATTGCAACATCACTGAGAGGCGTCCATAGGCTGGCGTAGAGGGCTCCGCCACCATGCGCTCAACCACTTCGTTTTGCAGCATAAAGTGCATGTCTATGATGCGCTCGGCGTAATCGGAAAAATGGAACAGCAAGGGGGACGAAATGTTGTAGGGTAAATTTCCCACAATACGCAAGGGCCCCTCAACTTCCGCCAGATCAAATTTCAACGCATCACCCGCGTGTATGATCAGCTGGCCTTTAGTGTAATCATTTTCCAGCCGCTGGATAATATCGCGATCAATTTCCACTACATGCAACTGCTTCAAATGCTGGATTAAGGGCCGCGTCAGCGCACCCAGACCCGGCCCTATTTCTATCATGGTGTCGTTTTCCTGCGGATGAATCGCACGAATAATATCGGCGATAATCTGCTCGTTCACCAGGAAATTCTGTCCAAACCGTTTGCGGGCTACATGCATAATCTTAATTTTTACCCGTTATAAAACTGCGCTCATTGGCAACCATCTGTGCCGCCACCTGCATAGCTTCCAGCAAGCTGCCCACATCGGCGTGACCGGTGCCGGCAAGGTCAAGCGCCGTGCCATGATCGACGGAAGTGCGAATAATCGGCAAGCCCAAGGTGATATTGACACCCTGTCCGAAACTCGCATGCTTCAACACCGGCAAACCCTGATCGTGATACATCGCCAACACGGCATCGCATTGCGCCAGTCGGTGCGGGGTAAACAAGGTATCCGCAGGAATTGGGGCACTCACATCCAATCCCTGAGAACGCACTTTGTTCAAAACAGGAATGATCGTATCAATTTCTTCGCGCCCCAAATAACCATCTTCACCGGCATGCGGATTCAGCCCCGCAACCAGTATGCGAGGATGGGGGATGCCAAAGCGTCGCTGCAAATCGTGATGCAGGATAGTCAGAATCTGTTCCAGCAAGTCACCTGTAATGGCATCGGCCACTTCGCGCAAAGGCAAATGCGTCGTGACCAGCGCCACGCGCATGCCTCCGCCTGCCAGCATCATCACAACCAGTGGTGTGTTCGTTTTTTCCGCAAGGAACTCAGTATGGCCGGTAAAGGAAATTCCCGCGTCATTGATCACACTCTTGTGTACCGGCGCAGTCACCATTGCCGCGAACTCTCCACTCTGGCAACCTTGTATAGCCCGTTCGAGTAAAGCAAGCACGTACGGGCTATTAGCTGGATTGAGCTTCCCCGTTACCACCGGCTGGACCAAAGGAATATGCAGTACGCGCAGCGAGCCTGCTGGCATAGGTGAGGTATGCTGTGGATCGTAATCTACCAATGACACTGCCAACCCCAATTCATCCGCTCGTTGCCGCAACAACTGTTTGTCGGCCAGTATCACACAGGAGGTTTCAAGTTGCTGCCGGGACAATTGTAAACACAAATCAGCGCCTATCCCTGCGGGTTCGCCCGCTGTGACCGCCAATAACGGAACAAGCCGGTTCATTATTGATTCGCGTTGCGATATTCAACAAAGGCGCGGTCACGCAATTGACGCAACCATTCCTGATAGGCCTCGTCTGCTTTGAATGAACGAATGGCCATACTTGCCTGCTGTCTTTTTTGTTCTACACTGACATCGGTATTGCGCCGAGCGATCACTTGAATCAAATGCCAGCCGAAATCGGATTGCACCAAACCACTGATTTGTCCCGGCTTCAACGCATTCATTGCTTTCTCAAACTCCGGCACCAGTGCACCCGGTGACATCCAGCCCAAATCGCCACCCTGCGCGGCGCTGCCATCTTCAGAATACAGTTTCGCCTGTTCTGCAAAATCGGCACCGCCATCGATGCGACGCTTGATCTCGGTCAGACGATTTTTTGCTTCACTGTCAGAAGTCAAATCACTCGTTTTGATCAATATGTGTCGTACATGGGTTTGTGTAATGACTACTGGCGTATCTTTGTTTCGCTTGTCCAGCAGCTTGATAATATGGAATGCATTGGGGCTGCGCAACACCGCGCTAATTTCGCCTTGCTGCATATGTTGCAAAGCATCCTGAAATATCGTGGGGAGGCGATCCAGCGGACGCCAGCCCAAGCTGCCTCCCTGCAACCCGTCCTTTGCATCAGAAAAACCTGCAGCGACCTGTGCGAACTGCGCCCCACCCTGCAACTGAGCCCAGGCCTGATCTGCACGCTGCTTGCTCTCATTGATTTTGGCCGCACTTGCCTGTTCGGGCACTTGTACCAATATATGTGCCAGCTCTACTTCTTCACTCTTCCCTGGCTGTTTATTTTGCATCGCAAGATAGTTGTCAATTTCATTTTCACTGACCACCAACTTGCTGTCGACTTCCCGTTCACGCAAGCGGGAGAATATTATTTCGCTGCGAATCTCTTCACGAAACTTTTTAAAATCCACACCTTCCTTCAACAGCTTGGAACGAAAATCCGCCAGCGTCGCAAAGTTGTTTTGCTGTGCGATACGGTTAAGCGCCTTGTCGAGTTGAGCATCATCAACGCGCAAGCCAGACTCTTTCGCAAACTGCAGCTGAATCATATCGATGATCATACGTTCCAATACCTGCTTCTCAAGTTCCTTGGCTGCGGGCAGAGGTGTTCCCTGCTTTTTTAATTGCTGCCTGATTTTTTCAAGATAGGTATCCAGTTCATGGCGGGTAATCACATCATCATTCACAACGACTGAAATCTGATCGAGGTCCACGCTAGAGTTTTGAGTGTCAGCTTGGCTCTGCGACATCGCCGCGTGAGCGGCAGCCATGCCGATTGAACACAGCAAGATAGTAAAAAATTGGATATACCGCATGTCATTACTTTCGATAGAGGGGAATTAAGGCTTTTTTTGCCAGGGTTTACTGTTTGATGTATCGCTTAATACCGTATAGCCCGGAATACTTTGTTTGAGTGCGGCGAGCGGGTCCGTACCCACACGTAACATTTCAAACAGCTCGAGCTGCAAGAAGTAGCTGGTTGAAGTTTCAAGCAAGGAAGTAACAAATTGCTGCGCGACAAAACGCAGGGCCCAGCACTCCTTGCTATACTCAAGTCCCGCCAACGCCTGTACCGGGCGCGCCTCCTGCAAGGAATATTGCAGCTGCCCTACCATATTCCAGCGGCCTGAAAGCGGCCATTGCGTGGAAAGATCTATCTGCTTCAGCGTCTTGGTAGGATCCGGATCTGCGCTAAAAGTATAATGATAGCCCAAGTTGAAAACCTTACCCGCCTCCGGACGATAACGGGCAGTGGCGGCAAACATTTCTGTTCTGGATTCATTGGGATTGTACTGCCACAGACTATCCAGCGTAATCGAATTCGACATCCTTCCGCCTACGCTGAACAATATATCAGACTGATTTGTCGAGGTCGTTGGCGCACCAATCACAACCTGTGGTGTCACCCTGCTGAAGCGTTCGCCGACGGTAACACGCAACAGCTCATTACCAGTATCAGAATCCAGCAAACGTGAACTCAATGCGGCGGTTACCTGGTCTGCATCCCCGATACGATCGCTGCCTATGAAACGATTCTCGGTAAACATTTGCATAAAGCTGAACGCAGCCGGCGCCGAATCAAAATTGGGCAGTTGATCTTGATCCTGATACGGAATTTTAACGAAAAATATTCGCGGCTCCAGGGTCTGCACATACTCGTGTTCATACGCTGCAAAGTCCCGTTCCAGTGTCATGCCGCTGTCCAAACTGAAAATCGGCAGCGTACGCTGAAATGTCGACTCAGCTCCCGGATTGTTAATGCCCAAAGAATATTGGGTACTGTGCACACCCAATTTTGGCGTAATGTAATACGCGGGGTCATTCACTAACGGATAAGAAACACTCGGGTACAGTACCACGCGCGTTCCATTCACCGTCGTTGGATGCACGAAATTTACATACTCGGCATTAAATGTGGCACTTGCCCCGCCTAACACACGTTGCGCGCCCAGGCTAATTTGCGGAAGTCTTTGATAAGGCAAAGCAACAGGTGCGCGAGGATCTTGCAATGTCTGGTAGCTCTGCGCACGGATCGAAGTGGTCCACCACCCGCCACCCGCATAGGATACCGCGGCTTCATTCAACAAATTTTTCTGGGTTGCAATGGCCGGATTGGAGGAGAGTTCACGGAAATAAGCATCGTCCGAAGCCTGATTCAACGTCAGCGAGCCGGCAAAACCCAAACCGAAATTCTGCGTGTGTATCAGTGAGGAAGTTGTACGGTCCCGTTGTATCAATTTATCGTTTGATAATTGGCTATAGCTATAAGTACCCGCATAGCTATTCCCCATATAGCGGAATTCGTTATCGTACAAATTGCCGCGTTTCTCGATTATTTTGGGTGAGAAGGTTGCATCATAATTACTGGCGATATTCCAGTAGAAGGGCAGTGTCAGCTCTTTACCGCCGGTATTCGTGTTACCCAGCACCGGGCCCAGCATGCCCGATCTGCGCTGGTCGTTAAGCGGGAAGTCCATCCAGGGCGTATAGAGTATCGGCACGCCCAAAAATTCAACACGCGCATGGTAGGCGGTGCCAACTTGTGTATTTCGATCCAGCTCCAGATCACTCATACGCAGCAGCCAGTCATTGTTACCCACCGGACAGCTGGTATAAATGCTGCGCTCAAAATTATATTTCTGTTTGCTCTCTATTTGCATGAGCTCCGCACTGCCACGCAAGTTCGTGTCACTGAACGTAAACTCGGGCTGAACCATCTCGCCCTTGCTGTCATTCAAATTCATTTTCAAGCTGGGTCCGGTTAATTTTGCGCCCGTCTGCTCAAGGTTCACAGCGCCATCTGCAAATATTTCATTGGTATCCTGTAAATACAAAAAGTGATCTGCCTGAATCAATTGCTCACCCTTGCGAATTTCAGCCTTGCCTGCTGCTTCGAGTACATGGCTTTGTTTTGCCTCTACCTTATCGGCGGTGATGACTGTAGGCGCTTCTTTTTTATCCACATGAGCTGCAGGTTTCTTGATCAGGCGCTCAGGTTTTTGGGGCGACAACGCTTCCTCGGCCATACTGGCTTGCGTAAAAACGAATAAGGCGGAGAGAAAAACCGGGGAAAAGCGGAAGCGCATGGTGCAGATTTAGCAAATTAAGGTGATAAAATCTCACAAATCCGCCAATAAGGCAATCCAACTGCATTCGGGAACCTCGATGAAACGTCAACAACTGCTCCATGACTGGCTAAAAAACCTGTATCCAGACCAACCCTTTACCCTCGCACCCGCCTCTGCCGACGCCAGCTTCCGCCGGTATTTCCGTGCTACATTTACCGATCGCACCCTGATCGTGATGGATGCGCCACCGGAAAAGGAAGACTGCCTGCCGTTTATTCGTGTCGCAAAGTTATTTGCAGAGGCAGGGGTGAATACACCACAAATTATTTCCCAGAACCTGGATCAAGGATTTTTACTGTTAAGTGATTTGGGCAAAATCACCTATCTCGAAGCGCTCAATACTGACAGCAACCGCTTGCTGTATCAGGATGCGTGCAATGCGCTGATACGGATTCAGTTAGCCAGTAAACCCGACATCCTGCCCGTTTACGACGAAGCCATGTTGCTGCGCGAAATGCGTTTATTTCCAGAGTGGTATATCGCCAAACATTTAAACTACGTCCTGACTGAAAAACAACACGCCATGCTGGAAATCACCTTCCACAAAATTGTGCAGAACAATCTGGCCCAACCCCGTGTGTATGTTCATCGAGACTACCACTCGCGCAACTTGATGGTAACCGCACCCAACCCCGGCATACTGGATTTTCAGGATGCTGTTTATGGGCCGATTACCTACGACCTGGTTTCGTTATTTAAGGATGCCTACATAGGCTGGCGCGAGGCTGATGTACTCGACTGGCTGATTCGATACTGGGAAAATGCACGCAAGGCCGGCCTGCCCGTGCATGCAGACTTTGGTGAATTCTACCGGGACTACGAATGGATGGGCGTACAACGTCACCTCAAAGTGCTGGGCATATTTGCACGCCTCTATCACCGCGACGGCAAGGAAGGCTATCTGAAAGACATGCCGCTGGTGATGAACTATCTGCGCAAAGCGTGCGAACGTTATATCGACCTCAAACCGTTATTAAATCTACTGGATGTGATGGAGCCGCAAACGGACAAGCAGGTGGGGTACACTTTTTGAAAGTGATGCTGCTGGCAGCCGGACGTGGCGAACGCATGCGCCCGCTCACCGACCATACGCCCAAGCCCTTGCTGGAAGTCGGCGGGAAACCGCTGATCGTATGGCATATCGAAAGGCTGGCGCGAGTTGGCTTGACTGAACTCGTGATCAACCACGCGCATCTTGGCCAGCAAATTGAAACCTTGCTTGGAGATGGCAAACAATTTGGCGTGTCCATTCAATATTCCGACGAAGGCAAGGCGCTGGAAACAGCGGGCGGTATCGCCTATGCGCTGCATCTGCTGGGTAACGCGCCCTTTGCCGTGATCAATAGCGATATCTATTGCGAATACGATTTCACGCAACTGCCTGCGCGCGCAACCAAACTCAAACCCAATGGCGATATGGCGCATCTCGTACTGGTCAACAATCCCGAGCAACACCCCAAGGGCGACTTTGGCTTGAACAATGGCCGCGTCACCGAAAGCGCTCCCAAACTTACATTCAGTGGCATCGGCATCTATTCCCCCACCCTGTTTCAGCATATTGCGCGCGGCGCCATCGCCCCGCTAGCCCCTCTGTTACGTGAACAAATCGCACTGGGCAAGATCAGCGGGGAACATTACAGCGGTCGCTGGGTCGATGTAGGGACACCGCAACGTTTACAACTACTCGACAACGCCTTACGCACACCTCACAATACAACTCATGTTTAATCCATCTCTCTATCAGCAACGCCGCGCCCGCCTGCTACAGCAAATGCAGCGCGGCATTGCCATCGTTCCCACCGCACCTGAAGCACTGCGCAATGGCGATGCACATTATCCCTTCCGCTTTGACAGCCATTTCCATTACCTCACCGGCTTTGATGAACCCGAATCGGTGCTGGTGATGTTGGCGGGCGACAAACCGCAATCCATTTTGTTTTGCCGCGAGAAGGATATGGAACGCGAGATCTGGGATGGCTTCCGCTACGGTCCGGAGGATGCATGTAAATTATTTGGTTTTGACGCAGCCTTCCCGATAGCCCAACTGGACGACAAGCTCACCGAGCTGATGGGCAACCAGCCCGCTTTATTCCATCCTCTCGGTGCGCATGCGGTATGGGATGACCGTATCCTCGCCTTGCGCACCCGGGTGCAGGCCAAGTCCCGCAGCGGTATCACCGCACCCAACGAGATTCACGATGTGCGCATGTTGCTGGATGAAATGCGGCTGATCAAGGACAACAGTGAACTCGACATCATGCGCCGTGCCGCCAATATTTCTGCCGCGGCGCAAGTGCGCGCAATGCGTGCAACGCAACCCGGCAAAATGGAATACGAAATTGAAGCCGAGTTGCTGCACGAATTTCGCCGTAATGGCGCCGCCGGCCCGGCCTACACCTCAATCGTGGCGGGCGGCACCAATGCCTGTGTGCTGCATTACACCAGCAACAATACCCGGCTCAAAGATGGCGATCTGCTATTGATAGACGCGGCGTGCGAACTGGATGGTTATGCTGCCGATATCACACGCACGTTTCCCGTCAACGGAAAATTCAGTGCCGCACAGAAAGACGCCTACGAAATTGTGCTGGCGGCGCAAACGGCCGCCATCGCCGCTGCGCGTCCCGGCTCACACTGGAATCAGCCGCATGACGATGCCTTGCGCGTACTCGTGCAAGGCATGCTGGACCTGAAGCTCTGCAGCGGCAGTATCGATAGCGTGCTCGAAAGCGGAGACTACAAGCGCTTCTACATGCACCGTACCGGACACTGGCTGGGTATGGATGTGCACGATGTGGGTAATTACAAACTCAAAGACCAATGGCGAGACTTGTTACCCGGCATGGCGTTGACGGTAGAACCTGGTCTCTACATACGGCCCGCCGATAATGTCCCCGAGGCGTTGTGGAATATTGGCATCCGTATAGAAGATGATGTTGTGATTACCCAACAGGGTTGCGAGGTGCTAACCCATGCCGTGCCAAAAACGGTAGCTGAAATCGAAGCGTTGATGAGGCCGAGTTGAGCGACAACTGCGACATCGCGATTATAGGCGGCGGCCCGGTTGGCATGGCGCTTGCCCTTGCCCTGCGTGATAGCGGCTTGCAGGTTACTTTGCTGGAAGCGCGCAAGACTACCGAAGCAAGCACTGACCCCCGCGCCCTGGCGCTGTCGTATGGCAGTCGTTTGCTGCTGGCACAACTCGGCGTATGGCAGGCTCTCACACAAATTTCCAACATCCAGGCCATTCATATTTCGCAAAAAAATTCATTTGGCAGAACACTGCTGAAAGCAGCCGAGCTGGCCGTGCCTGATCTCGGTTATGTGCTGCCTTACACCACGCTGCAAACAGTATTACAACATGCTTTGGAAGGCAGTGCGGTCACCTGCCTGCAAGGTGCGTCTGTCACCGGGCTGGACAACAACATAGAAGGTGCAACGATCACCTATCAGCTAAACAATAATGAGCAGCAGTTGTATACCCGACTTGCTGTGATAGCCGATGGCGGCAAGCTACTGGAAGCCAGTCACCCCCCCGAGCTTCATGACTATCACCAAAGTGCGCTGATTACCCATGTAACCTGTACACAGCCACAACTGCACACTGCATTTGAACGCTTCACGCCACAGGGACCCATCGCACTATTGCCCTATCAGGAGGGTTATGAGCTGGTATGGACAGCACCCAATACGGATATCAAGTCCATGTTAGCGTGGGATGACAAAACACTACTCAACAATCTGCAACAGCACTTCGGCGATCGCGTCGGTAATTTCCTCACGGTAGCCGGCCGCAGCACATTCCCGCTGCGCCTCAAGCGCGCAACGGCACATAAAATGCCGCACACAGTTCTTATTGGCAATGCAGCGCAAACATTGCATCCGGTTGCCGGACAGGGCTTCAATCTGGGCTTGCGCGATGCATGGGAGCTTGCGCAGAAAATTCTGCGAAACCCGCCCGAAACCCTGGGATCCAATTCCATGATCATCAGTTACAGCCAAGACAGAAGCGTGGATCGCAATGCCGCGACGCGATTTACCGATAGCCTGGTGCGTTTATTTTCCAATGACCTTCCTGTCATAAGCAGTGTGAGATCCGCCACCCTGAGTTTGCTGGACTGCCTGCCGCCTGTGAAAAAGTTTGTCGCGAAGCGTATGATGTTTGGCATTAACGGGTAACGATCTACAAATCCAATGTCCGTGCAAACAAAAAAAATAGCCATCTTGTTCGCTGATATCAGCGGCAGCACCGCGCTCTATGAAAAACTGGGTGACCAGTTGGCACGCCAATTGATCGCCCGCTGTCTCTCCATCTTGAAAGGCGCGCTTCTCAAATACAACGGTACCTTGATCAAAACAATCGGCGATGAAATTTTATGCACTTTTGCTACCGCCGAGATAGCGCTTAATGCGGCTTGCGAAATGCAGCAAGCGGTTAAATCTGATAACCAGAATAGCGAATATCCCCTGTATATCCGCATCGGGTTTAACTACGGCGATGTTATTTACGAGGACGGTGACATCTTTGGTGACTCCGTCAATGTTGCCGCCCGCGTCGCTGAAATTACACGCGCCAATCAGATCATGACAACCACGGCGGCGGTGAACTCCCTGCCGCTGTCAGTCCGTGACAAAATCCGCAAAATTCTGCGTACGGACATCAGGGGCAAGCAGGAGCAACAGGATATTTTTCAGGTCATGTGGGAACTTGAAGACATGGCGAGCACGCGTATCGGCATGTCTACCTTCCGCAAAAATCCACAAACAGAAGGCAGGGAATTAACACTGGTTTATCAGGCACAGCAATTTGTTCTCAACGAAATTAGAAACAAACTCACACTGGGCCGTGACGATACTTGCCACATCATCGTCAGGAATGATTTCGTTTCACGCCAGCACGCTGACATATCTTTTCGGTTTGGCAATTTTGTGCTCTCCGACCGCAGCAGTAACGGCACGTATATTCGCACCGGAGACGGGGTAGTGCGCATCAGTCGTGAAGATGCCAAGTTGCGGGACAAGGGCACGATCAGTCTGGGCCAACACTTTTCTGAAAACCCAGCTGACCTGATTGAATATTCAATATCCGCTAAATAATTAGTACCTCGAAACAATACGATGAAATATCTCAAATCCGAAATCCCTATCGCCTTGGCCTTCTTTATACTCGGCCTGGGCTTTGCGTTTGAACATACTATAGTAGAACAGAGCGGCCCGTTGCTTTGGGTCGCCTTGCTCGTCATTTTATCTGCCATTATCGGTGTGGCATTTCGCATCAGCCACCATGCCGAAGTGTTGGCGATACGTTTTGGCGAGCCCTACGGTACGCTCATACTTACCCTGGCAGCCGTATCGGTTGAGGTCGTGATACTCATTGTGCTGCTACAGGGCACACCCAGCCCTACGCTGGCGCGTGACACGGTATTCGCGGCAATCATGTTCGACATCAACGGTATTCTGGGGCTCGCTGCCATTGTCGGCGGACTCAAACATGGTAGCGCAAAATACAATCTGGATTCAGCCAACTCTTACATTGCCATGTTGTTGGTAGCTATCGGTGTTGGCATGTTTATTCCGGATTTTGTGCCTGAAGAACAATGGAAAATTTACTCCATCTTTTCGGTCGGAATCATGTCGATTATGTATCTGGCCTTCCTGCGCCTTCAGACAGTTGAGCACCGTAAGTTCTTTGAGTATTCGGATGACACGGTAGACGAGGCGCATGACCAGGTTCGCAGCCCAAACGTCATTCATATCCTGATCATGATAGGCGCGATAATATTGGTAGGCATGCTCTCTGAAATATTGTCCGTACTGCTCGACACTGGCTTAAAAGGTAGTGGCTTTCCCAAGGCAATACCGGCAGTGCTCGTGGCTTTAATTTCCGCCAGCCCCGAAATTCTGGCTGCGTTAAGGGCCGCTCAAAAAGACCGCATGCAAATTACCGTCAATATAGCGCTCGGCGCTTCCCTGGCTACCGTACTCCTCACGCTACCTGTGATAGAAGCCATTGCCCTGTTCAATGGTGAGCGCATCACCATGGCGCTCACGCCCGTTCAGGCGGGGATGTTGTTGCTCACCTTTTTAACCGTGATGAACAATCTGCATGATGGCGAAACCAATGCCATTGAAGGCGTCAGTCATTTCGCTTTATTCGCCGCATTTATTGCCCTGGTGTCCATGGGCTTGATTTGATATTTGTATCGACTGCTGATCCGGTTGAATTTTCCCAGTCAAGATTAATGACTAATGACTTACGAATTCAATTTTATTTAACCACTTTACCAAATACGTAACGAATACTTGAGGGACTGTTGAGTTCAGCTTTTTCCACCCAGGCCAGATACAAATTGCCGGCTTCATCCATCGTTATGCTTGGATCTGATTGAACTCCGCTACCCGATGCCCCCGGCACGGCCATATCCGCGCTCCAACCGTCTGCATTGTGCCAAGACAGCCACACATCCGGCGAGCCGTCACGGTCATCGTCCCACACTACTGCGATGCGACCTTGATTATTCGCTGCGACTGCAGGATGCCATTGCGCAAAGTTGTCGCCGAACTCATCCTGAATTTTTTCGTTTGCGCCGAATGTTAAATTCTCACCCGCAGCAAAACTGCCATACACATCATAACCGGATTGAAAATCACGTTTGTCTGCCCATACAGCCGCTGCGCCGTCCTGCCCCTGTGAAGCCAAGGCAACGCGCATGGCACCGGTTCCACCCTGGCCCAGACCTGCTTCCGGGCCGCGCCATTTCGACTCATTCAATTGTTGCGGGAGAGAAAATTTGTTGTCTGTTTGTGCGACGGCGTAAAACAAGCGCGTATAACCACCACTACGATCTTCCCAGGCCACAACGGTTTGCACACCACTTTCGGCCAAGCTGGGGTAGGACTGATCACCTTTTGCGTTAGCGTTAACCACCGTTACACCTTTCTTATGCAGCTGCACCTGCGCAGTAATGTTCAATTTTTCCAACATGATCTGATGGAAAGATTTACCTTGCTCGGACCACACTGCTGTTAAACCATTTTGCTTGGAATAGCTCAAGCTTGCCTGCGTTGCAGGCTTTGAACTGAGCTGTAAAATTTCACCTTTGTCAGCAGTCTTTCCAGCTGGATTAATCTTTACGATACGCAACCAAATTTTTTCGTCTTCTTCCCAGGCCAAGGCAAAACGACCGTCACCGATACCGACTATTGATGGTTCTAACGCCTCTTCAAGGCCGCTGATTTGAACTGAAGATGCAAATTCGGACTGCCCTGGCGCTTTTACAGCCACATAACATCGTGACACGCCATCCCGATTATCTTCCCACACCACGGCAACCGCTCCGCCTGACAGCGCGATATTTTTTCGCCCTGCCGATTCCAGGTGCACAAACACGCCGGCCTTGCTGTCTTGCGACACCTGCATAGGCGCACCAAATGTCCAAGGAGCAGCCTGAGCAGTCGCGCAAATCAGCAAGGTACAAAATAATAAAGCGCGCATCACTTTGCACCCTTCAGGAACTCAAGCAACGATTGCGTTTTGTAGTGTCCTTCCATCACATAACGATCGTAATCCTTAAAATTTTGCACCGTCTGCATGCCGGGTATGCTGCCGATCACCTTGCCATCCGGCTCCAGATACACAAACACGGGCGTACCAAATACCTTGTAATGAGGGCCAAGATCTGCCTCGGTAATGCGCTCACCGCTGGGCAATCGCAACCGTTTGCCACTTTCTGCGTCCACATATACCAGAACATAGTTTTTGATATACAGCGCCTTCAGATCTGGATCGATAAAGGTCGTTTTATTCACAATGTCGCAATAGGCGCAGCCAAAACGACCAAAATAAACAAAAACTTTTTTGTTCTGCGCCTTTGCCTCGCTTAGACCTTTATCAAAAGAAACAAATGGATAGCCCGGGGGCGCATCCGCCTGCGCAGTCGAACACATGCACATTGTTAATAAAATCAATCCTAATATTCTTATCATCACAACACTCCTCATTCCTCAGTATCGAGTGCCATATTACTTTATCTTCATCTTTGCACTACCGTCTGTTAGAGTATGCTTATATTGTTTAGCCCACCCGGCCATGTTAAACTTCATAAGTTTTGCGCATGGCTAGTTGCTGACAGAGCCCGACGGGGAAGTTCTGAAGAATATCGATCAACGGTGTTTCAGTGTCGCAAATACCCGTTTCGATATGAACAAGGAATTAACCTGCAATTCTAAAGGCTCTCTATGTATAGTAGATTTACCAAACACCTCATTGTCGCTGCAGTTTTAACCTTGGCACCCATTGCAGTTGCATTGGCACAAGGCACGCCAGATATGTTACCGGCAAACCCGGACAGCATCACTGCACAAAGTTCCCCACCACAGGGTTCTAACAATGAAATTCAAGAACCCGTCTACAACGATGAAAAAAACTGGTATTTCTCGTTTGGCCTCAGTCGGCAACAGTACGCACCTTCCGATATCCACGTTTCCCAGCCAGGTCTGGGCAACGATTTCACAGTGCATCAAGCCAGAGCAAGTGACTTCCCCGGATCTCCGCAAGAGGTGTTTAATTCCCTCCTGCACTTGGGCCTCACCAACCCGCAGGAGAATATTCGGATAGGCAAGTTTATGAATCCGGAGAAAACCTTTGCTATCGAATTTTCATTGGATCACACTAAATACAATACCAACCTTGATCAAACTGCCTACGTGAGCGGCACCATCAACAATTCACTCACCGATGGGAACATGGTGCTCGACCCAAATACGTTTGATTACGAACTACACAACGGCTTGAATCACCTGATGTTTAATGCGGTCTGGTTGCATCACCTGGCCGGGCCTGTACAAAAACCGGGAGATTGGGAATTAATCAGCCGGGCCGGGGCGGGAATATTATTACCGCATGCGCAAAATACAATTTTGGGAAATGAAAATGAGGTTGGCCCCAAGGATAAAAACATTTGTTGTTTCGGCAGCCACGATTGGTGGCAAGTCCTTGGCTGGACCGTTGGTGTTGAAGTCGGTTTCCGATATAGGGCCTTTACCTCAGTATACTTCGAGCTCACCTCAAAAGTGGCTTATGGTGAGCTGAAAAACGTCCCCGTATATCAGGGCGTTGCTGACCAGACAATCTGGATGCTGGAAGAAGTATTTTCCGCGGGTTACCTATTCTAAAGGAGCACTGCCGTAACGATGGCTTCGAACAAGTCATCCATATTGTCAACAATCTTTAACTTGCCACATTAAGACTAACATTTTATTTGTCTTTGCCGCATACATGTGGCGTACCACCGCAACCCGGGAATCCGAAGCAGGCCGACATAATACGGTTTGCAGGACACTCCAACTTGATAAAACCCCAGCAACTTTCCGTACAGGAGGCTGTTAACGGCGTAGTGGTGTCACGCGGGGTAAATACAGCGACAATCGACAAGACAATAAATATTCCGGCAATTACGGACAGCACCCCAATAATCAATGGTGTCGCATCACCCCCGCCACCGTCACTATCATCTCTTGGATCATCAGGATCGCGTGAGTCCATGATTACTCTCCCTTTAGCGTAGATAAGAATATTTCAGTTTTGTATATAGCAGCCCGACGGCTCCAGCTTTACCTTTGGATTGCCATAACCGATACAACTGGCCGGGAAGCTTTGATGTTGACTGCCACACTTTGGATCGTTGCTATTTATGCTTTTGGCGCAACAAAAATATCCCTGTGCATCACAGGCCAAATCTGGGGCCGGGTCATTAAATATATTCTGGCTATCACACAGGGGC
>JANXWX010000241.1 GCA_025350915.1 Nitrosomonadales bacterium
GTTACATTTCCCAGGCTGGCCAGATTAATTTTGTCGGGTTGCATAATTTCACGCACTGCACTTTCAACTGTAAATACGGTGTTCATAAATTCGTTGCGTAACTGCGGGGAAAGATCGGTCATTTCTTTAATGTGCTCGTTCCAGATAACACGGCAAAAACCGGGGTAATTGGCATCTTCTACATAGATAACTCGACAATGTTGCCCGCGCCATATCATGGATTCTGCCAATGCACTGCAAAGTTCACACTTCATGTATTTTTCTAACACGATCTCGGGCAGCTATTGTAACGGGAAAGTATCGGCTGGAAAACGAACATAATTAAATCAGGCGAGGGAATATATGCCACATATTGGTGAAATGATAAGATAATGCAGGGGCAGATTGTGTTTGATTGTGCCGGGAAAGGAAAGAATATGCTGAATTTGGATCGTGTTATCGTGGAATTTGACAAGGGGCTGCGCTCGTTATTTAGCCAGGCGCACAGCGTACGTCCTCATCCTGACGCAGGCATAGCGGATGTTGAGCTTGGTGAAAGCGAGAAAAAGGCCGCCGTCGCATTGATGCGAGTTAACCATTGCGGCGAAATCTGCGCGCAGGCGCTGTATCAGGGGCAGGCATGGACGGCACGTGATCCACAGATTCAGCACAAGCTGAAAGATGCCGCGCAGGAAGAAACGGAGCATCTGGCATGGACAGCACACAGGGTGCATGAGTTGGGCGGTCATCTGAGCTTATTAAATCCGCTGTGGTATACCAGCTCATTGGCGATCGGTGCGTTGGCAGGATTGCTGGGGGATAAATGGAACCTCGGGTTTTTGGCAGAAACGGAGCGGCAGGTGGGTGGGCATTTGCAAAGTCATCTGAACAAATTGCCCGAACAAGATGTTAAAAGCCGGGCAATCGTGCAGCAGATGTATCTGGATGAAACCCAGCATGCCCAGATGGCCGTTGATTTGGGTGCAGCCGAATTGCCACCGCCTGTGAAGCTGGCGATGACCCTGAGCAGCAAGGTGATGACCAATACGGCTTACTGGGTTTAAGCAGACATACCGGGCGATGTACTGGTCTGTGTATTCGAAAGCCTGGCAAAGCGCTTAAGCGGTTTGCAATACTTCAAAATCATGGGTGATATCCGCCATTTTGCCCAACATGATGGAGGCCGAGCAATATTTTTCAGCGGAGAGCTTGATTGCTTTTTCTACCTGCTCGGTCTTTAAATCCTTGCCCGTTACGATGAAGTGGAAATGTATTTTGGTGAAAACTTTGGGCTCTTCAAGAGCCCGTTCTGCCTGAATTTCGACGACACAGTCCGTCACGTGCTGGCGACTTTTTTTGAGAATGTGGATGACGTCATAGGTAGTGCATCCGCCCGTGCCTATCAAGACCATCTCCATTGGGCGAGGCCCCAGATTTCGTCCGCCCCCTTCATGCGGCCCATCCATAAGGACGGCATGGCCGCTTTCAGTTTCACCGAGAAAAGATACTTGTTCAACCCACTTGATGCGTGCTTTCATAGCGTTGGTCCTTAAAAATAGCGTGTCAGGATTTTAACCGATACCACAGAATTCCTATGATTTCGTGCAGATATATTCTGCTGTTAAAAAACGCGTCTGCATTGGGTATGAAAGTCATCAGGTCAGTTTTATAACGCGTGGTATAGGCAGTGGGTGCAGGTATCACCTCAAATTCTGCGGCCTGAAATACGAGTAAAGAGCGGGGCATGTGCCACGCATGCGTGACCAGATAGATGCGTTTAATGCCTGATTGTTGTAATAAACGATAGCTAAAGCGGGCATTTTCGAGTGTGTTATCCGATTTGTTTTCCACCCATTTGACCGGCGTGTCGAATTCCAGTTCCAGAACCGACTTCATGAGTGCCGCTTCGGAAATATTGTTACCGAGCGGGGTGCCGCCAGTTAATAAGATGGGTTTTCCGGTAATTCTGTGAAGCTTCGCGGCATAGCGTAGTCGTTCGAGGGATGCGTTGCTTACGGTGTCATTGCCATATTCAGGCGCATTGAAGTAGGTGCCGCCACCGAGAACGACGATCGCATCGGCTGTGGTGGCTTTATCAGTTAATACCAGGGGGCGCACTTCCAGCGTTTGTAAAAGCGCATCGGCCAGGAAAGGGGTCGAGAGCAGCCATAGCAGGATGACAGTGCTAGAAAGTAGGGCACGGGCAATGCGGGGTCGTTTATGCCATAACAGCAGTCCTGCAAGCCCCAGAAGCAACAGACTCAGTGGGGGGAGCAAGAATGCCGCGACAAAGTTGGTGAGTATCCAGGACATTGATGTTTATTATAAAAGTTTAGACAGATATCATACTGCAAGTGCTTATCAGGCACGGCGTTGCAAGATAGAGTGTGCTGCTAACATATTGATTTAAATTAATTTGTATGAACGTGCTAGTGAGGGCAAGCCGGCTAGATAATCGGCAGAAATAATTGAGTGTTAAGGATGTGCTGATTAAGTCGTCATCCCCGCGCAAGCGGGGATCCAGCTATTTGATTTGACTGGGTTCCCGCCTTCGCGGGAAAGACGAATGGGACTTATTCAGCGTTTCCTTAATTAAATTCACTGAAATGAGGTGCTTATAACGTTTTGAGAGAGTTGGTCCGAACAATCTCATTGACAGGGATAACTTGTGTCTATAAAATCCGCGCCCTTCGAAGTTTACTAATTATTGTTTTAGGAAGTGCAATGAAAACATTTTCCGCTAAGGCGCATGAAGTTCAACACGACTGGCTACTGGTCGATGCAACTGACAAAATTCTGGGTCGTCTTGCCAGCCAAATCGCATTACGTCTGCGTGGCAAGCATAAGGTTATCTATACACCGCACACTGATACCGGCGATTTCGTGGTGGTGGTAAACGCTGAAAAACTGCGTGTTACCGGGAATAAGGCTAAGGACAAGATGTACTATCGCCATACAACTTATCCGGGCGGTATCTACGAGACCAACTTTACAAAATTGCTGGATCGTCATCCGCATCGCGTTTTGTATAAAGCTGTACGTGGGATGATGCCAAAAGGCCCGTTGGGATACGCAATGCTGCGTAAACTCAAAGTGTACGCAGGTGCAGCACATCCGCACAGCGCACAGCAACCTAAACCAATTGATTTGTTGAAAGCCTAACCATGAGCGTTACATATAATTACGGCACTGGCCGTCGCAAAAACGCAGTAGCACGCGTATTCATCAAGCCTGGCAAGGGCGATATCGTTGTTAACGACAAGCCGCTAGATGTGTATTTCTCCCGCGAAACAGGCCGTATGGTGGTGCGTCAGCCTCTGGAGTTGACCGAGATGATGGGCAAGTTTGATATTATGGTGAACGTACAGGGTGGCGGTGAGTCTGGCCAGGCTGGTGCAGTTCGTCACGGTATTACACGCGCGCTGATTGATTTTGACGAAGCGTTGCGTCCCGCCTTACGTGTGGCTGGTCTGGTTACTCGCGATGCACGTGAAGTTGAACGTAAGAAAACTGGCTTGCGCAAAGCCCGCAAGCGCAAGCAGTTCTCCAAGCGTTAATCTGTTTTGGATGCATCGAAAAAACCGCCTTGTGGCGGTTTTTTATTTTATGATTCGGAGCGAACTTGAGTTAATAATGTTTGTCGACCCTCACTTGCAATATTTTTGGTTAACAATTATTCAATACCTGTCCCCAAATTAATGGTATCCATACCTCGTTGTAG
>JANXWX010000262.1 GCA_025350915.1 Nitrosomonadales bacterium
GACGAAGTTGACTTCGCTGAATTCGATGTACTGTTACACCCAGCCAAGGATGAACCCTATGGCATGATTATCAGTGAAGCCATGGCAGCTAAAGTTCCCGTGGTTATTTCAGATCGCTGTGGTTCTGCTATGCATGTATCATCCGGGTCAGGCAATGTTATCCCGCTAAACGCACCACTTGATGATTGGGTATATGCACTTGAGGGCCAGCTGACGCGTACCAAGCCGGTACCTCACTTTGAACGAAGCTGGCGCAGGGTTGCCCAGGAATATGAAAACAAATGCTGCGTCTTGAGAAATGTTCGACTTAAGAATAATTGCGATGAGTTCGATACTACTGGTATCTATTACACCCTTTGATTAATACTTTGGTATAAAGATCAAGTCAGGCTTAGCGGCAATGTCAGCGTTGCAATCAGGCCGCCCTCGGGCGCATTTTTCAGGCTGATATTGCCACCTTGTTTAATGGCCATATCTTTGGCTATAGAAAGACCAAGTCCTACTCCTCCCGTGTTACGGCTACGTGAATTTTCAAGCCTGTAAAATGGGGCGAACACCTCTACCAGCTTATCCTCAGGTATACCTGGCCCCGCATCGCGAATAGCGATTACTAATTCATTATTCGCCTCACTAATTTCCAAGGATGCTTTTTCACCATAACGTAAGGCATTCTCTATCAGGTTATTTAGACAGCGGCGTGTGGCAATTGGCTGTAGCCGGATCGGCTTTGCTGTGCCCGTTACGGTAATCATGTTGCCTGTTTCATTTGCATTTTCTGCTATTGAGTGCACAAGTGCAGATATATCCAGCATACAAGTTGCTTCCGGCCTTTCATCTCCGCGCAAATAATCAAGAGTCGTGTCTATGATCGATGTCATTTCGTTAATATCGTTTTTTACATCGGTACGCAACGCCGCAAGTTCAATTTTTTCAGCACGCAACTTTAATCGGGTAAGAGGCGTGCGCAGATCATGTGACACCGCAGCCAGAAATCGATTACGTTCATCCATTTGTTGCTGCAACCGTGCCTGCATTTGATTGAATACCTTTGAAGCCTGACGAACCTCATTGGGTCCTGTCGTTTCATCGATTGCCGAACGATTCAAATTCGTTCCCAGCTCTTCGGCAGCCGTGGCAAAACGCTTGATCGGCTTGGATAGCCAAATTGCTGCTACCCAGGCAGTGATCCCGACTGCGATCATGCGTATTATTACGCTCGTCAATCTGAACGGATTGGGACCAGCAGTAAAGGCAACAGGATGATCAAGACCCAGGCTGATAAAAATTTCTCTTCCGGCGAAATAACTTAGCGAGAGAATGAAAAACAGCAAAATAAATAATCTTACAAAGAGGGAATTGGGTATGTGAAATTTCATCAAGAAACCTTCGCGTCAAATAAATAACCTTCACCACGAATAGTTTTAATAATTGATGGCGTTTTTGGGTCGTCATTCAGTTTCTGGCGCACGCGGGAGATCAGGATATCGATGCTTCGGTCAAACATGTCCATATTGCGTCCACGTGCTTCGTCAAGTAAATAATCCCGGCTAAGCACACGATTAGGATGGGCAACTAGTACTGTTAGCAAGCGAAACTCGGCATTGGATAGTGGAATAACCAATTCTTTTGGCGAAACGAGCTGACGTAAAATATAGTTCAGGCGCCAGCCTAAAAACTTTGCCTCCTTCTGTTCCTTGTTGTGTTCATTATGTCCTCGTGCGCGCCGCATGATCGTTTGAATGCGGGCAACCAATTCACGTGGCTCAAACGGCTTCACTATGTAATCATCCGCACCTACTTCCAGACCTATCACCCGATCCATAGCCTCGCCGCGTGCGGTCAGCATCAATATTGGAATATCTGAGTTTGCGCGCAAGTTACGACATAGTGTCAGGCCGTCAACGCCGGGCAGCATAAGATCGAGTATGACCAAATCAAAAGTGGAATTTTCCAGCTTTTCCAGCATTTCTTTGCCGTCAGCTACGGCAATAACAGACATGCTGAATCCGGATAAGTATTCGCGCAGCAACTCGCGAATTTGTACGTCATCATCAACAATCAAAATGGATAGCATGGAAACCTGT
Source organism: Nitrosomonadales bacterium (assembly GCA_025350915.1). Lineage (GTDB taxonomy): Bacteria > Pseudomonadota > Gammaproteobacteria > Burkholderiales > Gallionellaceae > 39-52-133. The sequence goes on from JANXWX010000262.1 coordinate 2,085, forward strand.
TGTTCGTAATATCAGTCTATGATCAACTAATTGTGTTTCAGAACCATATCGAATTTGTACCAGAGACGATACAAAAGTCGTTATTACTCAGCTGAGCTTACTGGCGAAGCGCCAGATATCCGCATAATGATAGTTCAAGAGTAGGTTCCATCACAGATTCATTGCAGGCTGAGAACCTGTAGCGTTATACAAAGACTGTTATTTTCCCTGTTCCACCAGATACAACCATGTCTCCACGACGGTATCCGGTGTCAGGGATATAGCCACTATCCCCTGCTGTACCAGCCATTGAGCCAGATCCGGGTGATCGGAAGGCCCCTGTCCGCAGATTCCCACGTACTTATTTGCCTTGCGGCACGCCTGGATTGCCATGCTGAGCAGTGCTTTCACTGCCGGGTTACGCTCATCAAAACCTTCTGCCACCAAGCCCGAGTCGCGATCAATACCCAGCGTCAACTGGGTCAAGTCATTTGAACCTATTGAGTAGCCATCAAAATACTCGAGGAATTGATCTGCCAACAAGGCATTGGATGGTATTTCACACATCATGATGACGCGTAGGCCGTTCTCACCGCGCTTCAGGCCATTTTTCTCCAGCTCGGCGATGACGCCGCGTGCTTCTTCCAAAGTGCGCACAAAGGGGATCATGATCTCCACATTGGTCAGCCCCATGTCTTCGCGTATACGACGCATCGCACGACACTCCAGCGCAAAGCAATCGCGGAATCCATCTGATATATAACGTGAGGCGCCCCGGTAGCCGAGCATAGGATTTTCTTCCGTGGGTTCGTATTCTTTACCTCCTAACAAGCTGGAATACTCATTCGATTTAAAATCGGACAACCTGACAATGACGGGCTTGGGGAAAAATGCGGCGGCCAGTGTCGCCACGCCTTCCGTCAGTTTGTCGACATAGAAATCTACCGGGCTGGCATAACCAGCCGACTTTTCTTCAACCTGCATTTTTAACTCTGGTGCCAGATTCGGGTAAGCCAATGCTGCTTTGGGATGCAGTCCGATCATACGCGCGATGACAAACTCGAGTCGTGCCAGACCGACACCAGAATTGGGCAGACGGCTGAAGTTAAAAGCCAGTTCGGGGTTCGCCACATTCATGCTGATTTTTACCGGTGGCTTGGGCATTTTTTCCAGTCTGACATCGAGGACTTCAAAATCAAGCAAGCCTTGATATACCTTGCCTTCATCTCCATCAGAACAGGAAACCGTGACTTCCGAAATATCCTTAAGCAACTCTGTTGCATTGCCACAACCGACTACGGCAGGAATCCCCAGTTCACGCGCTATGATTGCAGCATGACAGGTGCGCCCACCGCGGTTGGTAACAATCGCTGAGGCCATTTTCATTACCGGCTCCCAATCGGGATCGGTCATATCGGTTACCAGTACATCGCCGGCTTTTACTTTGCTGATCTCGCTGACGTTGGACACCATACAAACTTTGCCACTACCGATACGCTGACCAATTGCACGGCCTGACACCAGTATTTTTCCATTCTGCTTCATTCGATAGCGCTTCAACGCGTCCACACCCTGCGACTGCACGGTTTCAGGACGCGCCTGCAAGATATACAACTTGCCATCTACACCGTCCTTGCCCCACTCAATATCCATGGGTCGTGCATAGTGTTTTTCGATAGTCAACGCATAACGTGCCAGCTCTTCCACTTCCTGATCATTCAGTGAAAATCGGCTGCTTTCTGCTTTGGGTACCTCTATGATACGTACTGAACGTCCGGCTGAACGCTCGTCTGTAAAGATCATTTTATTAGTTTTGCTGCCCATATTACGGCGGATCACCGCAGGCTTACCCGCCAACAACGCAGGCTTGTAAACATAAAATTCGTCTGGATTTACCGCACCCTGCACCACCATTTCACCCAGG
>JANXWX010000012.1 GCA_025350915.1 Nitrosomonadales bacterium
TGCCATGCTATTCCCCATTCATTGCTAGAGTGTCTTGGCCTTCTCAACCGCTTCTTCGATTCCGCCCACCATGTAAAACGTCGCACGCGGCGTTCAGGCTACCTTGCAGCGTTACAAGGAATTGCGCGACATCATCGCGATCCTGGGTATGGACGAATTGGCACCGGAAGACAAATTGGCAGTGGCACGTGCGCGCAAGATCCAGCGCTTCCTGTCGCAGCCGTTCCACGTGGCTGAAGTATTTACCGGCAGCCCGGGCAAATACGTCACGCTGAAAGATACCATCAAGGGCTTCAAAGGCATTGTCGCAGGAGACTACGATCACCTGCCGGAGCAGGCGTTTTACATGGTGGGCGGAATCGAAGAAGCGGTTGAGAAGGCCAAGACACTCTAGCAATGAATGGGGAATAGCATGGCAATGACCGTACATGTAGACGTAGTGAGCGCTGACGCGTCCATTTTTTCAGGGCTGGCAGAGATGGTCGTGGTTCCCGGCGAAATGGGTGAGCTGGGTATTTATCCGCGCCACACGGCATTGATGACGCGCATCAAACCCGGCTCGGTCAGAATCAAGAGGCCAAACCAGGAACAGGAAGAGCTCATTTATGTGTCCGGCGGCATGCTCGAGATACAGCCCGGCGTCGTGACGATACTGGCCGACACCGCGATACGCGGCGGTGATCTGGATGAGGCGCGCGCACTGCAAGCCAAGCAAGATGCCGAAGAAGCGATGAAGAATCGTAGTTCAGATATCGACTATGCCCAAGCGCAAGCCGAATTGGCCGAAGCGATCGCACAACTCGCGGCGATCAAACAATTGCGCAAACGCAGCGGACATTAAGCATTAAAAGAAAGTAACAACAAAAAAGCAGCTTCGGCTGCTTTTTTGTTGAGGTTAACAGCACATGCGCCGATGCCGATCTAGAGACTATCGGGATGACTGTGCCGTCAGGATTCTTATAAAGCCGGAAATAATGTTCCAAACCGCCAGGAACACCAACCAAATCAGGGTGCCCATGATAACGGCAAATACGACGCTTTCAGCGGTCAGATTAAAAGAAGGCGCAAAGATATCCCAAGTTGCGCGGGCAAAAAAAAGATCCACGTTGGTAGTCAGATACATTAACTGATGAAACAAATCAGTATTAAGCGCTTCAAGAGTAAGCTTTAATACCTCGGCAGAATTGACCATCGCCTGTATTGCTGTTCCCTCGTTGTGAAATGTAGCATCAGGACTGGCCAGATGATGTTGGATAAGCTCTAGAAGGCTGCCATGATGAAATTGATCAGCGATTTGCTGAAACGGCGCAAGATCCTGAAGCACCTGATCCAAGCGGCCGCCCACGCGCTGCCGATACTGGGCAATGAAGCTCGGAATGCAGCCCGCAGCAACAATACCCGCCACCAATACTATACGATCAAAAATTCCGCGCAGGAAATACATGCATGCCTTACAAAGAAATTGAAATACAAATGGAAACGCGGCAAATCTTAGCACGATAACACTATGAAACAGCCGAAAGTAAGTTAATCCAAAGAAGCGGAGATATCATTGGTTACGAGACTAATTGTCTAGTCGAATCGCTGCTTTCCTTTATAATCTGATTGTCCACGAAAGACTGACATGACTAAGTTAAATATCGTCATCCTCGCCGCCGGAAAAGGCACGCGCATGTATTCAGAAAAGCCCAAGGTGCTGCACGCGTTGGCGGGAAAGCCGTTGGTACAGCATGTGCTGGACTGTGCATCTGCACTCAAACCGCAGCAGATTTGCGTGGTGTATGGGCACGGGGGTGAAGCCGTGCCGAATGCGATGCAGCAGTATGCCGCAAAGTTTGTCGTTCAAGAGCCGCAACTCGGCACGGGCCATGCTGTGCAACAAGCGATGCCGCATTTATCGGATGATGGCGATACTTTGGTGTTGTACGGTGATGTGCCGCTGATTCAACATAGCACGTTGCATCAGATGCAGCAGGTGGGCGGTGGTCTGGTGTTACTCACCGTAAATCTTTCCAACCCCACTGGCTACGGACGCATCGTGCGCAATGACCAAGGCGATGTGCAATGCATCGTCGAGGAAAAAGATGCCACACCCGAGCAGCGCGAAATCAACGAAGTCAATACCGGCATCCTGCTAGCGCCGACGCAAATGTTGCGCGGCTGGCTATCCAAATTGCGGAACAACAATTCGCAGCGCGAATATTACCTCACCGACATCGTCGGCATGGCTGTGCAACAAGGCGTTGCGGTGCATACCGTGCAACCGGCCCACGAGTGGGAGATACACGGGATAAACAGCAAGGCTCAGCTGACAGTGTTAGAACGCACCTGGCAATTGGT
>JANXWX010000031.1 GCA_025350915.1 Nitrosomonadales bacterium
AAGCAATACCAGAGTTGTCTTTAAATTTATTGCTTGCAAGCTGTCCACCATAAAAAAGCAACCTCATTGAAATATTTGCCGTCACGAAATTGCAATATATATCCTTTATATTGCTTCCATATTACTGTCAGGGAGAATCCAAAAAATGTCTGAATTTTTAAAGCAACTTGCTATCCAGCGCTGGGATGACCACCGCTATTATCATCACAGCCGTATCAATCAGTCACTGCACTTTATCAGCGCCATCAGCTTTCTTGTTGCCTATGCTTTTCTCTTTAAAGATCCTGCCATGGCGGGGTTGATAGGCTGGTTGATCTCCATGACTACCCGCCAGTCCGGGCACTTCTTTTTTGAGCCCCTGGGCTACGATGAAGTCAATCAGGCGACGCAGGAATACAAGGAAGAAATCAAGGTGGGATACAACTTGCGCCGCAAAATCGTCCTTATATCCATTTGGGCGATCTCACCACTTTTGTTACTGATAAACCCGAGCATGCTGGGTTTGTTTGAACCTCACACATCCTTCGAAACCTTTGTACGCCATACCGGAATTCTTTGGCTGACTATAGGTGTTGGTGGTCTATTCTTCAGAACTATCCACCTCTTCTTCCTGAAAGATGTCATGTCCGGTCTGGTATGGATGACCAAAATACTGACAGACCCATTCCACGACATCATGCTGTACTACAAGTCGCCGCTTGCCCTGCTGCGTGGCGAGTTAATTGAGCCACGCAAGGCTGTTTGATCAAGCCTGAGCAGCTGAGTCCATGTAACAGTACACAAGCTTCTCGCGCAGCATGGGATGCTTCAGTGACAACAAAGCCTGCCGATTGAACCCAACATAAACAACTGTTATTTGTCAGGTATACGCCAATACATAACGCCCGATAGTTACCGATCACATCGGCATCCACCGGGCGTTTGCAACGGGTTATGACTTAATTTCCTGGAACAATTACCGGATCAAAGTGGAATACGTTTGCACTGTTACGATTTACTGTAACCTTTACCCAGTGTGTGTTCGGACTGCCAAATGTCTCAATACGGGTGAAATTTTTCAGTAAATTGGCCTGATTGAATAGCGGCTTGTCGATCTTGAAGAAGTGCGTATCGCCATGAACCAATACCACTTGCCCGATAAATGCCTGCGCTTCAGTTGCCAGTGCATTCAGGAATGAGGTGTATCCGTCAAAATCAGGAGAAAGTCGTTCATTCACAGTTTCTGTCTCAGGAATATCAAAACCGGGATCGGCTTGTATGATCACCATTAATCCAGCGGCCTGCTTCTGTTTCGCAATATTGAAAGATTCTGTCAGCCAGGCAAGGTTGTGCGCATTACGATCAGCGTATTCAGCATTGTCGGCATCACAATCGGCCTGGCTACGAACGCTTTTAGAGCTCGTGCAAGCGCCTGCATTGACCTTGTTATTGTTGCTCCCTGGAATATTCAGACCTACAAATACAACGCCATTTTTCATCCATCGGGTGTTTTCGCTATAAACGCCAGCCACAGCACCCTGATGAGACAGCTTCATTGTGCGCTGGCCAAAACTCTCAATCTTGCCAAACATGGTGCGGCGAATAAAATCGAGCCTCTCCAGCGCGTTATAACCGCCGTTATTCACGCGGTGGCAATCTGTCCACTCATTGTCACCCGGAATATAAATTGTAGGCGCTTTTAATTGGTTAAAACGTGCAATCGCTTTGGCGCCAATCACATCATCCATGCAAACGGAACTGCCATCCTTGGTATCACCGTCGAATACTGTGAATTCAAGATTCTCCGCATTCATGCTGTCAATCAACTTTGCAATCTTCGGATCATCGCCATTCTTGGCGTAGGGCAAATCACCCCATAGTGCGAATGAGTAACGGCCCTCATCACGATCATGATTGTAATAATCCGTAGAGTTTTCTGCTGATGCTGTATTTGCTGTGAATATGCCGCAGGCAAGAACGCCAATGCCCAACATAATCAAACTGTGAGTATTGAAAACTGGTTTCATGATTTTGTTCTCCGTCTAAAAAAGTTTTGTTTCAAATTTTATATGCGTGATGAAGGTACGCCATACAAACAAAATTACTCGTACCAACGTTTATCCTATTCTTCCTTTGTTACATATCCATGAACCTAAAATTTCAGCGCATATGCACAGGCGACCACCTACTGGGTAATACCCTCATAAGCTCACACTTTAAATTTTTCGAACATTCACTCACTATTGATATCAATAGTGTCATGAACGGTTAATTTGCTTGTAACGCAGAGACGCTATGTTGCAATCTCCATTTACCAAGGAGACTTATCATGTATTTGATGAAACAAACTTCACTATTGGCAGTAACAGCTGCACTTTCACTTGCATTGTTATCCCCTGCTGCACAGGCAGATACGAACAAGCGCGACGACGCCATATCTTCCCGACCTGTCATCATCGGGCATAGAGGCGCGCCGGGCTACCTGCCTGAACATACGCTCGAGTCTTATGCACTTGCGATAGAACTGGGTGCCGATTACATTGAGCCGGACCTGGTCGCGACCAAAGATGGATATCTCATCTCGCGTCATGAACCTAACATCATTAACACAACAGACATTGTCGACCATCCTGAATTTGCCAGTCGCAGGCGCACGGCGATTGTCGATGGTTTTGCAGAAGAAGGTTTCTTCGCGTCCGATTTCACTCTGGCTGAGATCAAGACCATTCATGCCAAACAGGCTTTTTCTGAGCGGCCCCAGCAATTTAACGGCAAATTTGAGATAGCGACACTCGAAGAAATTATTGCATTGGCGAAGCGCAAGTCGGAAGAAACAGGACGCACTATCGGCATCTATCCGGAAACCAAACATCCGAGCTACCACCAGCGTATCGGCCTCCCGCTCGAGGAGCGTTTGATCAATACACTTACCAAAGCGGGCTGGAACCACATCGGTTCACCGGTTTTTTTACAATCATTTGAGCCGTCAAGCCTGAAAAAACTACGCAGCATGACACCGTTGCCGCTTATCCAGTTGATCGATGCGGATGACGTCAATGACGATGGTTCGCTTGCCTTCAATGCACCTTTCGACCGCCCTTATGACTGGACTGCATCCGGCGATCCTGCGCTGCTGGCACGCACCTTCGGCTATATGACTACCGATGCGGGACTAAAAGAAGTTGCAAGCTATGCCGATGGTATCGGCCCATGGAAGCGCTACATCGTCAGCACCGTGGCAGCCGGACTGCCAGGCTCTGGTGAGGCCGGCCGCAAACTGCTCGCTGCGAGTGACCTGATAGCCCGCGCCCACAAAGCCGGCCTGCTGGTGCATACATGGACTTTCCGCAACGAGCAGCGCCGTCTCGCAAGCGATTACACCGGTAATCCGGTGAATGAGTATTTGCAGTTTTACAGGCTGGGAATCGATGGTGTATTTTCAGATTTTGCCGATACCGCAGTGGCAGCACGTGTGTTGTTTGAGCTTGAAAAGAATCCCGATGCAGCTGAATGCCTGACCGGTGAATTCAAAAACCGCTGGCCGCGCGCAACTTGCAACAAAACACATTGAGTAAACAGCAGAGAACAAGATTGTTTTTAAAGCCAAGGTAAGGTCTTACAAAGGAAGTTCTGTTTAAGTCCGTTCGTCCTGAGCCTGTCGAAGGACTTGTTCAGTGTTCCCTTAAATAATTTCATGCCAGATAACGGGAAGTTTAATAAAGTATGTAATAACCCTAATGGTCACACGCAGACTCTATTTTTCCCAGTATCGCGGCTGCCTCTGAAAATTCCACACCGTATCTTGCAATACTCCCAACTGTTGTGACAGCTCGCGCGCTACCCATCCTCTGCCTAGCGCAATCGCATCCCGATGCCCGGTCAATGCCGGCACTACGGCCAGACCATCCAGCAAGCGATTGGCCACCGCGTCATCATTTATCTGTCCGAGAACTTCCTGCACTGCGCTTAAAGCTGTCAGGGATTGTTGTGATTTATGTTTGCCGTACAGCGAAGCAAAGAACTCTGCGCAGCATCTGAGTTTCTTTGCCCGTATGCGCATGGCATGCAGTTTTGCGGCATCAAAGGTGTCCAGGTGTTCTCCCGCCTGTGCGAACTGCCTGGCCAGTTCCGTCAAATAAGTTGCTGCAAAATCGCCGGTGCTCAATCCACTCATCTCAACGTTTTGCCAATACGGACCGTGCATCCAGAAAGAAAAACGCAACAGCAGGCGCTGTAATTCTCGTGCCTGCATATCATTACGCAATACGCCGCGACAGACAACGCTCTGTTGCTTGCTGGCAACCAGAAGTGCCTGCAAGCCGGTATCTTGCGGCATACGTTCGCACAATGGTTGTACTGTTTGCGCGATGAATACATCCCATTCGCGTATCCGGCCCAGGGTGATGCAGAGTGCTGCTACTTCTTTTCTGAAAATGGCCAGTTGTTCATCCGCACAAACGTTTTCGAGCATACGCAGCAGCACGCGCAGTCGGCGCAGGGCGACACGCAGTTGATGTAAATATTCACTATTGTCGCTAACCATGGCTCCGCGCACATTGCTCTGTACATGCTGTAAAACCGACCAGATTAAAGTTTGCATGGCTTTGCCCAAATCATCGTGCTTGTCCAGGTTGAGCGGCAAGGCCTTGACCGGCTGTTCTGCAGTTCCGGACAGCAGACGAAACCCCTGCTCGGCTTTGCTGATGGATTCCAGCTCGAAGGGAACAATGTCGAGCAGTGCGAGGGCAATCCCGAATAATTGTTGCGGTATGCCGGAGATCAGTTCCAGCTCAAGTTCGCAGACAGGGGCTCGTGATGTTTCGGTGCTCACCTCGCCCTGATCCATGCACAGTTCGATCTGTGCGCCTTGCCACAATAGCATGCGGCTATTGCGCGAAAAATCGGTGACGAAAACCGGCTGCAATTGCTTGCGCAGGTGCTTGGGCAGCACGTCTTTCCACGCTGTAACCTGTGGCAGGGAAAAATCCAGCGCCGGACCGCTCACCGGCATTTCCCACTCATTACGCTGGTGCAAACCACCTTGCACTGAACCGCCGCCCTTCAGGGTTTGCAGCCATTGCCGCCCGCTGCGGCGCAGGCGCAAGGCCATGCCGGACTGCTGCAATTCAAATTTTGGTGTGTCGTAATAAATATTATAGAGACGGCGTGTCGTGGGGCGCGCCAGTTGAAGCGCCTTGAGCAGCGGATGCCGTTTTAGTTTGGCAAGCTGCACTGGGGCGATGCGCAATTTGAGTTCGGTTTCGACGGCCATGTATGCAATCAACGAAGTTAACGTTTTAATATTGGCAGTCTATCGAAAAATGATTAAGTTGGAATGAATGTTATGTGTGGCTGCAGATTTCGAATTTCAGCCTCGTAGGTCGGGCTTTAGCCCGACTTGTCGGGTTGCCCCGCAGGGGTTCTTGGTACAAGCACTCACGGTGCTCATACCACAAGAACCTCTTCGAGGTGCACCCTTGGGTGAAACCCGGCTTACGGATAGTTTCACTATGGTTTTAGGATAAATCAAAAACTCACCTCCGCTGCAGCCCCACAACACTAAGCTAGTCTGCGGGCTTGAACTTTGCCTTCAGCATTTCGCGCAAAATGCGGCGTTTGATCGCTTTATTAGTCAGCGCCGGGTTGCTCCACCACCAGCCGTCGAGTTGCATATTTTGAGCGGCACGTACAAAGCTGCTGGATACCTTATCGAAATCTTCCTGTGTGTAATTCAGGCTGAACACAATCCGGCCAGTACCCACCCAACTCAACGCCAGACCTTCCAGACGCAGATAGTGCTGAAACAGCCAGTTGTAGCAGGCTG
>JANXWX010000065.1 GCA_025350915.1 Nitrosomonadales bacterium
TGCCACATCGGTACAATATGAAGAAGAACGAATGTCTCGCACATCGGAAGTGGTAAAGCCTATCTGGTTGTTGATAATGATGTGCACACTGCCGCCGGTAGTGTAGCCACGCGTCTGTGACAGATTAAAGGTTTCCATCACAACGCCCTGTCCGGTAAAGGCGGAGTCGCCATGCAAAATTACCGGCAATACTTTGCTGCCATCCAGATCTCTGCGGGTATGTTGTCGCGCACGTACCGACCCTTCCACCACCGGGCTGACAATCTCCAGATGCGAGGGATTAAACGCCAGGGTGACATACATTGAACCATTTCCATTCGGCAATACAATTTCTGACGCAAATCCGTTATGGTATTTAACGTCGCCCGAAGTCAGATGTTCGGTATGTATGCCCTCAAATTCGGCAAACAGCATGGAAGGCATTTTTCCCAATATATTGACCAGCACGTTTAAGCGACCACGGTGTGCCATACCGATCACCGTTTCCGCAACGCCTTGTTCGCCAGCGCGTTGCAACAGGTGATCCAGCAAGGGGATGAGGGTTTCGCCACCCTCAAGAGAAAAGCGCTTTTGTCCAACAAATTTGGTGTGCAGATAACGTTCCAATGTTTCAGCTGCAGTGAGCCGTTGCAGTATGGCGCGCCGCTTGGCTGCATCATAATTCGGTACACCGCGACTGCCTTCAAGCCTTTGCTGTATCCAGCGTTTTTGCTGAACATCGCTGATATACATATACTCGGCGCCGATGCTGCTGCAATAGGTCGCTCGCAATAATTGCACAATCTCGCGCAGAGTCAAGCGCTGGGCAGATACAAGCGAGCCGGTTTCAAACGTTCTATCCATATCTGACTCGGTGAAACCGTAGTACGCCAGCGTCAGCTCCGGCACTTCCGGCTTGGCATGACGTGCCAAAGGGTCAAGGTTGGCAATACGAACACCGAGAAAACGGTGCGCATTGATCATTTGCAGAACGGCTACCTGTTTGCGCTCCAGGCTGACTTCTGCCGCTTCGGCATTTTGTGCGTATTTTGGCAGCCTGGTGAAGGCGCGCTGAATGGGGCTGTGGGCAACATCCTTCCCGGATTTCCCTTCGGGTAACGCATCGAAATAAGCACGCCACTCGGGTGTAACCGATGCAGGATTGGCAAGGTATGCCTCATAGGCTTCTTCAATAAATGGAGCATTCGCACCATACAAAAGTGAATTGGCCTGCATAGTTTCCATCAGTGATGCCATGTACTGTTCCCTTGTGTTATGCCATCAATGCTCAGTTTCCGGCGACAGCTTTATGTTGAAGCTTTTTATAAAAATTAGTCACCCGGCTGACACACAGTAATTTACCGGATTCAACATGTGATATCTCTATCTCATGCACGATTAGTGAAGCCGATTTTCTGAGTACCTTGCCCACCGCGCGCACCGTGCCATGCTCGGCCGAATTCAGATGCGAACCATTAATTTCGATGCCAACCGGCACTTTTTCAGTTAGATCAATGCCCCAGCAGGCGTGAAAGCTGGCGGCTGTTTCAGCCAGAACCATGCTCACACCACCATGCAACAGACCGTATGGCTGACGCGTCGCATCGGTGATCGTCATGCTTAATACGATAATGTCTTCGCTGTACTCGACTATCCTGATATCCAGCGCTTCCAAAATAGTGTTGCTTCTGGCTGCATTCAGATCGGCAGGCGTGGCCCACTTCTTCTCACGCAATTTCATTCATTCTAGCGCTTTTTGATCGGCACATAATCACGTTTGATTGCGCCGGTATACAACTGGCGTGGTCGTCCGATTTTCTGTTCCTTATCCGCAACCATTTCGTTCCATTGTGATATCCATCCTATCGTGCGTCCAACAGCAAAAATCACGGTAAACATATTGACGGGAATTCCCAAAGCGCGGAGCACGATACCCGAGTAAAAGTCCACATTCGGGTACAACTTACGCTCGATGAAATAGGGGTCCTTTAAGGCAATTTTCTCAAGTGCCAGTGCCATCTTGAACATGGGGTCATTTTCAAGGTTCATTTCCTTGAGCACTTCATAACAGGTATCACGCATCACGGATGCACGCGGATCCATATTTTTGTAGACCCGGTGTCCGAAGCCCATCAGACGATATTTTTTGTCTTTTACGCCTTTCATAAAATCTTCAACATGGGACTCATCGCCAATTTCTTCCAGCATTTTTAGCACCGCCTCATTGGCACCGCCATGCGCGGGCCCCCACAACGCGGCAATTCCCGAGGAGATGCAGGCGAATGGATTCGCGCCGCTGGAGCCCGCCAGGCGCACCGTCGCCGTAGACGCGTTTTGTTCATGATCCGCATGCAAAATAAAGATACGCTCCAAGGCACGCACCAGTTTTGGATTAGGCACATAATCCTCGGCTGGAGTGCCGAACATCATGTAGAGGAAATTTTCGACATAGCCGAACGCATTTTTGGGAAACATAAACGGTTCGCCAATATTGTATTTGTAGCTCATCGCCGCAATCGTCGGCACCTTGGCAATCAGGCGCAGGGCCGATATTTCACGATGCTTGGGGTTATTGATATCGGTAGAATCGTGATAGAAAGCCGACAACGCACCCACCACGCCCACCATAACAGCCATAGGGTGTGCGTCCCGCCTGAAGCCGTTATAAAAACGCGCCAGCTGATCATGCACCATCGAATGGTGTTTTACCTTGTAGACAAAGTCAGCCAGCTTATCGGCTGGTGGCAATTCGCCATACAGCAACAGATAGCAAACCTCCAGAAAGTCGGATTTTTCCGCAAGTTGCTCTATCGGGTAACCGCGGTAATATAACAACCCTGCATCACCATCAATAAAGGTTATCTTGGAGGAGCAGCTTGCCGTGGAGAAAAACGCCGGATCATAAGTAAACATGCCGAGCTTGGTTAGGTTATGCAAATCCAGTACATCAACGCCCAACGTGCCCGACATGATGGGTAATTCAACGCTGCGACCATCATCCAATGTCAATGTTGCAACCCGATTTTTTTCCATGGCAATCCTCTTATTTCTTCGTTAACAAACCGGCTTGTCAGGCCAAATTAATCAATGCAATTAATGCGCGTTGATCTTCATTCAATGCTGTTTCTTTGCCGCTAATCAATTCCCACAATCTGGTATCCGGAAGATCCAGCAACTCATCAAATATAATTTTTTGCTGTGTATTCAGATTTACATAATGACCAATAAACCTTTCCAGCACGATATCCAGTTCCAGCAGTCCGCGCCGGCAACGCCACCGTATTCTCTCAAGCGATACAGTATCCATGCTCAGACGGTACGCTTGATCATCATATCTTTTATTTTGCCGATCGCTTTGGTCGGATTCAATTGTTTTGGACAAACATCCACACAATTCATAATGGTATGGCAGCGAAACAGGCGATACGGGTCTTCCAGGTTATCCAGTCGCTCTGCCGTGGCCTGATCGCGCGTATCCGCAAGGAAGCGATAAGCCTGAAGCAGCCCGGCCGGCCCCACGAACTTGTCCGGATTCCACCAGAACGATGGGCAAGCTGTTGTACAGCAACCACACAAAATACACTCATACAAGCCATCCAGTTCAGCGCGTTCTTCGGGTGACTGCAGGCGCTCTGTTTCAGGCGGCGGATCGTTGTTTACCAAATATGGCTTGATCGAATGATACTGCTTGAAAAACTGGGTCATATCCACAATCAAGTCACGTATCACAGGCAGTCCGGGCAAGGGCCGCAATTCAATCGGCTGCTTTAATGTCGACAATTGCGTAATGCATGCCAGGCCATTACGGCCATTGATATTCATCGCATCTGAGCCGCACACTCCCTCGCGGCAAGATTTGCGCAAACTCAGGCTGTCATCGCTGGCCTTGATGAGTATCAGCGCGTCCAGCAACATCATGTTGCCGGCCTTAATATCCAGGTCATAGCCCTGCATATAGGGTGCAGTATCCGTTTCGGGATTGTAGCGGTAGATTTTAAATTTCATGGCTGACCCTTATGAATTAAATCTGCTTACAAATATCAATATACACGGGCTTTCAGGGGGAATGATTCCACAGTTAACGGCTTCAGCCGCACCGGCTTGTAATCAAGACGTCGATCTTTGCTGAAATACAGTGAATGCTTCAGCCACTTATTATCGTCACGATCCGGGAAATCTTCACGCGCATGCGCGCCACGGCTTTCTTCGCGTGCGGCAGCCGCATTCATGGTGGCCTGTGCAACCTCAATCAGATTATCCAGCTCCAGCGCTTCCACGCGAGCGGTATTAAACACTTTGCTATTGTCCTTGATGACGGTATTCTTTGCCCGTGCTGCCACAGCTTGTATCTGTTTGACACCCTCAGCCAGTAAATCCGGGAAACGGAAAACACCGCAATGGGTTTGCATCACTTTACGCATCGCTGCACCCACCTCTGACACACTTTCACCTTCCATTTGTGTATCAAATCTGGCAAGGCGTGCCAATGGTCGCTCTGCCGCGTCTGCCGGCAAGGGTTTGTGGTGGGGATTGCGTTGCAGGTCTTCAATAATTTGTCGTGCAGCTGCGCGCCCGAAAACAATCAGATCAAGCAGTGAATTGCAGCCCAGACGATTGGCGCCATGTACCGAAACACAGGCACATTCACCCACCGCATAAAAACCTTGCACGACCTCTTCCGGTCCGGTTTTATAGGGCGCAACCACCTGGCCATAATGATTGGTGGGAATTCCGCCCATCATGTAATGCGCGGTGGGTACCACCGGAATAGGCTCGCGCGCCGGATCGACATGGGCAAATTTCAGTGCGATTTCACGGATGCCCGGCAAACGATGCTTGATTACATCTTCTCCCAGATGATCCAGTTTCAACAGCACATGATCGGCATTCGGGCCGCAACCACGGCCTTCCTTTATTTCCGTCGCCATCGCGCGCGACACCACATCACGGCTGGCCAGATCCTTCGCATTGGGAGCATAACGCGGCATAAAACGCTCACCGTCCTTGTTCACCAGATAACCACCTTCACCGCGCACGCCCTCGGTAATCAGCACACCCGCACCGTGAACACCGGTGGGATGAAACTGAAAGAATTCCATGTCTTCAAGCGGAATACCGGCACGCGCCGCCATCCCCAAACCATCGCCGGTATTGATAAAGGCATTGGTGCTGGCGGCAAAAATACGCCCTGCTCCGCCAGTGGCAAATAAAGTTGCGCGCGCCTGCAACATCATTACCTCACCGGTTTCAATTTCCATAGCGGTGACGCCGAGCACATCGCCATCCTCATCACGAATCAAATCCAGCGCCATCCATTCGACAAAGAAATTGGTATTGGCTTTTACATTTTGCTGATACAGCGTGTGAAGTAGCGCATGACCGGTTCGATCTGCTGCAGCACAGGCACGCGGTACCGTCGTTTTGCCGTAGTCCTGCATATGACCGCCGAAGGGACGCTGATAAATCTTGCCATTATCCAGCCGGTCAAACGGCATGCCGTAATGCTCAAGCTCATAAACCACTTCGGCCGCGTTTCGGCACATATATTCAATTGCATCCTGATCACCGAGGTAGTCCGAGCCCTTCACGGTGTCGTACATATGCCAATGCCAATTGTCCTCGTTGATATTACCCAGTGATGCCGCAATACCGCCCTGCGCTGCTACAGTATGCGAACGTGTGGGAAACACCTTAGACAGCACCGCCACTTTGAGGCCCGCTTCTGACAAGGCCAGGGCCGCTCGCATTCCGGCGCCACCGGCTCCGACCACAACAACGTCAAATGTTCGTTTTGTCACTGTCATTACATACCCCACAGAATTTGAACTGACCAGATTACATATAACAGCAACGTGATAATCACCAGCACGTGAAGCAACAGGCGCACAGCAGCCGGTTTAACGTAATCCATCACAATGTCGCGTATACCTATCCAGGCGTGATAAAAAGTACACAACAAAAATAACAAAGTAAAAGTACGCACCACATTACTGGAAAACAGCAGCGTCCATGCGTTGTAATCAATAGCCGGCTGCAACAGCAAGTACCCGGTAATAACCAGTGTATATATCACCATAATTACGGCAGTGATACGCTGAATAAGCCAGTCACGCAGGCCGTAATGGGCGCCTGTCACGATACGATTCAACATAGCCAGCCTCCCAAAAGCACTGTCAGCAAGAGGCTGACACCTATTACCCATCGGCTGCTCGATCGAGCTTGTGCAAGACTCGACCCCATATGCAAATCAAGCGCCAGATAACGTATACCTGCGCAGAAGTGATGCAAAAATGCCCATAACAATGCAACCATAACCAGCTTACTCAAAGGGTAGTGGAGAATATCGAGCAAGCGTGTATAGGTTTGAATTGAACGCAGACTGGAGTAGAGCATCCACAACAACAGGGGCAGTGAAAGAAACAGAAACAAACCGCTCACCCGGTGAAGGATGGAGACGAATCCTGGCAACGGGAGTTTTATCTTGTGCAGCGCGAGATGCTTGGGGCGTTTTTTATTCATCATGACGACTCGCAAAAAAGATTGCATAATCTTACACCTGAAAATCTAATTCAAAACGTTTTTCAAGTACCATAAAGACAAGCCTGTTTCAGGCTTAGTGTAATACACTATTCAGGGTAATGTCAGGAAACATCAATAAAACTCGACCACCGAGATCTGACCCTCACCCTGCATTGCCCTATATAAAGGATTTTCGATGACAACCCTCGCCAACCTAGTAGTAACGCTGGTCGCAATTTTGCATGCGTATTTTTTAGCACTCGAAATGTTTTTTTGGGAGAAGCCGTTGGGCTTGCGTGTATTTGGCCTGACACCCGAGTTCGCCAAAGCCTCCAAAACACTTGCAGCAAATCAGGGACTTTACAACGGATTTTTGGCAGCGGGTCTAATTTGGGGCGTAAGTTTGGGCAATAATGGCAATGATATAAAAGTATTTTTCCTGCTTTGCGTGCTTGTGGCGGGGATATTTGGCGCATTGACAGCAAGCC
Source organism: Nitrosomonadales bacterium (assembly GCA_025350915.1). Taxonomy (GTDB): domain Bacteria; phylum Pseudomonadota; class Gammaproteobacteria; order Burkholderiales; family Gallionellaceae; genus 39-52-133. The sequence continues at coordinate 6,987 of JANXWX010000065.1, forward strand.
GAAAAATACTTTATATCCAGGCTATGCCTGCGGCTATTGCTTTGTTACTGACTGAATTGAGTATGTGAAGAGATGCTATCAATATGGAGGCGCGACCCAGAGTCGAACTGGGCTCAACGGATTTGCAATCCGACGCATAACCGCTTTGCTATCGCGCCCTTAAAACGATTATGGGAAAGCCTAAGCTTTCCCAACAAATTTGGAGCGGGAAAAGAGGCTCGAACTCTCGACCTATACCTTGGCAAGGTATCGCTCTACCAACTGAGCTATTCCCGCAAAAAACGAAGTCCGCATTATAGTGATATTCGCAACTATGTCAAATAAAATGGCATGTTAATTACAAGAAAATGTTCTTCCATAATTATTTTTCTTTCTTAGAATCGTCCTATTTACTGATTGCACCAGCCATTCATCAAGTATATTAATAAGTTAACTTAACAATGGCAGTGGTTGACACTCATTACATTCATACAGAATATTATTTATTCAGCACGTTGGAATAACAACCGACATTCACTTGTTTATCTTGCAGAGCACGTATCTCCGGCAAGCTAACATTTTGAAAAACCGACAAACGGGCTCAAATTAGGCTAATTTACTTAAAT
>JANXWX010000086.1 GCA_025350915.1 Nitrosomonadales bacterium
TGCAGCGGGTCTTTTGACTTAAACCACACAAACCCTTACAGGATATGCAACATGAGTACCCTGCCTCCCTGCCCGCAATGCGGTTCCGCTTTCACCTATGAAGACGGCGCCATGCTGATCTGCCCCGAATGCGCCCATGAGTGGTCGAAAGAAGCTGCAAGCGAAACTGACCTTCCCCCGGAAAATAGTCTTCCAAGAGTGGCGTAAAATTAACATTACTTTTGAGAGGGAAGCAAATGCAGAAAATACCGAAGCGGGAATACACGCCGGAATTTAGGGGATTAGCGGTCAAACGTGTCCATTCTGGACAAACAGTTGATGCGGTAGCAACAGAGCTGGGAGTTAATCATCAAAGCATTCGAAATTGGATTAAAGCTGCGGCGGCAGGCAAGCTTACTGGTGCAGGCAGCAAGGTTATTACAGCGGAGCAGATGGAACTTTCCCGGTTACGCGCCGAGAACGCCCGGCTGAAGCGGGAGTGTGAAATATTAAAAAAAGCGACGGCGTACTTCGCGAGAGAAATACAGTGAAGTACGCCTGGATTGACGAGCAACGCCAGGCCTTTGGGCTGGACGAGATGTGTGCGGTATTGGATGTTAGCGAAAGTGGCTACCGGTCGTGGAAGCGCGGAGGGAAGCCTCATCGCCAGCGACTGACAGATGCGCAGATGCTGGCGATGATTCAGTCCATCCATGCTGAATTCAAAGGCGCTTACGGTAGCCCGAGGATGATCAAGGAGCTGCGACTCGCGGGCTCCCCGCCGGGGCAAAGGAGCATGTGGAACGTTTGATGCAGGAAAACGGCATCAGGGCGAAGCACAAGCGGCGTTTCAAGGTCACGACCGACTCGAAACACAACCTGCCGGTTGCCCCGAATCTACTGGAGCGGAACTTCACGCCCGACGCACCCAATCAGGTCTGGACATCCGACATCACCTACTTGTGGACAGATGAAGGCTGGCTGTATCTGGCGATTGTGCTCGACCTGTTCAACCGTGAAGTGGTTGGCTGGTCAATGAAGCCACGCATGACGGCTGACATTGTTACGGACGCGCTAACTATGGCGTGGTTCCGTCGCAAACCGGCGGACGGACTGATACATCACTCAGATCGGGGCGGCCAATATGCTGGCCACGCATTTCAGGCCAAAATGAAGGAATACGGCATGATCTGCTCCATGAGCCGCAAGGGCAACTGCTGGGATAATGCTCCGAGCGAAAGCTGGTTCGGCAGCTTCAAGAACGAGCGGGTGTATGGCGAATATTACGAGACGCGGGACGAAATGAGGGTAATGGCGTTTGAATATATCGAGGTGTTTTACAATCGAAAGCGGCTGCATTCGACGCTGGGCTATAAGTCACCGATTCAGTTTTTAAGTGACTGGCTTACTGCACAGCAAGAGGCAAAACTGGTAGTATGAAACCCACTTCTTGGAAGACGAAAAACCGGGGGAAGGTCATAGATTGTAAATTTTTTAGCGGAGGCTCAGATGGTAACTTATGAATGTTCGAAATGTGGAATGAGTGTTAACGCAACGTGTGGCAAGTGCGGTGCGCCGCTGGTGAATGACAGCATCAAACTGGATGATGGCTCAACAGTGCAAGTATCAAAATGCCCAAATGGTCATGGCAAAATCAAGTCACCGATGTGCTGTGGTGTGGACATGAGCTGCAAGGTTTAATTTGTTATAACAAATACACCACGACAGAGTTCAGGCTTTTGATGTTCTCTCAGGCGTCGACATTGCAATAACACCCAGCGCTACTGCAAACCACAGGGTGGCCAAACGTATCAGTACTGTAGCTGCTACCGCCTGTGGTTGAGCTACATGGTTAAGTATCAGCAAGGCGATCATGGTGGCTTCGGTGCCACCCAAACCGCCGGGTAAGAAGCTGATTGCCCCGACCAGCATGGAGAAGGCGTAGATGAATAACGCCGTTTGCATGGACATGTCACTGCCCAGCACGTGCATGATGTAGTAAAAGGCCAGGCCTTCTGCCCCCCAGGCAATCAAGCCTAGTGAAATGCCATACAGCAGCATGGGTAAACTGAAACAACGCTTCGAATGCAGTATAATCTCAATACTTGGCGTGATCAGGTGAGAAATTTTTGCGGGAAAGTATCGTTGAGCAAAAGTTTCAAATGACTTGAGCCATTTGCTTTGCTGCAGGAAAATCAGTATCGCCAGAATAATTCCCCCCAGTATAATGATGACGGGCTGGGCTTGCGGATAGGCCCACAGGCCAACCGAAACCAATAGCATCATGCTGATGAGGTTGGAGAATTGATCCGAAAAAAATGCCGCCAAACTTTCCGGATAGGAGACGTGGTGCTTTTTCAAAAACACGCTGCGTATTGCTTCACCGGCTTTACCGGGGAGGATGGTGAGGCCGAAACCGGCGATATAGATACGCAGGCTTTCCGGCCAGTAAACATTGTGCCCAAGCTTTGCCAGAAATTTCTGCCAGCGCATAAAGCGTATCAAATAGTTGACGAGTGATAAGGTGAGGGCGATGAGCGTGCCGATAACCCCAACCTTGGCCAGGGCAGCGACGACTTCCTGCCAGCCACCCCACAATGAAAATACCAGATAGCCGATTGCGCTGAGTAGCACGATAACAACCATCGCGCGGAATCGCCAACCGTGCAGCACGGGATGCTGTTCACCTGTTGTCATTAATGCGCGATCAATACGATGGTGGTGATGAACCAGGTTGCTAATACGGTTAGCATATGCGGATCACGCACCAGATCGCGTGATGGATCGCCTCCACTGCGCTGATGGTGCAGTAAAAAGATATAGCGAAACACACCATAAATGACGAAGGGTACGGTGTATACCAGGTTAGCGGTGCGATGAATCATGATAGTTTCCGGGCTCATGGTATAGAGGCTGTAACTCATGATGAGGCCGGCTGCGGTGATGACGATCATTTTATCCAGCAGTACCGGGCTGTAATCTTCCAGTACTTTGCGGTGAGCGGATTTGTCATCGCTGAGCACAATAATTTCCGCGCGGCGCTTGCTGAAGCCCAGAAACAACGTCACCATCAGGCCGCACAGCAGCAGCCATTGCGAAGGGGGGATGCCCAGACCCAGCGTACCCGCCAGGATGCGCAACATAAAGCCGGTGGCGATGATAAACACATCGAGTATCACGATATGCTTGAGCTCGATTGAGTAAGCCAGATTCATCACCGCGTAAATCAGCAAAATGATCACAACTTTATAGGAGGCCAGTGCTGCCAGCAGCATGGCTGCCACACCCAGAACCGCGGCAAATATTGCTGCTGTGTGAATGGATAGCTTGCCGGAGGGCAGGGGACGATTGCGTTTGGTGGGATGCTGCTTATCCTGGTCAATATCGATAATGTCGTTAAACACGTAAACCGTGCTGGAAATCAGGCAAAAAGCGGCAAATGCGGTGAATGCCTGAATGACCAGTGCCGGTGAATGCCATGCATGGCCGAATATCAGGCCGGTTAACACAAAAGAATTTTTAACCCATTGGTGGGGGCGCATCAGGCGTATTAATTCCATGTTCACGATTGTTGTCCTTGTTGGGTGAATGATTTATAAAATGGAAAGTCTGCGGCAGATAATAACGCTTTGTCACCACTGCTGTCGCCATAGGCGTAAAGAATGTAGCCTTCTCGCGGTCCGAGCAATGCTTCAAGACGGCGCATTTTTTCCTCGCCAAAACAGTTTTCGCCCTGCAAATTTCCGCTGGCAGAGCCGTTAGTCTGTATTTCCAGGCGTGAACCCAGTACATCACTAATGCCAACCGTGCTTCCCCAGGGCTTCAGATAGTTTTCCAATGAAGCGCTGATCACGATACAGCGATGGTCTTGCCGCCCGTGCCATGCAAGGCGCTGCATTGCCTCATTGCGCAACAACACAGGCAACTTTAGCGCGGCGAAACTGAGCGCATGTTGTTGTATTTCTGTAAGCGGCATATTGGCAAGAAATCGACGCAACACGCGTTGCTTGGCAATATCGTTACGCAACATCCCCAGCGCATAGGCAGTGAGGGTTGGCAGCAGTGACAAAAAATTGACTGAGAAAGCAAGCGGTCCGGAAACATGCAGAAGAAAAGGGAACAGCGTATCGCGGCGCGTCAAAGTACCATCAAAATCAAAAGCGGCAACCACGGGTTTGTTGTGTTGCTGTGTCACATTTTTAACCGTTTGAAAATTGGCTCTGGTATATGTTTGATGATCAGCATGATGTAACGCCAGAAGCCGGGCAGATAAACAATATCGGCCGCTTTGGACAGGGTTTTTACAATCTGCTTGCCGATAGTTTGTGGTGATGCCACCAGAAACAATCCGGGTAAACCAAAGGTCATGGCGGTGTCCACAAAGCCGGGTTTGATAGTGATAACGCGTACACCGCTGGCAAATAGTCGGTTACGTAATCCCTGCAGGTACAGGCTGAACGCACCCTTGGCTGCGCCATACACATAATTGCTTTGTCTGCCGCGATCGCCCGCTACCGAGGTAATGCCGATGATGAAGCCGCGTTTTAGTGGCTCAAAATAATTGGCGCAAATACTCAGAATAGAAACCGCACCGGTAAAATTGCTGGCGATGATCTTTTCGGCCAGCCCAAATTCACGTGCCGCTTGCTGGCCGCCCAACAGGCCAAAGGCCACGACCACACCGGTGAGTTCTTGTACTTCATTGAGTACGCCGGCAAAAAATGCTGTATGTGTATCGGTTGCTGCCGCGTCGAAAAGGCTGTAGGCCACTTTTACGCCATAACGTATCTGTAAATCGGCGGCGATGCGTTTGAGCTCTTCCAGGTCGCGTGAAGCCAAATAAAGATTATCGCCCCGTGCAGCAAAAGCGGTAGCCGTACCCCGCGCGATGGCGGAGGTGGCACCAAGTATTAATACATTGCCGCTCATTTATTTGGCTCCTTCGATATTTAATCTGCGAGCCAGGCTGGAGCTGAAACGATTCGCCGGATCGATGCTTTGCTTGATCTTTTGCCACGTGCTATAACGGGGATACATGGTTTTAAAAGATTCGGCAGAGAGGCGCGCATCCTTGGCCAGATAAACGCGACCACGATGTTGCAGCACGATATGGTCAAGCTTATCCAGCAGGCTGAACAGGCCCTTGTCACGTATTGGCAAGTCCAGCGCCAGTGTAAAGCCGGGCTGGGGGAAAGACAGCAGACCTTTGCCTTCAGCACCAAAGCGCTTGAGTACGGCAAGGAAAGAGGGGCGGCGACTGGCTGACAGTTCATTTAGCAGCGCTGTAATGCCGGCAAGTGCGGTGCCCTCAGGTATCACACACTGGTATTGCACAAACCCGCGTTTACCATACATACGGTTCCAATGGCCGATTGTATCCAGTGGGTAAAAATAGCTGTCGTAGTCGCACAGGAAAGGCGCTTTTTTACTGCTTTCTTTTTTGTAATACAAATTATTAAACAGGCCAATACTGAACGAGTTAAGAACCCAGGCCGGAAAATCGAAAGGTAAAACACGCGAGCGTTTGGGTTTGCTTTGCAACGGGTCGGCTGCCGTATATTCAGCGCTAGCCGCATGGTGTGCAAACATTGCCACACCCCGTCCAAGTTCATCGCCAGTGGCCAGGCAATCTATCCACGCCACACTGTAGCGGTCATCCTGGGCCGGGTCTTGCAATAATTCGAACAGATGCCCAAGATTCTTTGCAGTCTGGTTGCGCACCATCATTTGTGCGGTCTGGATGGGAATGAGTTTGAGCGTCACTTCACCAATAATGCCGGTTAACCCCATGCCACCTACGGTAGCCCAGAAGAGCTCGGCATTTTCACTTGCGGAACACTTTTTTTGGCTACCATCCGCCATGATCAACTCGATGCTCAACACATGATCACCGAAACCGCCGACATGATGATGGTTTTTTCCATGCACGTCAGACGCGATACAACCACCCAAGGAAACAAACTTGGTGCCGGGGGTGACCGGAAGGAACCAGCCTTGCTTCACAATCACCGGCAATATCTCGGCCAATGTGACACCGGCTTCGGCATGCAGGATGCCCTGCTTCACGTCCAGCGCGAGCATGCGATCAAGACGTTCTGTAAGTATTACTCCACCATTTTCATTCAGCGAGGCATCGCCATAACTGCGGCCCTGACCCCGGGCAATCAGCGAGTCTGAAGCAGGCTTTAAATCTGCGTAGCGTTCTGGGCGTTCCAGAGTGCAGGTTTCAACCGGGTAACGTCCCCAGCCGGAAATGGGTTTGGTTAAAGTAGGCATGTTATTTCAGCGCAGGGCTGCATTCTCCCGGAAAGTATTTGTCACAGAAATAGCAGGGGGCGTGGGGTAGCCAGGAGGGAATTTTGTAATATTTATCCTTGATTGGCCTGAGCACACCTTCACGGTATTGTTGATAGTTAAAGTCGTATCCCAACAGCAAATAGAAATTTGCATCACGCAGGGTAAATATTTTAACTTCAACGTGCTTGAAGTAAGGCGCATATTCCTGCATGTTTGGCACAGATTTAGACAGGATCAGGATATTGCGACCCTGAAACTGGCGAAAGTCGGTGAGCATGTCATCTTGCCGAGCATGCAGGCCGCCTTCACCAAACACAAAGAATCCCTTGCCGTAATGATATGAGATGGTAGCGGAGGGCGAGTAACCATCGGTCGCCAGCAGGAAATTTTGTTGCTCGTAAGGCCGGATTATTTCTGCAATTTTTGCGGGCTCAAACATAAATACAATGCCGCCATACAGCTTGTTGTTCTTCCAGGACTCCATCGGCAACATTGCGATTATCGCAATTGCCAATAAATGCACGGCACTGAAGGTCAGCATGAACTTGAGCAGTTTTACCAGCTCGGCTTTCGACAGCAACTGATAAATTAGCAGGTACAGCGCGGGATAGAATGCCAGTACCCAATGTAGGCCCACCATTTTCTTGAAGGACAGCAGCGTAAAAATTGCCAGGGGAACTATAAAGATATACAGAAAAACCTGAAATTGCTCGCGTGATATTTTTTGCCAAAATTCAGCCCGGTTCTTGTAGATATACCACAGCAGAGGTGGCGTGATCAGGTAAAGCTGCACGGCAAAAAATGCGGCAATTGTGCCAAATGAAAAATGCGCACTTTCATTGCGGGTGTACAGATTAAATAATATATTGTCCCAGCAATGGGTGTAGTTCCAGTAAATATTGACCAGTGCAAACGGCAGCGAGGTCAGGTATAACAGGACGAAGCCGCCCGTTTTGGAATGGCTCTTTGCAGAAAATAAAAAATAGACCAGGTAGGAAAGGCCCAGCAGAACCGCAAAATATTTTGATAAAAAGGCCAGGCCAAAGAAGATACCTGACAGTGCATACCAGCCGGGTTTATTCTGTTGCGAGGCCTTGAATAGCGCTGCCATAGAAAAGAACGCAAAAAGTATAAGTGGTGTATCGGTTGTCACCAGCACGTTCAGAATGTTGATCGGCGAGACTAAAAACAACATCGCAATCAAGGCGGCTTTGTTTTCATCCAGTGGCTTGAGCAAGCGATAAATGCCAACACCGATCAGAATGGAAGTGAGGACGGAAGGCAGGCGTAGAATGACCTCGGAGCTGCCGATGTAGAGCATCAGGTGCAGGAACCAGCCAACCATGGGCGGGTGATCGTAGTAGCCAAAATCCAGATGGTTCGCCCACAGCACAAAATACGCTTCATCACCGGACATCGGTATGTACCAGGCCAGCAACAACTTAACGGCCAGTGTCGCAAACAGCGTATATTTGAATGCTTGGGTCAGGCTCAAAATCACTTACCTAATATGTTGCATGAAATTGCTTGCGCAGTTAGCGCAGATTGAAGCCGTCAGCCTGGGACGACAATCCCGGAAACGCACTGGCAACGCCCGCGCCAAAGCGCTTGGATAAACGGTCTGCCAGGCCTTCGTGCGTTGTAAAGTCAACAATGTCTTTTTCCTTGATGACATCGCGCGATACGCTGCCCAGACTGCCGATTTCGTCTGCCAGGCCCAACTCAATACTCTTCTGCCCGCTCCAGAATAATCCGCTGAAAATTTCCGGTGTCACTTTCAGGCGCTTGCCGCGACCTTCTTTCACCACGGTTATAAATTGCTGGTGTATCTCCTCCAGCATAGCTTTGGTGAAGGCCTCATGTTTAGGATTGCGTGGCGAGAAAGGATCCATAAACCCTTTGTTTGCACCTGCCGTCAACAAGCGACGTTCAACACCCAGTTTGTTCATGGTGCCGGTAAAGCCAAATCCATCCATTAGCACACCGATAGAGCCAACGATGCTGGCCTTGTTGACATAAATTTTATCGGCAGCTGCCGCAATGTAGTAACCGCCTGAAGCGCAAATATCTTCAACCACGGCATACAGGGGTATGGCAGGATACAGCGCACGTAGACGACGAATCTCATCATTCACAAGCCCCGCTTGTACCGGGCTGCCACCCGGGCTGTTGATACGCAGTACTACACCTTGCGTTCCTTTATCGCTAAAAGCTGCTTGCAGGCTAGCAATCAGATTGTCTGCGCTGGCAGCGCTTTTTTCGGAGATCACGCCATCCAGCTCTATCAAAGCGGTGTGCTTGCCAGTCATCAGGGCGGTGTCACCACTAATCCAGCCTGTAATCAATATCAGAATAAAGGTGATGTAGGCGAAGGTAGCCAGTTTGAAGAAGATTCCCCAGCGGCGAGCACGACGCTGCTCCTGTACGGCAGATAATGCCAGCTTCTCCAGTACGCTGCGTTCCCACTCGTTGATTTGATCAGACATGATATAAATTCCCTAATTGATTTTTTTTAGAAATTAAGCCGGCAACAGCGGTGAAATTGTATTGAACACTTTATCCACGGTTATCGCCTGTAAACACACGTTATCACTGCAGGCTGTCTTGCGGTGGTTGGATGCGCTCACGCAAGGGGAACAAGCCAGGCCTGCGTAGATAGCGGTAGAGTTGCCCAGTGAACCATACAATGCCGGTGTTTCAGGGCCAAATAGCACAAAGGTTTTAAGTGGTGTTACCGAGGAAAAGTGTCCGGGTCCTGAGTCGTTTGTCACCATCAATAGCGACACGGTATAGAGCGGGGGCAGCTCTGTAAATTTCACGCGACCGGCAAAATTAATACAGCGTGAGTTGGCTACCGATATGCGCAACATTTCGGCTTCTTCACGCTCTGCGGGTGCGCCTGTAATTAGCACTACCGCGGTTTTGCTTTGCTCCAGAATGCGCCGCATCAATTCTGCATAGCGATCTTTCATCCAGCGACGCTGCGGCAACAGTTCGCTGGCATTGGGATTGATCAGCACGATCTGGTGTTTGGCTGGGTCAAATTCGGCATAGTCTTCACGAATTTTTGCCAGAATAGCTGTCTTCTGTTCGGCGCTGACGGGTGCCTGGCGCAGTTTGATTTCATCATCGCTGACCAGTGTTTTGGAATAGGGTACTTCCGGTTTTTCAGAAAGTAGGGTATTTGCCAGCGCAATAAAAGTTTTGGCAATATGCTGGTGCGGGTTATAGGAAACTTTGTGGGTGAGCATCGCACCTCGGTAGAGACCTTCGTTATGGAATGCATGAAAACCCACACGGTTGTTAGCGCCGGACAAGCCGGTGAGGAGGGCGCTATAGCGTGAGAAAAGCTCAAGATCAATGACCGAATCTATTTTGCGCATACGACACCACCAGAAAAATTTCAGTGTATCCAGGGCCAGCGGCACGATACCGGTTTCACGTATAGTAAAAATATTCTGATCATCGACGCTGTTAAGCAACTTAAGGCTGGGTTTATTTTTGTCGAAAATCACAAAAAATAATTCGCAGCCGCCCACATTCTTGAGCTTTTGCATGGCCGGATCAACGATAATCGCACTACCCATTTCCGACAATTCCACCAGCAGGACACGTTTGGGTTTGTCGGTTGTGCTAAACAGATTGCTCAGCTTAACGACAAAAGTGGCCAGGAAGCACAGTGGCACACCGGCGTAGTAATCAACTTTGCGCATCAGATCAACGTTCATTTTGTTTCACTCTTGGTTCGATTGGTTAAAAACAGATATAAACCGGGTAACGATGCTGCCAGCAGCACCAGACCATATAACACTGACATGGATAATACCAGCGCCTGATTTGCCCCGATCAACAAGAACAAACCTATCATGCCGCCTTCCCGCACCCCCCAGCCGGCGAGAGAAATCGGGGCTATCGTTAACAGCATCACCGGCGGTACAAGTACTAAAAAGGTCAACAGACTGTAATTCAGCCCGACGCCGATACCGATAAAGTAGACGGCCAGCATGGAAACAAAGTGTATCAATACCGAGATCACGCTATGCAGGGCAATGGCGCCTGGGTCATGGTAAACACGGCGCAAATCCTCCGAAATTTCATGCAGGTGACGGGTTAATTTATAATCGGCAAAACGATCGATTTTCCCCAGCATTGCAAACACGATGACACCTGCAATACCGCCCAGCGCAATTAAATTAAGCAAATGAAAGATGGCGGGTGGTAGTAGTCCCGGATGAGCAATATTTGCAATTAAATTCAGCAGCAAAATACCGATCAGGCCTAGTATCCGGTCCAGTAACACGCCATAAAAAGCCGCTTTTTTGCCATTACCCAGCGCAGCGCATTCCAACACCCGATAGGCATCGCCGCCGATACCGCCGGGTAAGGCCTGATTGAAAAAACTGCCTTTCAGGTAACTTTTCAGGTAAAACAAGGGCTCCTGCCCAAACTGCAGGCGACGCATGATCAGATACCAGCGATAAGACGCCAGTGCCGCGCTCATTAACTGCATAATCAGTGCATAAATTAAAAACTGCGGCGACATGTTGCGCACTACATGAAGAACTGTGCTCAGGTCGATTTTATAGGCAATGACTGCAAGAATCGCGATGGTTATTAATATTTTTATGATGAGTTTAATCATGCGACTTTCGTGTTTTACCTGTGTGAGCTGTTCCGTTATGACTTTGAGTGACAAATTTCAATTGCTCCAAACGCAATTCCCAAGCCTTCAAACTATCAACAAAAATAGTGCGCCACGATACGGGAGTTTAGACTTATTGTCCATGGTTATGACCCGTCATTTCAAGTTGTCCGGTAAGTTAACTTGAGGTAAATCAAGGTTAATCCCAGCAGCATGGGTTGTGATGAAGCGTGCTTAATTCCCGAGGAGTCGTAATGTCAGAAAAACCAGCAATAGTACCTGCCGAGCAAGAATCTGAAGAAGTAAAGGTTGAGTTATTTCGCGGCCTTCAGCGCTTTGAAAGGCAGTCTGTTGTCAGGCAGATTTCCTTTTACATCAGTGGAAATATACTGGAGTCTCATTATTACACCGAGCTGTTTTACACCCTGCGTACAGCCAGTGAAACGGATCTTATCTACCTGCACCTGAATACTTCAGGTGGCGACTTCGATACCGGTCTGCAAATCATCAATAATATGCAGGCGTCGAATGCAAATATCGTTACCGTCCTTGAGGCGCGTGCCTATTCAATGGGCGCATTTATTTTCCTCTCGGGTGATGAATACATCGTGCATGACAACTGCCAGTTACTCTTCCATATCTATTCAGGCAGCTTTGCCGGCAGGGGAAATGAGCAACAGGCTGAGGTGCATGCTGTCAGCAGCTGGTTTGAAAAATTCATGACGCGTACCTGCCAGCCCTTTCTCGCGGCAACCGAAATCAAGGATGTATTGAAAGGCTCGGATGTGTGGATGGATTCGGATGAAATTCGCCGGCGAATGGAACGTATCCGCCCCGGAGTGCGACGCCAAAAAGCCCTTGCCGCTGGCGACCCAGTCGAACAGCTTTTGCTTTCCTGCGACGGACATGGGCGGGTTTTTGTCGCCCCCTTCCTTCGTCAAATCTTCGGTGGTGTAGAAGAAGATCGCGTCATAGCCGCTGAGGTCTTTATCGAACACGCGGCCGTCCTTGGTGCATTCGACGTCAAATCCGTTTTTCTTGCCAATGTCAGTCAATATCCGCTCCGCTGGACCCAACTCGCCGTCTTTCCGCGTGATGGCCGAATGCTGGAAGCCAGAGCTCTTGGTGAAAAACAGAACCTTGCGTTTTGGCTTGTCGGCAGCGGCCTCGCCTGACGCCATCCGCAGCGGCAAGCTGGTGAGACAAATCGCAGCAACGGTCAAAAGCAGCAAATCACGGCGTTTCATCGGCGTGGATCTCCGGCGAGGATGGGTGTGCGCGTTCGTGGCGTGCAGGGGGCGATACGGGGTGAATCAGCCCCACTAGCTTACACTCGCCCGAGGGTGAATAAAAGCTGGGCAAACCCGCGGAAGCTGCCCGCGGTGCGAACGGATTAGTGAGATTTTTTCCCAATCATGCGCTGCATCTCGGCCCAGGGCCGCGTATTGGCGACGTCCGCTTTCGTCAAACCGGCGCGGCGAGCTTGCAGCACGCCGTAGCGCAGCACGCCCAGGCCAGTGGTGCTGTGGGCGTCGCTCGAAATCACGATCGGCACGCCAAAACTTTTGGCCGTAGCACAGGCGACGTCGTCCAGGTCCAACCGCGCCGGGTTGGCGTTCAATTCCAACAGCTTGCCGTAATCGCGGGCCGCTTTGAACATCGCGTCGGTGTCGACTTCGTACGGTTTGCGACGATTCAACAGCCGCCCGGTCGGATGGGCGATCGCTGAGACGTTCGCGTTGGCAATCGCGCCCAGAATACGGCGCGTGATTTGTTCTTGCGGTTGGTTCTGCCCGTAGTGGACGCTGGCTACGACCCAATCCGCCTCGGACAGCACGTCGTCGTCGAGATCGAGCCCGCCCGCTTCGAGGATGTCGACCTCGAC
>JANXWX010000094.1 GCA_025350915.1 Nitrosomonadales bacterium
CCGTATTAGCCCATTACTGTTTTCATTGAGTCCCCGTTCCCATGAACTGTAGGGATGGGCAAAGTAGATGTCTGCCTTCAATTCTGTTGCCATGTTTTCATGTTCCGCAAACTCTTTGCCGTTGTCGAATGTAATGGTGTGGCATTTGTCCTTGTGGGGATTCAGTAAACGCGTTGTCACAGCCGTTACGCCAGCAGCATGCTTGCTTTGAATGTGCCCCGCCAACACATAGCGTGATACTCGTTCAGCTAAGGTAACCAATCCGCCCTTGTGGTTCTTGCCAATCACGGTATCACCTTCCCAATCCCCGATACGGCTCTTTTGAGCAACGATGGCCGGTCGTTCATCAATGCTGACGCGGTTGCAGAGGGTGCCGCGCCGTTCTTGCCCGCTTGCATAACGCTTGCGATGCAGTTTCTGGCTTCGCAGATGTTTGTGCATGTCTCCGCCATTTCGCTTGTCCGCATAGATGTACCGGTAAATCGTTTCAGGGCTGATCTGCAGTCCTCCTTCCAGTTCAAGCCGATTGGCGATCTGTTCCGGGCTGAGGTCTGCACGGGTCAATCTCTCAACTTCGGCCCATTCATTCGATGAGAATTGCTTGCCGTTGATACAGGCTTGCCGTCGCTCATCACGCATCGATTGCGCTTGCTTGGGACGCCAGCCTCGCTGCCCTTTGTTTCGATTGAACTCCCGTGAAATCGTCGATTTGTTCACACCAACCTCAACTGCAATTTGTGTTTGATTCCAACCCGATTTGCTTAACCCAGAAATATGATATCGTTGCTCCTGGTTGAGCTGAGTGTATTGCTTCATCTGTGTTCCTTTTACTTGGTCGTTTAAGTGGCGCGATGATACCTCAGCTCGCCACCTAAATTCGCTTACAAAAGTTGCACTTCAGAGTTGAATCCGCCATAAAATTCGTTTTCTGATATTTTTGATTGTGCAAGTATGGCCAAGCGTTACGATTTAATTGTGTTTGACTGGGATGGTACGGTGATGGATTCCACAGCGGTGATTGCAAGATCGATACAGTCGGCCAGCCGTGATCTGGGTTTGCCGGTACCGAGTGATGAGGTGGCGCGGCATGTGATAGGGCTGGGCCTTGACCAGGCATTACGCTATGCGGTGCCTGATGCCGGAGAGCATCAGCGCAATGATCTGGTGGCCAGATACCGCCATCATTTTTTCTCGCAGGAAAATGAAATGCCCTTGTTTGCAGGGGCAGAGTCACTGGTGCAGGAGTTGCGAGAGCAGGGGTTTTTCCTGGCCGTTGCGACTGGCAAAAATCGCAATGGATTGGACCGTGCATTGAAGGCCAGTAATATGGCGCAGTACTTTCATAGCACACGTACGGCTGACCAGACAGTTTCCAAGCCTGATCCCACAATGTTGCATGAAATACTGGATGAGCTGGATATCAATGTGGAACGTGCGTTGATGGTGGGTGATACCACACATGATTTGCAAATGGCGATTAATGCGGGTATGCCTTCCCTTGCGATGTCACACGGGGCGCATCCGCCTGAACAGTTGCTTGAGTTGAAGCCCCTCGCATTGCTGCATGATTTTGCCGGCTTGCGCGAGTGGCTGAAGACAAATGCCTGTTTGCGCTAACCACAAAACGATACAGGGCAGATAAGCCAAACATGATATACGCTAAATATTTCCCTGTATTGAAAGTGACCGTTTATGTGCTGTTGCTTGGTGCGGCGATCGTTCCTGTTTTATATCGGGGCGTGAGTGAAAAATCATTGCCGGATTTTGTGGTTGATACGGTAACGGCCCTCGACGCTGCGCCGGCTATTATGAAAATGAGTTATGCCTGCGAGGATTGTCAGGTCCCTTCGGTGCATGGCGCGAATGTGATTGAAAAGCTGGATGGCGGTTTGCTGGCGACCTGGTTTGGCGGCAGCCGCGAGGGTGGCAAGGACGTGGTGTTATGGGGTGCCGATTATTCTGTGAATACGCAGACCTGGACAAGCCCGCGTCGTATCGTTGGCCCTGCGGAAACCCAGGCAGCATTGGGGCGCTACATTAAAACGGTAGGTAACTCTGTACTGGTAAGGGGAGTGCACGATGAATTGTGGCTTTATTATGTGTCGGTTTCAGTGGGTGGTTGGGCCGGATCGTCATTGAATGTGATGCGTTCGACAGATGATGGAAAATCGTGGAGCAGGCCCAGACGACTAATTACGTCACCTTTTGTGAATATCAGCACATTAAATAAAAGTGCTGCGATTCATTACAGCGATGGATCAATCGGCTTGCCTGTTTATCACGAATTTATTGGCAAATTTGCCGAGTTGTTACGCCTGGATAAAGCCGGATATGTTTGGGATAAAACCCGAATTACTCACGGACGTCATTCAATTCAACCTTCGGTCTTGCCGCTGGATACGCAGCAATCCATTGCACTGATGCGTTATACAGGTCCATCACCGGGTCATGTTTTGATTAGCCGCAGTATGGATGCTGGCCAGCACTGGTCCGCTGATGAAAAATTAAAACTGCCTAACCCGGATTCTGCAGTAGCTGGTATACGCCGCCCGGATGGAAGCCTGTTACTGGTGTTTAACGATACCGAATTTGGACGCAACAGCCTGGCTTTGGCTATTTCCCGGAATGAAGGTGCCAGCTGGAACACCGTAAAACATTTTGAGCAAGGTAGCGACGGCAAAGGTGAATTTTCTTATCCCTATTTAATCCGTGCCCGAAATGGAGAGATGCATTTGCTTTATACGTGGAATCGAAAACGAATCCGGCATGCCAGCTTTAATGATCAGTGGGTAGACGGAGGTAAGCCATGAGCGTTTTGCATAACATGCTGCCTTTGTTGGGTCAGGTTTTGTTGTTAGCTGTGTTGGTCACGCTAATGTTGGGGCAATGGATAAAAAACATTCGAATACGCCAGGGAGCCACTGCGCTACTGATGTTGCTTGGCTTGCTTGTGCCGGTTAATGGCTTGTCTGTTGCACAATGGCTGCGCAGTGTTGTGGGCGATTTAAGTGTTTTGACCTTGCTTGTATTTTTAAATATTTTGATGCAGCGACTGTTTAATTTCAGCCTGTTTGGCGCTTCATCCAGAAAATTGTTGTTAGTGGGTGTTGTTGTAATCGGTGTGATGTTTTATCCGCTGGCCCTGGGGCTGGCCGCTTATGACCCCTATCAATTAGGATTTTTGCCTGTTTTCCTGTCCGTATTGTTGATCTCAACCTCTTTGCTGGCGTGGTTTCGTAACCATCGAGATCTTGCCGTTATATTGCTTCTGCCCTTGGTTGCTTATAATTTGCAGATGCTGGAATCCACCAATCTGTGGGATTACTTGCTGGATCCGGTCTTGTTAATTTATGCATTGGTTCAAACAATAATTTACTTAAAATTTCTGCGAAATAAACAAAATAGGAGTGCGACATGAAGAAGCCGTTACTGATTATAGGCAATAAAAACTATTCATCCTGGTCATTGCGTGCCTGGTTGATGTTGAAGTTCGCCGAGGTTGATTTTGATGAGTTGCGCATTCCCTTGTTTGCGCCTGACTCAAAAGCGGCATTGCTTAAACATTCACCCTCCGGTTTCGTGCCAGTATTTCATGAGGATGATATTGTGGTATGGGACACACTCGCTATAGCAGAATACTTGTATGAAACGCATCCTGCGTTGTGGCCTAAAGATAGTAAAGCAAGGGCTAAAGCGCGTTCGGTGAGTGCGGAGATGCATGCGGGATTTGTTCCCTTGCGTAAAGCAATGCCGATGAATATTCGTGCTACAGGTCGCCGTGTTGAGAGCACGCCTGAACTTGAGGCCGATATCATTCGTATCAAATCGATCTGGCGTGAATTGCGCAAGCAGTATGCATCGACGGGACCGTGGTTATTTGGTGCTTACAGTATTGCCGATGCGATGTTTGCGCCGGTGGTATTCCGTTTCTTGACTTACGGCGTTAAAGAAACAGGTGCAGTGGATGAGTATCTTTTAACTGTATCGCGCGATCCATTAATACAACCATGGATAAGTGATAGTATTAAGGAAAGCGAGACAATAGCGCAAAGTGAAACTGGTTTGACAGGTTGATATCCAAGTCCGTGACATGGTAGTTATCAGATTAGAGGCCGTATAAATTATGACAAATTTCCGCTGCACGATTGTTGCAATGGCATGCCTGCTGGTTATTTTGTTGTCGGGCTGTTCATCAACACAAATAAAATCGGTATGGAAAGATCCTTCTTATCTGGGTCGCCCGCAGCGAGTGATGGTGATTGGTGTATTTAAAGAGCCTATCACCAGAAGGATAGTCGAGGATGAGTTCACGCTACAGTTGAAAACAAAAGGGCTGGATGCGATAGCAAGTTATACGATACTGGCTGATAAAAGCCAGAGTGATCAGGCGGTCATATCAAAAATGGTCACTCAGCTAGGAGTTGATTCTGTTTTGATCACCAGACTGGTCAGCAAAAGGAGTGTGCGTGTGTATTATCCTGCCACGGTATCGCACCGGCCTTCCCATTACTGGAAGTGGCATGATTATTATCGCGATGGTTTTGATATGGTCAGCACGCCGGGTTATTCAACCAAACAAGAGTTTGCCCTGATGGAAACCAATTTATATGATGCGCGCAGTGAAAATCTGTTGTGGGCGGCGACGACTGAAACGGGTGTGAATAATTTGAACCAGACGCTGATCAAACCCTATATTGGCAGCATTCTGAATATTATGGTTGATTCGGGTTTGATCAGAGAGTCCAAAGATTAAAAGAACCCCGTTTGGTTATTATTTTTTCCCTTGTAACAATAATTCCTGCCTGAATAACAGATCCATACGCTGATCTTTCAGCACCAGTGAAACATCCCCCTGCGGCATGCGGCTTCGCACAGTCAATCTTTTTCCAAGTGTTTTATAGTATTTAAAATTATCTGTTTCTGGCGGAAAGTCGGCAATAACCAATTCTCCGGCTGACAGAAGGCGATCACGGTTTGCGTCATCTTCATAGGTGTAGCCACGAATCTCCGCGCCCGGCAACAAGAAGCGATAGCGTTCATATTGGGCTCTGAAGTTGGAAGGAACGTAGACCACTTTACCCTCAGCAGCCTTGATAGCTTGTTCATCGAAATGGCCCAATGGGCCTTCAAGGGGGGCAACGACACTGGCAAGTGAAAGGAAGGCGGTGAATATTATGGGGATAAAAAGTCGCGGGGCCCATTGGTTAAATATCAGTGAAGCAAAAATCAGAAACATACCGGTGATTGGCGCCAGATAATTCCAGTCGGTATAGGAATCAAAGGGCAGAACATACCGGCTGATTGGAATCATCAAATATATCATTCCTGCTGTTACGGCAAATAATGGCAGCACAAACAAAAAAAACCAGCCTCGCGGTATTTCACGCCAGTGCATACCCAGTATGATGGCAACAGCCGGCATCGTTGCCATCACATAACTATCCTGACGTTGTGCAGGTACGGTAAAGACAATGATGAACGCAAGTATCCAGATCCATAGAGCCCGTTCTTCCAATTGCAGTTTCGACCAGTTTTTCAGGCTGACAAAGGTCACATAAAATAAAGGCAAGGCGAGAAATCCGGCATTACGGAATATACCAAACCAGATTGAGTACACCGGATAGGGGCCTGAAAACAAGTTACCCCAGTAGCCTTCGGATTTAAGTTTGGATACGTTTTCTCCCAATAGAAATTCCCGGAAGATGGCTACGGGATTGGGATCGATCAGAAGCCACAGGCCGAATACGGCCAATACAGTCAGTGTGAATACGGTGAGGCGTGGCGCGTCCTGTTTGAGAAAAAGCATAATGCGCCATTGGCGCAGCCACAGATAATAAATCGTTAGTGCCAGTCCGACCGGAGCCAATAAAAATATTGATCGTACCCAGGCGGAAAGACCAACAAATATACCTATGCCTATCCAGAACATATAATTTCGGCTTATACGCTGTTCTCTGTAAAGCACGACCAGGAAATAGGCCAGTGACAGAAAGAATACTTCGGGCAGGTTGGTGATGTAAGGTCGCCCATGGTGAAATATGGCGGTAAAGGCTAAAAATGCGACACCGGCAATGGCAGCTTTTTCAGTGTTACCACTAATACGGCGGGTGAACCAGAACACCATCAATGCGGTTAAAAATGTATAGGCAACGATAGGTAGTCGTAAGCGCCACAGGTCCCAGTGCTGTCCCCAATTCGTCGCTATCAAGCCTTGCCAGAAGAGTAAGGGGGGTTTGGTTACGCCTAACCCTTCAACAGATTGTAGTGGCAGCCAATGACCGGTTGCGGCGGTAAGACGCGTAATCTGCAGATAGGGGCCTTCATCCCCTGTCGAAGGAATGTGCATGCCGTCAAGGGAGTAAAGGTAGGAAAAGACACCAAGTGCCGCAACTGCCCACCACCAGATTAATCGCTTAGTCATAAATATCCATACAAAATTGGAAGGGAAGTCACCAGAAGGTTAGATTATTTCATCCGCACGGCCGCGCATTTCATTCAATAATTTTTTACCTGCTTCAATATCGGTTTCGCTGGCGATCGCGTTAACATAGATTTCCCATTCTTCAAGCGCGCCATCGTCTTCGTCATGCGTACCATGCAGTCTGGCCCATTGCAACCAAGCGTAGGTTTGTGCGCTGTCCGGGCCAGTCCCCAAGCCGTGATCGTATTTTTTAGACATGCATAGCGCCGCGAGTGCGCTGCCATTGAGTGCCGCTTCTTCGAGCTCAACCTGATATTCGTTTAACTTTTCGATCGATGGCAAATGACCCTCTATGCCTGCTACAGTATGCAGCTCGGCAGCTGCCACAATGTTTTGTTCTACGCCGCGCCCCAGTTGATATAGATTGCCGAGCTGACTGATAGCTTCAAGATCTCCTTGTTCGGCCGCGGCATGCAGCCAATAAACGGCATTTTCATCACTTTGATCTACGCCTGTACCCAGCAAGTAAAGCATGCCAAGATTAAATTGTGCGTGGACTTGTAATTGTTCGGCAGATTTTTTGTACCAATAAACAGCATCAGTTGGATTTTTGTCCGTTCCCAAACCGGAGAGATACATCGCACCCAGATTGTTTTGGGCATCTGCCAAGCCTAATTCAGCGGCAGCACGATACCAGTGCAGCGCTTCTTTTTGATTTTCGGGTACACCAGCACCTGTTCGATAAGCTTCAGCAAGTTCGTATTGGGCATCGGCATCATTTTTTTTAGCAAGTGCAAGCAGATCTTGTATGGGATTGGTCATGAAATTTTAAGTGGCGATATTATGGAGTTGGTGTACATGAATAATTCAAGCACCTCGTATAAACCGCATTTTACTATGATGTGATGGCAATGGCGTAGTGATAGCATGATGAGGGCTATAATTCAGCAGAAGAAACTGGATTTAATATTCAAAATATTTGTGGAGCACGGTGTGAGTCAATTTCCCGAGAATTGGATGAAATTTTGTAGGCTAACAGTGAAAGATATACCGGTGGTTGATAGCACCGCCTATCCTCCGTCTGTTGATCGATACCGTGCACTGGAGATGTTGTCTCCTGACGAGGTTAAGTTGATCATCCTTGGTCAAGACCCCTATCATGGTGCAGGTGAGGCACATGGATTGGCCTTCTCTGTGCCAGATGGCGTAAAGATGCCCCCCTCACTGCGTAACATTTTTCGAGAATTAGCGGATGATTTGAAAATGCCGCCGCCTACAGCGACTGATCTAACGCGTTGGAGCAGGCAGGGGGTATTGTTGCTAAATACTTCCTTGACGGTTGCGCCTGGCAGCCCGGGATCGCATGCTAATATTGGCTGGAAACGCGTCACCGATGCAATTATCACGGCACTGGCTGACTCGGATAAACCCAGAGTATTTGTCTTGTGGGGTAAGCATGCACAGGGCAAGCGGGCATTGATTGAACGAAACCAGGCTCATTTGATATTAGAGTCAGCTCATCCCTCGCCGTTGTCGGTCTATCGTGGATTTTTGGGCAGCAAGCCTTTTTCCAAGATCAATCAGTGGTTGCTTAACCATGGCCAAAGCGAAATTGATTGGCACTAAATTTTTTCACCGGGTTGTCAGGGGGCTGGCTGCGATGCAATCTGTAGCAATTGCGCTTCATTCAAAAAGCACCATTCCCCTTCTTTTAATGCCAGTGATGCTAGGGTCAGGTTACCTATCTGCGTTCGTTGCAATGCGGTGCAGTGATTGCCAGCGGCAACCAGCATGCGTTTCACTTGATGATATTTGCCCTGTTCCAGTTCAATTTCAAGCAGGTGGGAGTCAATCGTCTGGCAACTTACTGCGGTTAACGTTTCGTTTTCATCTTTTAACTTGACGCCTTTTAGCAGCTTCTCCACGAACTGAGGTGTGATCAACTCATATGTAGTCGCCACATAAATTTTTGGCACATGGCGTTTGGGCGAGGATTGGGCGTGGATAAACGCACCGTCGTCTGAAAGGAGTAATAAGCCGGTGGTATCGTGATCAAGTCGCCCGACGGGCTGAATATCACGTCTAGAAAATTGCTCCGGTAACAGGTTGAGTATGCCGGGGTGATGGCTGGGTTTACGCGAGCATTCGTAATTTGTGGGCTTGTTCAGGGCAATATACAACTGTTTGCGGAATAGATAGGGTTCGTCGAAAACGGTAAATTCGAGTTTGTCAGTATTGACAACTTTGCCGCTATCAAAGGTTCTTTCACCTGAAATACTCACGTCTCCATTTTCAATGAGTTCGCGACACCATTTTCGTGTGCCGAACCCTTGGGATTGCAATATGCGGTCCAGGGGAAGTTTGCTCATGTCGGGCAAGGGAAAACGTAGTTAATTGGGATAGTAGCGGTAACCATGTGATGTGAAGAAAAGAGTTTGACCGGGTGCCAACTCAAACGCCATTATAGCAACGGATTGATAAGGATTTTGCTTGGCCTTAAAACAGTTAAGCAAGAAGTAAAAAGCTTATGTAAGATAAAGCCAATATTTAAACGATAAACATAAGTAAATCATAATATTAACGGCTGACTTAAATGCTCAGGTTTATTTGTCGTTAATGTAACAAGTTTTTACCAGGCCAATAAAGGATATCAATCTATGCCAGACGCGCAAATCGATGCTATGACAGGTTTTTTGGACCGTTATAGTATTTTGCAATTAACTGAAGAAATGGTTGCGTTGGCCAATGAAAGCGGCGAGACCCTGACGGTATTATGGATTGATCTTGACCGGTTCAAGCAGGTTAACGGTTCTTTTGGTTATGAAGGCGGTGATAGCATCATTGCAGTTGTTGCAGATAGATTGAGAGATGTTATCAATCTTCAGGGTCAAGTTGGTCGTGTCGGTGCTGATGAGTTTGTATGCATCGTTCCCGGGCTCGATCTTGAAGGCGCAGAACAGTTGGCGAGTAACTTGTTACAGGCTGTTAAACCCCCTTTGTCCATGGGAGACTTTAAAGTTCGACTGACAGCCAGTATCGGCATAGCAATGCATGAACAGGAAGAGGATGCGGCAGAGCTGCTTGAGCGTGCAGACTGGGCTAAAATTACCGCAAAAAAACTGGGTGGTAACCGTTGTATTATTTCCGGCAATGAAGTTGTTCCCAGCCATATGGGCATTATTCAGGCACGTGAAGATCTGGAAGTTGAATATTTGCTGCATACCGCGCTGGATCAGGGTGGCTTGCAGCTACACTATCAACCCATTCTGGATTTTAGTGGCAAGGTACTATCGGTAGAAGCCTTGATGCGCTGTAACGTCAATGGAAAAAGCATACCACCCGGCAGATTCTTTCCAGTTGCGGAAAAAAGTGAGCTCATCGCCCGTCTGGGTGAATGGAGCTTGCTGGAGGCAGCCCGCCAGGCGCGGCGCTTGAAAGATTCAGGTTTGCACACTACAGTTTCAGTAAATGTTTCGCGAGCACAATTGGTTGATCAAAAATTTTCCCAGGATTTGCAAGCAGCAATCGAGGGGGCGGATGTCGCACCAGGTATGATCGAGCTGGAGTTGCCCGAGTCCATTTTTATGGATACTTCAGAAGCGGTGCAAGCCAATCTGCGGGCTGCCCGTGATATCGGCGTCAAGCTCGCCATAGATAATTTTGGCACAGGCGTTTCCTGCTTGGCCAACATCAAGGACATACCGGCCAGTAAATTAAAATTTGGACGTTCATTTATTACGACACAGCCTCAGGATAAACGCTCGATGTCGGTCGTAAAGGCAATGATACAAATGGGCAAGGATCTTGGTATGACAGTTATTGCCGAGGGTGTTGAAACAAAGGAACAGATGGAGTCTTTGCGAGAGTTGTCTGTGGACGGGATACAAGGATATTATTATGCCAGGCCTATGGATGTTGATTCACTATCTTCATGGCTTAAAGACAGGGAGCATGCATGAGTACGGATGAAAATAATTTTGTAGACGAATCGGACCAGTCCAAACGTGTTGCCGGTTTGCTTGAGAGCACACTTAAAGACATCGGCATACCGTCCCGCCCAGCTATCCTTGATCGCATCCACATTGAAATGGGCAAAACCGAACCCGACTTGAATTTGCTGGCACGTATTATCAGTTCTGATGTGGCCTTGGCAGGTGGCCTGATATCCATTTCCAACTCGCCCTATTTTGGTTTTCATGGCAGAGTCAGATCAGTAAATGAGTCATTGATGGTGCTGGGTCTGGATATATCTTGCCGTGCGATTGCAGGTTTAATTTTGCGTAAACTATTTCCAATCACCTTGCCATTGGAGCGATTCTGGGATGCCTCCGCCAGTATCGCCCGTGTTTCAGGCTGGTTGGCCCAGCATGATGCAATATCCACGAATGTCAGCGCGAATGATGCTTATACATTTGGCCTGTTCCGTGACTGCGGTATTGCGGTATTGTTGCATCGCTTTCCCTATTATCACGAAGTGCTGCAGCAGGCGAATGATGAAAAACACTTCAGCTTTACCAAAGTTGAAGAGACACAGTGCCCGACCAATCACACGGTGATTGGCAGTTTGTTGGCACAAAGCTGGTGGTTGCCTGACGAGATCAGTTTTGCGATCCGTACGCATCACGAATATACGATATTGAGAAAAGATGACAAGACTGAGATGCATCCTTCCGTTCGCGAAATGATCACGGTTTCCCAATTTGCCGAGCATATATACCAGCATCACACCGGCTTGAGCAAAACCCAGGAATGGGACAAATCGGGTGAATTGTGCCTGGAGTATCTTGGACTGCATGAGGATCAACTGGAAAGTTTTTATGAAGAAGCCGCGCCCGTGATGGCTAAGTTTTAGTTTTAACAATCAGGAACAGGTATAACCAAAACGCGCGGTACCTTAATGCAGCATGGCCCATTTTTTAAAGTATTCCGCCATAATCACTTTTATCTCTGGTCCATATACCTCTTTCTGCGATTGTTTCAGACCTTCTTCGAAAAAATGCGGACAATCTTCCGGTAAATTTCTTCCCAGCGTATCAAAGGCTTTCACCATCAGCTCTTTGTTGCTTGTGCGGGTGGCGACGATGGCAAAATTAAAGTTGAGCATACGCCAGGGACGGGACGGGTCTGACTTATCCAGATCATTTTTAAACTCTGCCGAGGCGTACTCAATGACATCGTTGATGACGTGAAATAGTGCCGTTAATATTGTTTTGTCGCTGGTTTGGTTGGCCTTGACCGCCAGTAAATTAACGATGACTTCCAGATTAAGAATTTCTGCCTGATGTTTGATGACCCAATGTGCTGCAGTCAGTGCAATTTCGTCGAACAATCCTTTTTCCTGTTGCAAACTCATGCGTACCGCCAATGTTCCCAGTACTACCAGGCAGCTGATTGCCTGATCTCCAATCTGGCTAATCGTATCCTTGGGAAATAGAGTGTTTTGCCCAGGGTGAAGACCCAGTTTTTCAT
>JANXWX010000151.1 GCA_025350915.1 Nitrosomonadales bacterium
AATGGAAAATTCGCTGTGCAGCCTGAGATGGATGAAAGAGGGTTGTGACATGATTTTGACGACTTGATTTCAGCTTGAATTTTAACACTGCCTAGCAGGCTGAAAATTCAAAATTTTTACTCTTTGATCTGGTTCAGAAAAAGAGCGGGGTATGAAGCGGCAGGCTTAGGGTAAAACGTCGCCCTCTGCTGCAACGTACTCCAAGGATTAACCATGGCATGGCAACTTTTCGACACCACAATAGTAGGCAATCAGTCCCAGGTATTGCTCGATGATCAATATATAGCCGACAACCCCGGTGCGGAGTTGCCCAACCTGGCATGGTTTGGCGTGTGGTGCCAGCAGGATACCGACGGGCACTACTGGAACCCGGCGGAAAGCGATACCCTGGACAGAATCGAAAGCGACTTGCTCAGGCTGGTCTTCCAATACGGCCATGCCTGGGCGGTCTATGTGCGCCGTGCCGTATCCGCAGGCAAACGCGAATACTTCGTTTATTACGGCGCTTAAGCCTCTGTCATCGAAGCCCTGCCCGCCTTGCAGGCGCTGTATCCTGAATATCGCATCGAGTATGACTCCAAGGAATATCCGCAATGGTCGTTTTATTCCTCGTGGCTTAAGGAAGCGCCGAATGCCTGATTTTCTGGCTTGAGCAAGCCGCAACAGCAATCACGTTTTCACAACAAAAAAACAACTTCGCCGGGCTAGCGCCGACGGTTTTGAATATAACCCAGATTTTCCATTAGCCCTCGTAGCGAGGGTGATCAAGAGGTTGAAGATGCGGGAGAAAAACCACAAAATGTGTGGAAGGCGTAGTCACTCTACGTTGACAAATATTTTTTGGTTTTTCTCGCGCAGGTTCAGTCTATTGAACGACCGCAGTAGAGGGCTAATGGAAAATCCGGGTTTAAGTAGGCTAGGCCACTTTCTGGTGCGCTTTCATATACTCGCGTAGTGCGGCATTAATGCGGCTCTGATAGCGCTTTCCAGTACCCTTAAAGAAATTCAGCACATCAGTATCCAGCCGTAATGTAACCTGTTGCTTGTTTTCAGGGGATACCAATGCACCGGGACGCGTCCACTGCACCTTCTTTGTTTGCTTGGGAATATCGCTATAGTCAATTTCCGCATCCGGCATCGCCGCTACAGCCGCCAGCCGTTTACGTTGAGTGGCGGTAATTTGCGGAAGGTTGTCAGGGTCAAGTTTATATTTCACGGTATTGCGTGCGCTCATTTGCATCTGCCTTTCTTGCTGAAATCAATCGGACGATATTAGCGTCCACACCACGGACGGTGTAGACAACTGCCAACACGGCGGTGTTCGGCCAAGCCTACGGTTTTCCAGCGATCCTCGCCGTAGACATCCCGTCCATCGAAGGTTTCAATGCGATTCGTGTCAAGAAATACTCGGGTAGCATCTTCAAAGCTGACGCGATGTTTGCGCAGATTGGTTTCTGCTTTGACTTGACCCCACTCGAATTCCATGTTTCAAATATACTACATTTGTAGTTACATTTCAATCGCGCACGATATTTAATTTGTGTTCTCCCTGTCCATCCAAGCAAATCTGCCTAAATCCTGATTATTTAGGCGGAAGCAGCAAACGCCACGGTTCTACATTCAGGGCATCTGCAATTTTCTCGATGTTACTCAATGCAACATTCCAGACACACCGCTCCACTGCGGAAATATAGGTTCTATCAAGATCACATCGAAAAGCGAGCTCTTCTTGGGAAATTTCATGCTCAAAACGAAGCAACCGGATGTTATAGGCGAGCGTTCCCCTTAAGGATTTTTCAAATTGACTGTATTTTGGCCTGGATGCGCGCTTTGACATAGCGCGAAGAATCCGTTGTTGATGTGTTTGTTACCACGGAGTTTGCTTCTCTATTAAGCATCTTCATGTTAGCATTCACGAAATAGATGCTGCCAGGTTTGCGCTGATCGAACATTGAAGAGCCAGCACTTGTTACGGAGGAACGACATCAATCAAACAGGGAGCGATATATGCGCATTAAGAATCCGATTTCAAAAACAATAATTGTTGCTATTTTTATAGTATTCAATCTCTCATCCGTTTTTGCACAAGAAGATGGCGAACCTAATGGAAATTACACATATGCCGGAATTGGGTTGCTTCATACATCATGGACAAATAATTTTTGCGTAACCAATGGCACAGCAAGTGAATGTTATACAGGAATGAGTGGAGTTGGCCTTGAATTTTCCTATCAAGTGATTCCCAATGTTGCCATTTCTCTTGGTAGCGCATCAGCGCAAGCTAAAGGAAATATTGGCACGCTAAAGTCCTCTGTTGGTGGGGTATCTATAGCGTTCATAGCGGGGATTGGCCCGAATATTGATGTGGCTGCCGAGCTGGGTTCATTAAGTTCAACTGCTCAGTTGTGCTCTAACAGCTCAAACATTTGCAGCTCAGTATCAGACACAGGTTCCTTCTTTAACTTATACGGAAAATTATGGCTAAATGAAAATAAAAATTTCAATGTAGGTTTGAGCTTTGACAACACTTCTTATTCCAAGTCGACAACAAAATATACAACAGCTGCTTTATCCATCGCTGCTATACCTGCGGTCAATCATGAATTCTATCTTTCATTTTCAAATACTAACGACTCCAACGGTAAAGCCGTATCGACTGGCTCTACCCTGGAATATAAATATTTGTTTGATCATGGGCGGCCTGGCTCACGCAGAGCACCAGCAGAAGCGAATAACCCAGTGCCGATACAAAATATACCTGTTCAACAACAATTGCCAATTGAACCAACCAAGGCTGCCAATCCTGCAAACAATGACACAGCCCAAAAACTTCGCGAACTGAATATGCTAAAAAATGAAGGTATCATTACTGACACAGAATATCAGTTGAAGAAAAAACAACTTCTTGAAAAATTTTAATGTCAGCAAACCTCATATCTGAAATAGCTCGGAAGAGCGTGGCAAAATTAGCCGCTTGGAAACTTCCAGCCTGCTTTAATACTTCTTGAACTCTTTCACAATATGCTGCTGCCTGCGGCTAATCGGCAACCTTTCGTCGAGCCCCTTGAGTTTGACGGCCCAGTGCGCTTCCGCACCTTCTTCACCCACTTTTTCAAAACTCTCGACCTCTTCTTTCGCGACCAGGCAATTGCGGTGAATCCGGATAAAACGCGCAACAAATTCTTTTTCTAGCGCACCCAGCGGTTCTTCAACCAGATACTCGCGTTCCATTGTTCGCACGGTGATGTATTTCAACTCCGCTCGCAA
>JANXWX010000153.1 GCA_025350915.1 Nitrosomonadales bacterium
CCGGCATCAGGTATGGAATTACGGTACCGCAGTAGAAATCTGGCATTGGTCATGTAGGTTGTTTGAATTTCAACCTCGGTCATGATCTTAAAGCGCCAGCCTTGAGCATTTGCAAACCGGATAGCCGCTTTGAATTTAGGACGAAGTTCGTGCCAGTTCTCGGCAAGGTCGCTACGATATTTAACCTCGCATAACCAGGGCTTGTCTCCCTGAGCAACATTTTTCTTGAATAGTACGAAAGTGTCCGGAGTGTAACTTCGTGACTTATTATTGGAGTCTTGCCATTCGAGTGTAATTGGCTGAACCGTATATTTGTCCACCTCAGGGCAGAATTCCAATATAGTCAGATAATCGCGTTCCAGGCTGGATTCGTACATAGCAGAGCCGTTAGCTTTCTCATGTGCAGCAATGCCAGTCACGTTTCGGTAGTTCTTGGGGATTTTACGAACGGGTTTATCCAATTCAGTAGCGCCGATCACTGTAAAACCCCATTCAGTCTCTATGATTGATGTCATATAGTAGCCCATATTGATGTAATCGAAGACAATTTATGGGCTATTAGTACATAATAGTGATGGAATTGTCAGGCGGCAGCAATCCGCGCCCGGGTGAAATTTCTGTTGCCATGCACGGGGTATTATTTCTGGATGAATTGCCCGAATTCGACCGGCATGTGCTGGAAGTGTTGCGAGAGCCGCTGGAGAGTGGACGCATTACGATTTCCCGCGCGGCGCGGCGCGCCGATTTTCGTGCGCAGTTTCAATTGGTCGCCGCGATGAATCCTTGCCCGTGTGGTTATCTGGGACACTACAACGGTAAATGCCGGTGTACACCGGATAAAATTACCCGTTATCGCAGCAAAATTTCCGGACCATTACTCGACCGTATCGATATACAAATCGAAGTACCGGCAGTGCCGCAGGATGCCCTGTTAAAACAGGGTGATGGCGAGAGCAGTTTTACAATTCAGGAACGGGTAGAAGCGGCACGGCAGCGTGCCTTGGTCAGACAGGGAAAACCGAACGCACAGCTCAGTGTGAGCGAGATCGATACCCTGTGCGCACCGGATGAAAAAGGAGCCGCACTGTTACAGCAGGCAATCACGCGGCTTAATTTGTCGGCTCGCGCCTATCACCGGGTGTTAAAAGTAGCACGTACGATTGCCGATCTTGCCGGCACTGATCAATTGCTGGCAGGACATATAGCGGAAGCGGTGCAATATCGCAGGATGGACAAACAGGGTTAGTCATGTTCGTCACAATCAGATTGGAGCGGCAGGGTTGCATTCATGCGCCGCTTTGCGTACGCTTGCTGTACCCCAAGTTGTTGTTTACAAGAAGCGCGTCAAGAGTGTGAGGTAGTTTGGTAATAAACTGTCTACAACAATATTTTTTGAGATAAGCAATCAATGATCGAAAAATTTCTGATTAAGCTGAATCGCCTCTCGATTAAATTTCGATTTTTTCGCTACTTGCCCTTACTCCCTCTGTTTGTTTTTTTGCTGGTTACCTATCAGCTTTGGAGTAGTGCGCAGCGTGAAGCGGATGAAGTACTGCAGGCTGACTTTAATGCCCAGGTACAGGAAGTCAAAAACAAGATTGAAATACGTATGCAGAATTACGAACATCTGCTTCGCGGGGTGCAAGGATTGTTTGCTGCGACTTCACATGTAGATCGAAATGATTTCCATGCTTATGCCAATGAAGTTGCGCTTGAAACAAACTATCCCGGTATGCAGAGCCTGGGATTTAACTTGCTTATTGCAAAACAGGACAAGTCAAAGCATATCGCTTCCATACGTAAAAAAGGTTACCGTCAATATTCAGTCCACCCCGAGGGGCTGCGTGACTTGTATACCAGCGTATTGTTTATCGAGCCGTTAGCCGGACGTAATTTACAGGCACTTGGATTTGACAATTTTACAGACCCTGCACGGCGCAAGCCGATGGAGCAGGCTAGGGATATGGGCAAGAGCGTCATATCTGGCAAACTCAAATTAGCGCAGGAAGCGGATGATAAGATCCAGGCCGGATTTATGATGTGGGCGCCCATCTATAAAAATGGCGTAGCGCACAACAAACTGGCTGAACGACAGGCCAATCTGCTGGGTTGGGTGACCGCTTCATTCCGTATGGATGATTTGATGGCAAGCTTACTTGCCGGAAACAGTAATCTGGATCTGGAAATATATGATGGTCTGGAAATGACAGATCAGTCCCTGATGTACGATGCGGACAATATACGACGTGACCAGGGCGCAAACAAAACGCACTTTCAGAATGTCAGTGTATTTAATATTGAGGGACATGATTGGACCCTGCTCTTTAGCTCGATTAAAGACTTTGATGTGCGGTTGAGTAATCAAAAACCAAACTTGGTAATCGGATTGGGTGTAACGGTCAGCGTCTTGTTAACGCTGCTTACCTGGATACTTGCTCGAAGTCGAATACACGCCCTGTTGGCTGCAGAGTCGCTCAGAAGTGAGCTGTCAGAGCGCAAAAAAAATGAAGCAGACGCGCGGCTTGCCGCAACCGTATTTGATTCTGTAGATACGGCGGTATTGGTGACAGACAGGGATACACGGATCATCAAGGTGAATCCGGCCTTTACGGAAATTACAGGATATACGGCTGAAGAGGCGATTGGAAAATCACCGAATATACTTTCCTCCGGTTCTCATCCAAAAGAGTTTTTTCAAGAAATGTGGGCGAGCCTTAAAACGACGGGAAGTTGGCAGGGTGAAATTTCAAATCGCCGGAAAAATGGCGAGTATTTTATTGAATGGCTTTCTATCAATGCCGTGCGTGACACTGAAGGAAATGCCATTAATTATGTTTCCTTGTTTACAGATATCAGTGAGCGAAAAGCAGCTGAAGATCATTTGCATAACCTGGCACATTACGATGCACTTACCGGTTTGCCCAACAGAGTTTTGTTGGCAGATCGTTTACAACAGGCAATTGTGGCGGCCCGGCGGGAGAGTTCACTGATGGCACTGATGTTCATCGACCTTGATAAATTCAAACCGGTGAATGACACTCATGGTCACCATATCGGTGATTTATTACTGAAAGAAGTTTCCAGGAGGATACTGGATTGTTTACGTGAGTCAGACAGTGCGGCACGCGTCGGGGGAGATGAGTTTGTAGTGTTGTTGCCCAATGTTGAGGAGCAAGCTGACGCCGTGGCGGTGGGTGAGAAAATCCGCCACGCGCTTAATCAGCCCTTTATGATTTCGGATAAGAAACTGGAAATTTCTTCATGTATCGGCGTGGCGGTTTATCCCGAGCACGGCAGTGACGAAAAAGCCTTGCTCAAGCATGCCGATATCGCGATGTATTACGCCAAGGAGGCAGGGCGTAATAATGTGAAGTTATATAACCCGCAGATGAAAGTTGAAGAAAAATAATTTTCTTCAACGCCTATTAGAGTTATTGCGTATTCAACACCTTGTCGAGATGCTCCAGATCATTAATCACAAACCAGTCTGTCGCTCCGGCATCGCGTACGCGTTTTTCCCACCAGGATAGACGGTCCAGATAGCGGCGGGGATCAATGTTATCAGTACTTAACTTGGTCACGTTCACCGCCATAACGCGTATTCCAGTTAGCTTGATCGGGAAATCCCTGACCGTTCCTTTACCCAATTCTTCCTGCATGTCGGAAAATATAATGATCGTTTTATTCCCCGGATTGGCTTCATTCAGATATTCGGCTGCTTGGATCAAGCCGCCCGTAATGTCGGTAAAGGCGCTACCTTTAACATTCTTGGCAAACTCTTCTATTTTTTGGTTGAAAGCGCGCTTTTCCTGGTTTGCATAGGATGGCCGACGATCAAAAGTCACTTTGGCCACGATATCCTTTTCACTAAAGCTCTTGCTTTCAACCTTGGCCACCGCGAGTGAGTCACCGGCATTTAAGTTGGCAAGCAAGTAGTTGATGATTTTGCGCGCTTTGGTCACCTGCTGCGCATAGGTACCGGAAGTGTCGATCAACAGGTATACGCCGTTGGAGTGACTGCGGTTGTCTGCGCAACCGGCGAAAATCAAAGGCAGCAGCAGAAAAGCCAATAGAAAATATTTAGTTAATTTCATGATGCACTCCTTGATTTAAGGTCGTTGGATTTAACGGGTACGCTGCCACCGCGCAAACCGATCACCCAGCGCTCAACCAGCAAAGGCAGCACTATCACAATGTCATACGTATTGACGAGGATGCGAGACAGGCGATGAAAAATCATCGCGATGAAGCGCAACATAAAACTGATAGCGCGCATTAACATGACCAGCACAACACCGACAACAGTGCGCAACGAATACACGACGACTTCCAGCGGGATGGCCACGAAGGCCAACACGAAGGGCAACACAAACCCCATCACCATCTGGCCCGCCATGGGGATATGGGTAAGCAGGCTGTCTGTTGCAACAGGTGCAACGGTAGACAGGTCGTGCAACATGGCAGCCTTGTCTGCGATTAGCATATCGCGCATCAAGGCGAGCGAGGATTCAATGCTGGCCAGAATGATCAGCAACACCAGTGCTGTCCACATAATGCGTTTCCGCAATTGGTCATTCATGCTTGCGATGGTGGGGAACAAGTGTGTGATGCGCATGGATTCAAGCAGGAATACACCCATGGAAGCTTCCATCAGCACGATAACCAGCGCCGCTACATCGGAGGTGCGCAGATTGTTGGTAATATAATCGCTCGCGCCGACCATTTCGGACATTGGCAAGGCAATCAATTTGAAGTTAATAAATGCACCGCCTGCTGCGATCAACATAACCAACGATGAAATGCCGAGCTGAACAAAGGAAGATATGGCCAGCGTATGCTCACTCTTGTCTGTTTTGGAACGCATCTCTTCATAACGTCCCATATGCGTATCAATCGTCTTTGCATTGGTAGTCAGGCTGATCATATTACTGTCGATGTGTTTGGCAGTTTTATCAACCGAGCGCCAGAAGGGCATCATGCCTTTAAGAATTTTATGCCGTCCTTCGTAAGCGCGACGATATTCAGCGATGGTTTTATCGTGAATTTTTTGCACGGACTTGTGCAAGTCTTCAAGCATTTTTTTGGCAATATCGCCACCCGACTTCAGGTTTGCGATGGAGGAAAGGGCATCCACCCATTCCGGTGGTGGCGGCGGGACTTCACCGCACTTGAGATAATCCTCTTCAATACGGGTAATTTCGTCCATCATTTTGCGCTGCACAGCGGGATATTCTCCCAGCTCCTTACGCACCAAGTCGGTGACACGCTCAAATTCTCGCTCAATTTGCGAGCTGACTTCAGCCTGTCCATGTTCAAGCAGCACAATTTTATTACGTTGCCGTAAGCCCTCTGCCGTCAACAACAACCAGCGTGCCGCAAAACGGAATGCATGGCTGGCCAGATTACACACGGAAGCAATCACATTGTGGGCAGGCACGCGTGCTGCATAGAGAAAAATGGAAATCAGAAAAAACAGGACTAACACAGATAAAGCGACTTGATCAGGCCAGAATAGCCATGAATTAAGGTTGTTCATTTAGTGCTCCCTTAAACGGTGTGTGAGGGGAAAATATAATCAAAACAAAATTCTGCATTTGCTTGCAATGTTAAATTTCAAAAACCTACTGAAATACATGACCAAAATGACCGGTAAAGAATTACTGCAAGCACTGAATTGTAAATATTCCAAAGAAAAATCAACTGCTTGGCTATTCCGGTTTAATAATTTGTTAGTAACGGTTTAATCATAACATGGAAATTTTTAATTTGGGAAATGATCAGCTATGCAAGTTAAGCATAATCAATGCAGTGCTCGTAACATGCGGATGGTTAGCGGACTCAACCATGATAAAATCCGCGCTCAATTTTTGAGCCGTACGCCATGAAGCAAATACCACACCCGATTGAAAAACTATTGCAGCAGCGCATCCTGATTCTGGATGGTGCGATGGGAACCATGATCCAGCGCTACAAGCTGACCGAGGAACACTATCGCGGTAGTCAAGCGCATGGTGATCACGCCGGGCCACGTCAGAATTTCGTTGATCACCTGATGGACCTAAAGGGCAACAATGATCTGTTGACCCTGACCCAGCCCCAGATCATCCGTGAGATACACGGGCAATATCTGGAAGCGGGTGCAGATATTCTGGAGACCAATACCTTCAATGCCAATGCGGTGTCGATGGACGATTACCAGATGGGGCATCTGGTGTATGAGTTAAATTTTGAGGCAGCAAAGCTGGCGCGCGGTGTGTGCGACGAATTTGAAGCGAAAATCCCCAACAAGCCGCGCTTCGTCGCGGGCGTTCTGGGTCCCACCACGCGCACTGCGTCGATCTCGCCGGATGTGAACGATCCCGGCTTTCGCAATATCAACTTCGACGCGTTGGTGGAAGGCTATACCGAGTCTATCCGCGGCCTGCTGGACGGCGGTGCGGATACGCTGATGGTGGAAACCATTTTCGATACGCTGAATGCGAAGGCAGCGCTGTTTGCCATCGAGCAGTATTTCGAGACACACCATGTGCGCGTGCCCATCATGATTTCTGGCACCATTACCGACGCGTCCGGCCGCACCCTGTCGGGGCAGACCACCGAAGCTTTCTGGAATTCGCTGTCGCACACCAGGCCCTTGTCGATAGGCCTT
Source organism: Nitrosomonadales bacterium (assembly GCA_025350915.1). Lineage (GTDB taxonomy): Bacteria > Pseudomonadota > Gammaproteobacteria > Burkholderiales > Gallionellaceae > 39-52-133. The sequence goes on from JANXWX010000153.1 coordinate 6,650, forward strand.
AACTGCGCGCTGGGCGGCGATCTGATGCGCCCCTACATCGAAGAGATGTCGCGCGTGGCCAACACCTACGTCAGCGCCCATCCCAATGCGGGCCTGCCCAATCCTTTGTCGGATACCGGCTACGATGAATCGCCTGAATATACCGCCAGGGTAGTGAAAGAGTTTGCCACCAGCGGCTTCCTCAACATCGCGGGTGGCTGTTGCGGCACCTCGCCTGCGCATATCAAGGCGATTGCCGATGCGCTGCGCGGCCTGCCGCCGAGGCGCATACCCGAGATCGAAAAAATGTGCCGCCTGTCCGGCCTCGAGCCGTTCAATATCGGCAGTGAATCGCTGTTTGTAAACGTCGGCGAGCGCAGCAACGTCACCGGCTCCAAGATGTTTGCGCGCCTGGTGCTCAACGGCCAGTTTACCGAAGCAGTCGGCGTTGCCAGCAACCAGGTGGAAAACGGCGCGCAGGTCATCGACGTCAATATGGACGAGGCGATGTTGGATTCGCAGGCGGCGATGGTGAAATACCTGAACCTGTTGGCGTCCGAGCCGGACATCTCGCGCGTGCCGCTGATGGTTGACTCATCAAAATGGCTGGTGATCGAGGCTGGACTTAAATGCGTGCAGGGCAAGGCCATCGTCAATTCCATCAGCATGAAGGAGGGCGAGGCGGAGTTCATCAAGTACGGCAAGCTGGTGCGGCGTTATGGCGCGGCCGCGGTGGTGATGGCGTTTGATGAAAAGGGTCAGGCCGATACTTACCAGCGCAAGATCGAAATCTGCCAGCGCAGCTATGACCTGCTGGTAAACGAAGTCGGCTTTCCACCGGAAGATATTATTTTTGATCCGAATATTTTTGCGATCGCGACCGGTATCGAGGAGCACAATAATTACGCGGTAGATTTTATCGAGGCCGTGCGCTGGATAAAGCAGAACCTGCCCTACGCCAAAATTAGCGGCGGCGTGTCCAACGTGTCGTTCTCCTTCCGTGGTAACGATGCGGTGCGCGAGGCCATTCATACCGTGTTCCTATACCACGCGGTGCAGGCCGGCATGACGATGGGCATAGTAAACGCCGGCCAGCTGGGCGTGTACGACGAGATCCCGCGCGAGATGCGTGATGCGGTTGAGGACGTGGTGCTGAATCGCCGCCCGGATGCAGGCGAACGTCTGGTGACGCTGGCCGAGAATGTAAAGAGCGGCGGCAAGGTTCAGGTTGAAGACCTGGCATGGCGCAAGGGCAGCGTGCAGGAACGCCTGACCCATGCGCTGGTGCGTGGCATTACCACTTATATCGTGGAAGACACGGAAGAGGCGCGGCTGGAAGCGAAGTTTCCGGTGGAGGTGATCGAGGGCCCGCTGATGAACGGCATGAATGTGGTCGGCGATCTGTTTGGCGCGGGCAAGATGTTTTTACCGCAGGTGGTGAAATCGGCGCGGGTGATGAAGCAGGCGGTGGCACATCTGGTGCCCTATATCGAGGCGGAAAAACTGCGCTCCGGTAACCTCTCCACCAAGGGCAAGATCGTGATGGCCACGGTCAAGGGTGACGTGCATGATATCGGCAAGAATATTGTCACCGTGGTGCTGCAGTGCAACAACTTCGAAGTGATCAATATGGGCGTGATGGTGCCGTGCCAGCAGATACTGGACACCGCGCGCGAACACAAGGCCGACATCATTGGCCTTTCCGGTCTGATCACGCCATCGCTGGAAGAAATGGCGCACGTCGCGAAGGAGATGGAGCGTCAGGGTTTCACCATCCCGCTGTTGATCGGCGGCGCAACCACATCGCGTGTGCACACCGCAGTGAAGATAGAGCCCAACTATCACAGCGGCCCGACGGTATACGTGACCGACGCCTCGCGTGCGGTGGGCGTGTGCAGCAATCTGTTATCGGAAACGCTGCGCGACAAATACGTTGCGGAAGTCAGGGCGGATTACAGCAAGAAGCGTGAACAGCATGAAAGCAAGAAGGGCAAGAGCGTGCTGGTATCTTTGGCGGAAGCGCGCGCGCATGGGGTTAAAATCGACTGGAAAAATTACACTCCGCCCAAATCCTGGCTGACGGGCGTGCATAAATTTGAAAACTATCCGCTGGGCAAAATCGCCGAGTACATCGACTGGTCGCCGTTTTTCAATGCCTGGGAGCTGGCCGGCCGCTATCCAAAAATACTGCAGGATGAAGTGGTTGGCGTCGAAGCGACCAAGCTGTTTGCCGATGCGAAAGCCATGCTGAAACAAATCATAGATGAAAAATGGCTGGCGGCGAATGCGGTGTTTGGTCTGTTCCCGGCCAACACCGTGAATAGTGATGACATCGAAATTTACAGCGATGAGTCGCGCAACAAAGTGGCGATCACCTGGCACAATCTGCGCCAGCAAACCAAAAAACCGGCGGACATACCGAACTATTGCCTGGCTGATTTTATCGCGCCCAAGGCAAGTGGCGTGGCCGACTATATCGGCGGCTTTGCGGTAACCGCAGGCATTGGAATCGATGCGCGGGTGGAAGCATTTGAAAAGCAGCACGATGACTACAGCGCCATTATGCTCAAGGCGCTGGCCGATCGTCTGGCGGAAGCCTTTGCCGAATTGCTGCATGCGCGGGTGCGCCGTGAATTCTGGGGCTACGCCACGGATGAAGGCCTGGACAATGACGCGCTGATCGCCGAGAAATATCACGGCATCCGTCCCGCGCCGGGCTATCCGGCCTGTCCCGAGCATACCGAAAAAGGCCCGCTGTTTGAGCTGTTGCAGGCACCGCTCAATGCTGGCATCACTATCACCGACAGTTTTGCGATGCTGCCGACCGCAGCGGTTAGTGGCTTTTACTTTTCACATCCGGAATCGAAATATTTTGCAGTCGGCAAAATCGACAAGGACCAGGTTGAGGACTACGCCAGACGCAAAGGCATGACGCTGGAACAGGCGGAACGCTGGTTGGCACCGGTTTTGAATTATTAAGGTTGTAGAAGTGTAGCTGCAGTAAATTTCAATTTTTTTAGATTAGCGGTGTGTTTGGACAAATGGTTTTTCGGAATTTAATGTTTATTAATATGGAGTGTGCCATGAACAAAGGATTGATCACGTTACTTTCAGTTGTATTAGTTTCAGCAGCAAATCTTGGCTATGCAGGGGACTGGAATCTCGTCAAAAATATAAAGCGCCTTGAATCTGTTGCGCCAGATTATAAAGTCGATACTGCTATCGACAAGAAATTTCTGGATGTTCTGGAACTGACCGAAAAGACCAAAAAAGATGCCGAGGTATACGAGGAAGCCAAAAGAATTGTAGATATCGCGGCGCTGAAATCGAGCAAATACATGGACTCATTTCAGTATTACATGCTGGTTAAATCGACCATGCTGTCAAAAGCGGGAACAGAGCCTGATTACTGGTTAGGCCTGCTCAAGGCCAACGAAAAAGGCCCGCATATGTTGGCAGCGTGGCTCGTACATATGAAAAGCTTGCCGAAAAATTCACCGGATATTCGCAAAGATGCGCAGCAGCTTGTTGACTGGATCAAGGCGCAAAAGCCCGAAATAAAAGTGCGTGCGCCAGAATATGCCGGCAATATGTTTACAGGCCATAAGCCGCGTTCCAACTTTGCCGAGGGCGACTACCCCAAACTTTATACCCTGTCCTATTACAAGGCGACAGTAACACCACCTGCCGGATTTCAGGAAGATGAAACCTACATCACGCTGCTAGACCGGATCAAGGATGGACATGAAGACATCATGACGGAGATGTCTGCTATATATAGAAAGCTGGGTAAGCGCAAAGAGGCGTCAAATATGCTTTATCAACTGGCGATGATCAAGGTAAAAGCCAAGGATTTTCAGAATGCAAAAACTCTGCTGGATGACGCTGTAAAACAGAATCCAGAAAATACGGCAGCGGTCAAAGAGCGCGATCGTATCAAGCTGGAGTTAACATACCAGTCACTAGCGCCTGTTGTTCCAGTTGCGCCTGTTACACCGGTAGCAGAAGAGAAACCTGTGGATACGAGTTCAGCACCAGTGCAAGAGGGTAGCGTTAAGTAGGCGCAACAAATCGAATTTGAGTTTATAAGTTAATTCGAACAGGAAATACACGATGGAAAAACGTTCATGGATGCTGCCGATTGCCGTACTGGTGGCAGCGGGATTTTATTTGGTCGCCACTACCTGGCCGATAAAGGAATCGAAACCAGCCGATCCGGCTGTGATGGCCTCATTGGTAAAAACCGATATCAAACCTGGCGATGGTGAAGTGGCTGCAAAAGGCAAGATGGTTACGGTGCATTACACCGGTTGGCTCTACGACGAAGCTGCATCGAATCATCAGGGCAAGAAGTTCGATAGTTCGCTGGACCGTAATCAGCCCTTTGCATTTCCATTGGGAACAGGCCAGGTAATTCCCGGATGGGATCTTGGCGTGGAAGGGATGAAGGTAGGCGGCAAACGCCTGTTGATTATTCCACCCGCGCTTGCCTATGGCAGCAAGGGTGCGGGTGGAGTGATACCTCCCAATGCTCAGCTGGTATTTGAGGTTGAACTGTTAGGTGTTAAATAGATAACCCTTTTGCGCGATGAACGCACTGTATAGCCATCCGATACTTTCGACCACGCTGCTATTGTTTGCGTCCAATTTGTTCATGACCTTTGCGTGGTACGGGCATCTGAAAAATCTTTCTGCTGCGCCGTGGTATATCGCGGCACTGCTTAGCTGGGGCATTGCGCTATTTGAGTATCTGTTGCAGGTGCCGGCCAATCGCATAGGCTTTACGACACTGGATTTGGGGCAACTGAAGATTTTGCAGGAAGTGATAACGCTATCCATCTTTGTGCCGTTCGCGGTGTTTTATATGGACCAACCGCTAAAGCTGGATTATCTCTACGCTGCACTGTGCCTGCTCGGCGCGGTTTATTTTATTTTCAGGAACTAATACCGTTCGTGCTGAGCTTGTCGAAGCATAAACACGTCTTCTCCATCAGCCCTTCGACAAGAATCTCAGGGCGAACAGATTATCAATTTATTGCCAAAAATTAAGGTAGAAAATGCATATACATATTTTGGGAATTTGCGGCGCCTTTATGGGCGGCATCGCCGTGCTGGCGAAAAAAGCCGGCTACCGCATCACCGGCTGCGATGCCAATGTCTACCCGCCGATGAGCACACAGCTCGAAGCGCAGGGTATTGAGCTGATCGAAGGTTTCGGCATCGAGCAGCTGAAATTAAATGCCGATATGTATGTGATCGGCAATGTGGTGTCGCGTGGTAACCCGCTGATGGAGGAAATTCTCAATCGTAACCTGACGTACATTTCTGGCCCACAGTGGTTGTCGCAGGCCTTGTTACAGGACAAGTGGGTGCTTGCCGTTGCCGGAACACATGGCAAGACGACAACCAGCTCGATGCTGGCGTGGATACTGGAATATGCAAACATGAACCCGGGTTTTCTGATCGGTGGCGTGCCGCAAAATTTTGGTATCTCCGCCCGATTGACCGAGTCGCCATTCTTCGTGATTGAAGCGGACGAATATGACACCGCTTTTTTCGACAAGCGCTCCAAATTTGTACATTACCGTCCACGCACTACCGTGCTCAACAATCTTGAATTTGATCACGCCGATATTTTCCCCGATCTGGCAGCGATTGAAACCCAGTTCCATCATCTGGTACGTACCGTGCCGGGCAACGGCTTGATCGTCAGCAATGGTCGCGAAGTTTCACTTGAGCGTGTTATCCAGCGCGGTTGCTGGACGCCAGTTGAACAGTTTGGAACAGCCCAAGGCTGGAACATCGACGATCTGAATCTCATTACCTTCAATGGCAAACCACAAGGTACGTTGCAGTGGGATTTGATGGGCGAACACAATCGCATGAATGCGCTGGGCGCATTGGCCGCAGCGCGGCACTCTGGCGTGCCGATTTCTCAAGGCATCGCCGCACTTGCAGAGTTTAAAAACGTAAAACGCCGGATGGAAGTGCGCGGCACGGTAAACGGCATTACCGTCTACGACGATTTTGCCCATCATCCAACCGCGATAGCAACGACGGTTGAAGGCTTGCGGCACAAGGTAGGCAAGGCACGCATACTCGCGGTGCTTGAGCCGCGTTCTAATACGATGAAGCTGGGTGTAATGAAAGATGCATTACCCGCTAGTCTTAAAGATGCAGATGCCGTATTTTGTTATAGCGCAAATTTAGGATGGGATGCGCAGGCTTCACTTGCACCATTGGGTGGCAAGGCAATGGTCAGCGACGATATGGACAAGTTGATAGAAGCTATCGTTGCAGCCGCCAAGCCCGGGGATCAGGTACTGGTCATGAGTAACGGCGGCTTTGGTGGCATACATCAGAAACTGTTGCAGAAGCTCTAAGTGTAGGCTGCTTGAATGTAGTCAAGAATAGAATATTGCGAGGTAAGTTGACGGTTTGGGTACTCAAGAGCAGTGACGTCATTATTCCTGCTCGAAATTACCATAAATGTAACAGTTCAGTGAAATGTGTGGAAAAAACATGGGTGCAGATTTATATTTTGTTTC
>JANXWX010000026.1 GCA_025350915.1 Nitrosomonadales bacterium
CCTCGCCATGCGCAAAATTGATCAGGCCGAGTATGCCGTAGACCATGGTGTAACCAAGGGCGACGAGTGCATACACACTGCCTTGCACTAGGCCGTTAATTATTTGCTGTAGCAGAATATCCATTCGGGTCTAAGAAAAAAAGCGACACTTGTCAAAACAATCCGCTTGGAAGCAATCCGTTCGCCCTGAGCTTGTCGAAGGGTGTTGTATCGGTTGAGGTGGTTCGACAAGCTCACCACGAACGGTTAGGGGGAATGAATGGTTTTAATGCGCCTGCATTGAAGCTGCTCAAGGTGCGGTGGCACCCATGGTTTCGAACGGAACCCACTTGCCTTGTTGTACCTGATACATCGTGATTGCACCGCCCTTGAGGTCGCCTTTTTCATCGAAACTGATTTTAGAGGTCACACCATCGTAGCTGATCTTCGCCAGTTCCGGCAGATACTTCGCAGATTCTGCCGAACCGGCCTTTTGCATCGCTACGATCATCACATTAGCCGCATCGTAACAATAGGGTGCGTATAACTGAATCTGCTGTTTGAATTTGGCTTCATAACGCTGGGCAAAGTCACGGCCACCGGGCATTTTGTCCAGTGGCACACCGGGCAGAGAAGCATACATGCCTTCTGCAGCCGCACCGGCGAGCTCAGGCATTTTCGGGGTATAGCCACCGTCGCCCATCATGAATTTTGCTTTCAGGCCGAGCGACTTTAACTGTTTTACCATCGGCACACCCTGTGGGTCCATGCCACCGTAGAACACCAGGTCAGGCTTCTTGCCTTTGATGGAGGTGAGTACCGCACTGAAGTCTACCGCCTTGTCTGTGGTGTATTCATGCGCAATAATTTTTGCGCCGCTTGCAGTAGCCGATTTGATAAACTCATCGGCAAGTCCCTGCCCGTAAGCGGTGCGGTCGTCGATGACAGCAATCGATTTGGCTTTTAACTTGTTGGCTGCAAATTCACCCAATACCTTGCCTTGCTGGCCATCGTTTGCCATGACACGAAACGCGGTCTTGTAGCCCTGCGCGGTATAGTTTACAGCCGTTGCGGAAGGCGAAATTTGCGCGATGCCGTTATCGTTATAAATACGTGAGGCGGGAATGCTGGTGCCTGAATTGAGGTGGCCGATCACGCCATTTACTTTGGCATCCACCAGCTTTTGTGCGACGATCGTTGCGGTCTTGGGGTCGGTCTGGTCGTCTTCGCTGAGTAATTCGAAATGCGCTTTTTTACCGCCTATCATAATCCCGCGTGCATTCGCATCTTCTATCGCCATGCGAGTACCGTTCTCGTTGTCCTTGCCTATGTGTGCCTGCGGGCCAGTTAGCGGCGCGGCAGCACCGATACGCACAATCAGTTCATCACTGGATGATGCAGTTTGGGGCGCCTCAGATTTTTTACACGCGGATAAGTTGAGTATAAGCGCAGCGGTGAACAGCACAGCAAATGACAGACGTGACATGAATGATAACCCCCCTGAATAGAAGGAGGGATTATGCGGAGCAGTGCGGTGATTGTCAATTTTGAGGCAATCGGGAAGTTAATTCCTCAAGTTATAACGGGGCATAAAAAAACCGGCTTGCGCCGGTTTTTTAGAACATTCAATTAAGCTTGTTCGGTATGGCTTGAAGCGAAAATTACTTAGCCTGTGCCAAGATGTATGTAACCATAGTCTTGATATCTTCTGGTTTAACATTGCCCATCGCTGGCATAGGCATTGTTCCCCAAACACCCGCGCCACCCTTGGCTACTTTGGCTTCCAGCTTGGCTTCAGCACCTGCATCACCTTTGTATTTTTTTGCAACTTCAGCAAAGCCTGGACCAACCAGTTTGCCTTCCATTTTGTGGCAGCCCATGCAGTTGCTTTTTTTGATCAGTGCGGCGCCATCATCTGCCATTGCTGAACCTGCAACCATCAAACCTGCTGCTACAAACATACTTACGATAATCGATTTCATTTGATCTCCAATATTGTGAAAGTGAATTAAAAATGTGGGTAAATGCTTGATCTATGCTTCCCGATGTGCATTTTAAACTATATTAGTTAATCTGCATATAGCGGTTTGTGCAGTAATGTAAATAACGTTTATGTTTACAAAGAGTTGACACAATTTCAGTTCTATTCCTTGCGTTGCTCATGGTCACACTTTTGATGTGCTTTGTGATGATCCTTGCCATGATAGGGACATGGCTCGCCGTGATGTTCTTTGTGATCCTTGCTGTCTTTAAGCATCGGGCACTTGTCATCCGCAACCATCTCAGCTGTTGTGGTTCCGCTGATTGTTTCCAGCTTGGTGTCATTTGTGTTTGTTGGCTGTGTTGCATCTGCTGCCATTGCTACATTGGCATAGACGAAGGTGGTGAAAATAATGGAAATTAAAAATTGTGACATGCGCATCGTTAACATCTTTCTAAAAATTAAAATACGTTTGATAAGTTTGATTAATCCAGCTGGGTAACATCACGTACCGCGCCCCTGTCCGCGCTGGTTGTCAGTGCGGCATAAGCGCGCAATGCGGCAGAGACTACGCGTACACGGTTAAGCGGTTTCCATGCTTTTTTGCCTTTTTTCTCCATCTCTGCACGGCGTTCGGCGAGGATGCTGTCGGGAATGGCGAGACGTATGCTGCGATTGGGAATGTCGATTTCAATCGGGTCGTGTTCTTCTACGAGTCCAATCGCACCGCCTTCTGCGGCTTCGGGTGACGCATGGCCGATAGACAAGCCGGAGGTGCCGCCGGAGAAACGTCCGTCTGTAAGCAAGGCGCAAACCTTGCCCATCCCTTTTGATTTGAGATACGAAGTGGGGTACAGCATCTCCTGCATACCGGGGCCGCCCTTGGGACCCTCGTAGCGTATCACCACGACATCACCGGCTTCGATCTTGTCGGCAAGAATTGCGGCGACCGCATCATCCTGGCTTTCAAACACACGCGCATTACCGTGGAATTTTAAAATGCTCGCATCCACACCGGCTGTTTTAACGATACAGCCATTCACTGCGATATTGCCGTAAAGCACGGCGAGGCCGCCATCCTGCGAGTGCGCATGCGCCTTGTCGCGGATGCAACCATTGACGCGGTCATCATCCAGCGTCGGGTAACGCTTGTCTTGTGAGAAAGCCACCGTTGTCGGTACGCCACCGGGCGCGGCGCGGTAAAAGTGCTTCACCGCTTCATCCTTGGTGCGCATGATGTCGAATTTTTCCAGCGCTTCGCCCATCGTTTTGCTGTGCACGGTAGGCAGGTCGCGATGCAGCAAGCCGGCACGATCGAGTTCGCCCAGCAATCCCATCACACCACCTGCACGGTGCACATCTTCCATGTGATAGATCTGTGCACTGGGTGCAACCTTGGACAGGTGCGGCACCTTGCGTGACAAGCGATCAATGTCCTTCATCGTGAAATCCACCTCGCCTTCAATCGCGGCGGCGAGCAAATGCAGCACGGTGTTGGTCGAGCCGCCCATTGCAATATCCAGATTCATCGCGTTTTCAAAAGCTTTGAACGAGGCAATGCTGCGCGGCAAGATGCTACTGTCGTCTTGTTCGTAATAACGTCGTGCCAGGTTGACGATCAGGCGGCCCGCTTCGAGGAATAATTCCTTGCGATCGGCATGGGTGGCCAGCATTGAACCGTTGCCAGGTAGCGACAAACCGAGGGCTTCAGTCAGGCAGTTCATCGAGTTTGCGGTAAACATGCCGGAGCAAGAACCACAGGTAGGGCAGGCGGAGCGTTCAATCTCGTCCACTTGTTTGTCAGTAAATTTACTGTCGGCAGCAGAGACCATCGCGTCGACAAGATCAAGCTTCATCTCTTTGCCGTCCCATACTACTTTTCCGGCTTCCATCGGGCCGCCGGAAACAAATACTACTGGAATATTCAGGCGCATCGCCGCCAGCAGCATGCCCGGCGTAATCTTGTCGCAATTGGAAATGCACACAATCGCATCGGCACAATGCGCATTCACCATGTATTCCACGCTGTCGGCTATCAGCTCACGTGAAGGCAATGAATACAGCATGCCGCCATGGCCCATGGCGATACCGTCATCAACCGCAATCGTGTTGAATTCTTTTGCGACACCACCCGCTTTTTCAATCTCGCGCGCGACCAGTTGCCCCATATCCTTCAGGTGCACATGGCCCGGCACAAACTGGGTAAAGGAGTTCGCAATCGCGATAATGGGTTTATCGAAGTCGCCATCTTTCATGCCGGTGGCGCGCCATAGGGCGCGGGCACCGGCCATATTACGGCCGTGGGTGGTGGTGCGTGAACGATAGGTTGGCATGATGCAATTCCAAAAAATGAGCTAAAACGTGATTGTAAGCTATGGCGGGGCGGCAGCACAGTTTTATTGCAAAACCGGGGTAAACCATTAAGCCACAGAATTCGCGCGCGCGAGTTGTACCAATTGAGCACTTCCATAGCAATTACTATCAGGCAGAAGCGCGTTCTAATACGGCCTGGCCGTTTATACTTTGGCCAGACGAAAACAATCAACCGGGGACATGCTATGGATTTTGCAAAAGCGGTGGACGCCCATTTAGCCTGGATTATGAAGCTACAGGAGGCGATTGGCGGCGGTATAAAGCTGGACGTGGCCGAAGTGGGCAAAGATACCTTGTGTGAGCTGGGTAAATGGATTTACAGCTCGGGCACGGTACATCAGGACATGGCTGCATTCCAGAATCTGAAAAGCAAACATGCCGAGTTTCATCTATGCGCAGCCGAAGTGGTGCGCATAGTCAATGCTGGCGATGTAGAAGGTGCGCTGAACATGGTGGACAAGGGAGGGGAGTTCATCCGGATTTCAAGCGATACAATTAGTGCCATCAAGGCCATGAAGAAAGAGCTCGGAATGTAAGTGGAAATGACAAGGCAGACCGCTCCGGCTGCCATCAAGAGATATTCTGGAATGCTATTCAGAAGGTCAGTAGTGAACGTGAACAGAGATCATTGTTTGTGCCACGATTGATCCCATTAATATACTGTTCTTGCTTCGCTTGACACCACCTTACGGCGCTGACGGGATTCAAGGCATGGTAACGACAATTTTGCCCTTGGCATGCCCCGATTCAAGCTTGGCCATCGCGTCGATGATACTTTCAAACGGATGTACGCTGTCGACAATAACCTTGATCACACCCGCGTCAACGAGGCGGGCGAGTTCGGACAGATCTGCCCCGCTCGGATGCATGAACAGGTAGCGGTAGTGCACTCCATGTTGTCGGGCGCGACGCCGCAGCGAGAAGCTCGCAAACCAAAACAATGCCTGTAAACCTAACCCACGCCCCAAGTCTTTTGATGCGGTTTGTGGCTCGGGAATACCGGCAACCGTCACGACGGTTGCGCCTAGTCGCACAATACTGAAAGCCTGTTCAAGGGTATCGCCGCCGAGCAGATCGAATGCGCCATCGAATCCCGAGAGAACAGAAACGGGTTTTTCCTGCGTGTAATCGACCACAATGTCAGCCCCAAGCTGCCGCACCAGCGCTGCCCCGCGCGGCGACGCGGTTGTCGCAACTTGGGCGCCAAGGTGTTTGGCGATCTGTATCGCAAATGTACCTACGCCACCCGCGCCGCCGGAGATGAAAATGCGCTGCCCCTTCCCAACGCGCAGCTCATCGCGCAATGCCTGAAGTGCGGTCAGTCCCGCAAGGGGTATGGCAGCGGCGGTTGCAAAGTCCAGGCTAGCCGGAATCACGGCTGCATGATCCTCTTCGACGATCGCGAACTGGGCGAAGGCCCCCATCCTTTCCTTGGCAACGCGTGCGAACACCCGGTCACCAATGTGAAAACGATGCACTTGGTCGCCACATGCGACTATCTCACCCGCCAGTTCGTTGCCAAGCACTGCTGGCAGTTGATAACGTTGGACAATTTTCAGGTCGCCCCTGCGTATCTTGAAGTCCACAGGGTTCAGGCCTGCCGCCCGAACGCGAATGAGCAGCTGCCTCGCGTTGGGCACAGGTACAGGCACTTGTTCCAGGCAGGCCTGTTCCGCGCCGCCGTAGGCCTTCAATACGAATGCCAGCATACTGTGGGGAGTGGTGGTTGATGGCGTCGTCGACATATGCACCTCAGTGAGTTTCAATACCTAAAATTTCGATTATGAATTTATCTTCCCGTTCACTTCTGAATATCAATAGTTTGTCGGCTAAGGGCCAATTCGAGACAGTCAGAGCGATTGGTGCGTCGGATGCTGTTCGGCCTGAGCGGCCTGTAGTGACTTGCCTATGAGTATCATTATTGAAGGTCCGTCCATTTGATTTTTAACGTGCTATTTTTAGCCTCAATTTTTTCTTCGTCCGATTCACCCCAATCTTGGAGCAAAAAGCTGATATGGGACACACATCACAGTGTGGTGCAGATGGCGTGCAAATCTCGCGCCCGAGCGAAATCATGTTTACATGCAATGAGTAACGAAGCGTGGGCGGGATTTTGAATTGCAGGCGATCCATGTCGCGCGGAGCGCAGTGCTTGTCTTTTTGGGTGGGCCTGACCCAGCCGAGACGCCGGGCGATGCGCCAACAATGCGTATCAACGGGAAACACCTGCCTGTCCAGCGAATACATCAAAACACAGCGTGCCACCTTTTTGCCGACACCCGGCAACGACAACAAGAAAGCTTCTGCTTCCTCATCCCTCATCTTGCGCAACGGATTAAGAGTCGGCTCGCCGAACTTTGCGATGATCACGTCGAGAAGATTACGGATCGCCTTTGCTTTCTGGTTTGACAGGCCGCCGCTGACGATAGGCCGCGCTATATATTCGGCGGGCGCTTCGGCGATTTGCAGATACGTGGGGAAAGTTCTTTTCAGCGAGCGGAAAGTGCTGCGGTAGCTTGCCTCGCCAGTTTTGGTGCTACAAATGATGAACAGCAATTCGTCCAGCGGGTTTTTGAGATTGTAGTGGTTGAAGTCGCGGTAGCGAGTTTTTAGCGCTGCGACAACTTTTCCAACAGACGACGGATATTTTGGTGAAACCATATCTGGTGATCAGGGATTAACCGTTGCACCATCCAATCTGGTTACAAGGTATGACACTAGGCTCAGAATATTAAGGCAATCCAATTCTGAAAATACAGCAGGGACATTGGTATCTATTGGGCCATGAGATATTGGATTTCTGAAACCAGTCACAACCCCTCTGGATAGATGTCCTTGGCCTTCCTGGATGTTCTTCTTGGATTCCGTAACAAGGTCGTTCAGTTGTACTGTGGGTAAAGTGGCAAACGGCGCGCTGCCGAAGACACCATTAACCAGTGGTACCCCATCTTTTGTTTCACCAGTTAGCTTGCGGATTAGTTCGCAGTAAATCTGAACCCCTTGGCTTGCTGCATCCCCAAACTGTTTATTTCTGTAATATGTTTTAACCCGATCCCTCAAATTTTCATGCAGATGCCGCCAATGCAATTCTGGATATTCAGGAATAATATCGTGGAGCGCCTTGATCACGGGAGCGAATTTCTCAAGAGCGTCTTCTCCACCAAGCGATTCAATAATTTGCTTGGTGTTTTCCTTTACACCAGTGGGCAGTGTGTTAAGCCACGCCTCGGTATCAATGCCCGTTGTATCTTTTAAATCTTGATCTTTTTTTGCCTTCCGTTTTATACGCCAATCGGTGTTAACTTGAGAAACGATTCCGGAAAGAAATTTTCGTAATTTCTCCATCTCGCGATGTTCCCAATCAATCGATTGCCGGTTAGTCGATATGACATCTTCTGTCAGGAGATCGATAAAATCAACGCTAACCCACCCAGTAAGATATTGGTAAAAATGGCTGGATGTACTG
>JANXWX010000202.1 GCA_025350915.1 Nitrosomonadales bacterium
TATATTGCTTGGGCGTTTCCTGCCCCATACGGGCACCAAAACCTGCCGCCGGAACGAGTGCGTAAAAAGAATCTGTCATGACTGAATTGTAATAGAAAACCAGGTATTCTCCCCAATTAAGAGACTTAAAGGAAGCGCATAAGTGCAACTCAAGCTGGCTTGCACATCCGTTCAATTATTCAGCTGCGTATCCCCAGAAAAAAACTGACCGAACTTAACTCCGTCTTGATGAAATCTACGAATAGCTTTACTTTGAACGGTATCTGGCGGGATGTGGGAAAAACCGCGTGAATATCAAATCCTGGAAACCTGATATGTTCCAGAACAGGGCGTAATAAACCGGCCTTGATGTCAGCGTCAACCATCCACAGCGGCAAACGGGCTATACCCAGACCGGCAAGCGCAGCATCCTTCAACACCAGCAAGTTATTGCTGCGAAAGTTGCTCGAAACAATGAGTGAACGGTTACCCGCGTTGCGCTCAACTTTCCATTCCAGAGGATTGTCCTGAAGGGCATAAACGACACAATTGTGCGTCAACAACTGTTGCGGTGTTTCCGGAATTCCCCGTGTATCAAGATACGCTGGCGAGGCCACAATCATCACCGGACTTTCTCCCAGTTTGCGGGCCGCGAAACCTTGCATCTTTAGATGCCCCAGTCGAATTGCGACATCAATATTACTTTCTACCAAATTCAACGACTGATCGTTCAGATCAAGATTAATGTCGATGCCGGGATTGAGGAGCTTGAATCTGGCCACCCTGGGTGAAATAAACGTCAGCCCAAAGGGCACAGGCGCTGCGATATTCAGCGTTCCCATCGATAACACATTCAAATCAGCCACGGCAGCATCGGCCTCGTCCAGATCGGCAACAATAAGGCGGCAGCGCTCATAGTAGCCACGCCCCGCTTCTGTCAACGCCACACTGCGCGTGCTGCGGCTTACCAGGCGCGTGCCCAGTGATTTTTCAAGCGCAGTAATGGCCTTACTGACCGCAGATTGCGTTACCTTCAAATCACGCGCCACCGCCGAGAAGCTAGCCCTTTCGGCAAGCCTGACGAATGCCCGGATTTGCATTAGTTTATCCATCCCTTTGCTCCATTCATGCTCAACTGGAATATGTCATATGAAGACGACATGGCTTCTGCCAGCCAACTCGCAGGTCTATGCTTCCGTCCCGAGTCACATCCGTGCTCGACATTCAAACATTTCATTTTAACCCGATAAGCTAGCGAGGAATCACCATGAAGAAAGTTCTATTTGTATTGACCAGCCATGACCGCAAGGGAGATACCGGACAAGCCACCGGTTATTACCTGCCCGAAGCAGCTCACCCCTGGGCAGTGTTGAAGGAAAATGGATTTACGGTAGATTTTGTCAGCCCCAAAGGAGGTACCCCCCCATGGATGGTGCCGACTCAACCGACCCTGTTTGCCTGAAGTTTCTGCAAGATACCGATGTTGTCCAGAAGCTCAAACAGACGCTCACCCCGGATCAGGTAAAAACGTCCGAGTATGCAGCCATCCTGTTTGTCGGCGGCCATGGCACCATGTGGGATTTTCCCGACAATGCAGCGCTTGCCGAAATCGCCAAAACCATTTATGAAGAAGGTGGCGTGGTGAGTGCCTTGTGCCATGGACCGGCAGCGCTCGTTAACCTCAAGCTTTCCAACGGCGAGTATTTGGTCAAGGGCAAACAAGTTGCCGCGTTTACCGATGACGAGGAACGTGCGGTCAAACTTGACCGTGTTGTGCCCTTCATGCTCGAATCCACGCTACGTCAACGGGGAGCCCGGCATAAATACGCGCCAAATTGGCAAGCCAATGTAGTGGTGGACGGCCGTCTGGTTACGGGACAAAATCCCGCGTCGGCTGAGGCTATCGCTGTTGAAATTTCTCGACTGCTGCAAACCTGATCTGGTTTTTAATCCATAAGTTGTTGTCATCAGTCTGATGACAACAACAGGCTACGCCAAGCTCTCCGGCTTATCAGCCAACGGCAACTCAAACCAGAAGGTACTTCCCTGACCCTGGACGCTTTCAACACCAATATTCCCCAGCATTGCCTCGACCAGTTGCTTGCATACATACAAACCTATGCCTGCCCCCTCTATCGTCCCGTGTTTCTGATTTAGTCGTTCAAAATGCTTGAACAGCAACGGTAACTGCTCACTGGCAATACCCGTGCCCGTATCGATAATCAGTATTCGCAACATGCCATTTTTCTGCACTATGCTGTCAATTTTTACCGAGCCATTTTCACGGTTGTATTTAACCGCATTGTTTAACAAATTGATCAAAATTTGACGTATGCGCAGACTGTCACCACTCACCAACACCTTCGTATCGATGAGGGCGTTTATGATCTGAATATTGCGTTTGTTGCCAAGGCTAGATGCGACAATTGAAACGCTGCTGGATACATGCTCGGCAATACTGACATTCTGAATATTAAAATCCAGTTTGCCGACTTCAATTCTTGACAGGTCCAGCAAGTCATTGATCAAACCAAGCAACTGTTCACCCGCTGAGATGATGTGGCTAACCGATTCCTGCTGCTCGCGGTTATCGGCTTCAATCTGAACGTCCAGTAATTGGGCAAAGCCGAGGATAGCGTTCAACGGCGTGCGCAACTCATGACTCATGCTCGACAAAAAAGTAGACTTGGTTCGGTTCGCCGCTTCCGCTACTG
>JANXWX010000203.1 GCA_025350915.1 Nitrosomonadales bacterium
GATATTGCTTCATCCAGCGGCGCAACAGATTGGCATTCACGCCGTGCGCCTGTGCCACGGCTGAAACGGAAACGCCGGGCTGACGGCACATCGTGATCAGATCGGACTTGAATTCATTTGAATGGTTGCGGCGGTGGCGTGATGGGAAAACGGTAGTCATGATAGTGTCCACTTAAAATTGGTGGACACTATGTTCTTACATCATTAGGCTCAGTTCAAGGTGGTGGGGCTGGACGCTTACTGTGCTTCAGCCGACAGCGGCTGACACTATGGTTGCCAACGAAAGTGCGGTACAGACTGCTTTCCTGTACAACTTTGCCTTGTTCACAGAATGGCCGGCTTTAAACATTAGGAAGGTCTGAATAAGTAACAACAAACCCGGTTAATAAAATCAAAATTGACCGAAGCTTTGTTTAAAAATTGCCTGACGATATAAATGCCCTGGCAGTCGTCACGGCAAATATTGGTATCGCGCATTCGCTTAATTTAAAAGTGGTAGCTGAAGGTATTGAAACAGAGGAGCAGAGGGAATGTTTGTCCACTCTCGGTTGTCAGTTCGGTCAGGGCTATCTGTTTAGCAAGCCGGTACCGGCAGTTAAGGCAGCTGAATTATTAAAAGCCGAACGAGCATGGCTGTGTGTTAGCTCGGCTGAACATTACGTTGCTGGAAGTGCTGGCGTGCTATTTTAATGTAGCATGGCAATAGGGGCAGACCTCGGGTGAGTATGCAATCGCAAAACTTATCTCACTGGGTTTGCCGTCATCTTTGGTGGGTACAACTACTTTTTCACACACCGGGCAGCGGTAGTATTTTTTTGCTGTCAGCACAAACACAACGCCACTTGCGAAAATCAGCAAATAACCCGCCAGCGCAAAATATTCGTACTTATGCTGCAGTGCAAATGTCAGAAATACACATCCAAAAATAATGAGTACGAGCATGGGCAATACCCCGCGTTTGATGAATGTGGCTTTGCGTAATTGAAATTGCGCAGGTGTGGATAAAGTTTGTTGAATTTGAGCCTTCATTGCCAATCCCTTTTTGTTGTCTATTTTTCTGCCTAATCTACTTAACTACCACCTGCTAAAGCAGGTGGGTTAGCGCAGCCAAGTGCAACACCAGCAGGGAGGAGCGGAATCCGGTATTCCCCACTTGCTGAATTCGCAAGGCTAAAGCTGACCGGCTTAAGCCGGTGGTTTAAACCTTATGATCGACCATTAATTGCTTGTATTTTATTCGGCAGCGCACTCGTTGTTGCTGGTACCTCCAAAACGAACGTTAACAATGCACCAATTTAGTGAATCATACAGGACAGCCTTCACCATTTGAGTGCGCGAGATATTTTATTATATATCATGACTTGATATTTTTGCGTCTTGCTTTCAAACCCTTAGCGCCGGTACAACACTGTTGGCATTAATATTGCTAAGTACAAATTATGCACAAAAAAACGATACAAGAAACAAAATCAACCTGTTGTTATTGTGGTGTGGGTTGCGGCGTCCTCATCAGTTCGGAAGACAATAAGATTATAGGTGTTCGAGGTGATCCGGATCACCCCGCCAACTTTGGGCGTTTATGCACCAAGGGTGCGAATCTGCATCGTACAGCGCGCGTAGACATGCGCGCTTTGCACCCCGAGCTGCGTGTGAGTCGTGACGAAAAGCGCAAACAGGCGAGCTGGGACGATGCGCTGGAAACGGTTGCTGACAAATTTGCGGCTATCATCCGCGAGCACGGGCCGGATGCGGTTGGTTTTTATATCTCCGGCCAGTTGCTAACCGAGGACTATTACGTATTCAACAAGCTGGCCAAAGGCTTGATCGGCACCAATAATGTTGATACAAATTCCCGCCTGTGCATGTCTTCAGCAGTAACGGGTTACAAGGCTACGCTGGGTGCGGATTCTCCCCCGGGTTGCTATGAAGATATCGATCATGCCGATTGTATTTTCATTGCAGGCTCGAATACTGCCTATGCGCACCCGATCGTGTTCAGGCGGATTGAGGATGCACGCAAAAATAATCCTGAATTAAAATTGATCGTGGTTGATCCACGGCGTACCGATACAGCCAGTGCGGCTGATCTGCATCTGCCGATTTTACCAGGTACCGATGTGGTGCTGTTCAATGCGATGCTGCATGTCATGCTGTGGGAGGGCTGGTGCGATATGGCTTATATCGCCGAGCACACGGAGGGATTTGACGCATTGAAAGCGACTGTGCGTGAATTTACGCCGCAACATGCAGCTACCATATGTGGCGTAGATACGGACGGTATTGTGCGGGCTGCAAAGCTGTTTGCCACTTCAAAAGCCACGCTGTCACTTTATTGTCAGGGCCTGAATCAATCGGTGCAGGGCACACATAAAAATGCAGCATTAATCAATTTGCATCTTGCCACCGCGCAGATAGGCAAGCCGGGCGCCGCCCCATTTTCACTTACCGGGCAACCTAATGCGATGGGTGGCCGGGAAGTGGGGGGACTTGCTAATCTGTTATCGGCGCATCGTGATATGGCTAACCCCGAGCACAGGGCCGAAGTGGCTAAGTTGTGGGGGATTGATGAGGTACCCTCACAGCCGGGCAAGACCGCTGTGGAAATGTTTGAAGCGGTGCGTAACGGTCAAATTAAAGCCTTGTGGATCGCCTGCACCAATCCGGCGCAGTCTATGCCAAATTTGAATTTGATCCATGAGGCATTGAAAACTGCGGAGTTTGTGGTGGTGCAGGAAGCCTTTCGCGAAACCGAAACCACCGCCTATGCGGATGTGTTGTTACCCGCCACTACCTGGGGTGAAAAAGAAGGAACGGTTACCAATTCAGAGCGTTGTATTTCGCGTGTATTTCCGGCGGTTACGCCTGCCGGTGAAGCGCGGCACGATTGGCAGATTGTGGTGGATTTTGCACAACGTCTGGCAACACGGTTAAACAAACCGGATCTGCTGAATTATCCCAGCACTGAGGCAATATTTGACGAGCACCGTGCCACAACTGTCGGGCGGGATCTGGATATCGGCGGTCTAAGCTATGCGGTGCTGGAAAAACAGGGGCCGCAGCAGTGGCCTATGCCGCAAGGCGCCACGCAGGGTAAACCACGACTCTATACGGATGGCATATTCCCCACGGCCAATGGCAAGGCAAAGTTTGTGAACACCAGATATGTGCCCGTGTCGGAAGACATTAACGCAAGCTACCCCTTGCATTTGAATAGCGGACGCTTGCGTGACCAGTGGCACGGTATGAGCCGCACCGGAACAGTGGGTCGTTTGTTCAGTCATGTGGAGGAGCCGCTTGTATCGATGAGCGCTGCTGACATGGCGCGCCGCGGACTGAGCGACGGCGATATTGTGCAGGTAAGTAGTCGACGCGGCAAACTCGCGTTGCGTGTGGAAGCATCTGAAGAAATGCGCGCGGGACAAACTTTTATACCCATGCATTGGGGCAGCCGCTATATGAGCGGACTGGGCGTTAATGCACTCACTAGCAATGCTTATGATCCGATCTCCAAACAGCCTGAACTGAAACATGCTGCAGTTCAGGTGGCCAAGCTGGCGCTGCCATGGCAGATGGTCGCGATGCGCAAGGGTGATGCGCTGAATCGTATGGCACGTTTGCAACCTTTGCTGACTAATTTTGATTATGCTGCACTGGGTATGTTTGGCCGGGATGAAGAACTGGTCGTCATGCGTGTTGCCCATACAGGGCCGGTGTCTGCAGAGCTGCTGGCCGAGATTGATACGATACTCGGCCTGGATGATGCGGCAGAGGTGATGAATTATCGTGATGCCAAGCGTGGTATTTCCAAGCGTGCGCTGATGGAAGACGGCAAGCTGCTGGGTGTGCGTCTGACCGGTGAAACGGTTGCGCGTGACTGGCTCAAGGAAATCATCGCACAGGGAAGCGATGCCCAATCAATGCGTCCCTGGTTATTTGCGCCACTCAGTGCACCGCCTGCTGGTCAAACACAGCGCGGTCGTATTGTGTGCACCTGTCTGGACGTGTCCGAGCAGGAAATAATGGCCGAGTTTAAGA
>JANXWX010000213.1 GCA_025350915.1 Nitrosomonadales bacterium
GACGCGGCAGCCAACAACAACGCCAGCCGCATGCTGGAGCGCGATGTCGAGAACCTAGCCAACTACTTTGGCCAATACGCGCCCGAACTGCAAACCACCCAATACGGTAAGGAAATATGGGCAATCTATCAGCGCGGTGAACTAAAGCCTGATACACCATTAACAGGCCGCTTCAAACAAAGCGACAAAAAAGCCGATGTGAGGTCGGTGATGCGTGAAATCACTGCGGCGAAGGATGAGCATGAAGCAAAATTGCGTTATCAGCAGCTGAAGCGGGAAGAAGGCCGGTAATGAATTCAAATCCTCCAAATTTCATAACTTGCAAATCCCCCTAGCCTTCCTTTGCTAAAGTGGGGTAACAACAGAACCGTAAAAAGTGAAGGTTCCCCACTTTGCAAAGGAAGGCTAGGGGGATTTGAAAATGTTATTAATTACGAAAAACTCAATAGTACGTTCATGACATATTACAAAGCAACTCATATTCAATGAGTGACTACCCGATCATCCGCTGGACCGAAGCTGGCGAAGAGAAATCTGCAATCTGGCTTTCAGCAAATGGTTCGCCACCTCCCAAGCGCATCGTTATTGCCGACGACACTATCAAGGCCGATGATGCCTATCGTCTGGCCTGCGAAGGCACGGCATTATTGTGGCGCAGCGATTTTCACAATGCCAAACAACTGCTGCAGGCGATTGCCCGGCGCATAGATGCCAAAACAAAAACGCGCAAAGAAAAAAAGCCCCCTGCTACACCGAAAGGACATGCTACCTCTCCGCTTCAGAGTCCTACCCATTACCCTCTCCACAATCCTCTCCCGCTTGCGGGCGAGGAGGCAAACGAATCGCTGAGCGAACTAAACCTTAAAGAAGCCTTCCATCAAAACCGTCAAACGCAGGCTCAACGCGCAAACATCCTCGGTATGGTGTTAATCCCGTTTAATGCCGACCACACCAGCCCCTTGCGCCGCGCGCCGGAGGTGCAAC
This sequence comes from Nitrosomonadales bacterium, assembly GCA_025350915.1. Classification (GTDB taxonomy): domain Bacteria; phylum Pseudomonadota; class Gammaproteobacteria; order Burkholderiales; family Gallionellaceae; genus 39-52-133. The sequence goes on from JANXWX010000213.1 coordinate 985, forward strand.
AAGCATGTGTTGAAGTCTATGGCGAAGTGAGTGAGCCATACGTCACCTCGTTACGTGAACTGCAGGGCATCATCGGTGCTTACGAGTGGCGCAAAAAAGGGGTGGAGATCCCCGCGATAAATAGTCGCATCCATCCTCACTACGGCGTGTTTTCCCCCATACGCGGCGAATATCTGGAGCTGGTTGCCAATGCGCCACTGCCTGCCGCACTCAACAAAAATTCCCGTGCCTTCGATATAGGCACCGGCACCGGCGTACTGGCGGCTATCCTCGCCAAACGCGGCATACAGCACATTGCCGCCACTGATATGCATGCAACAGCATTAAATTGCGCCCAGGAAAATATTGCACAACTCGGTTATTCCAAACAGATAGAAATTGTGCAGGCCGATCTTTACCCGCCAGGCCGTGCTGCATTAATCGTATGCAACCCACCTTGGGTGCCTGCCAAGCCCAGCTCGACACTAGATGCAGCAATCTTCGATCCGGATAGCCGCATGCTGCGCGGCTTCCTCAATGGCCTTGCGCAACACCTGGATGAACAAGGCGAAGGCTGGCTGATACTTTCCGATCTGGCTGAACACCTCGGCCTCAGAAGCCGGGATGCATTATTGAAGATGATAGATGCAGCCGGATTAACAGTCTTGGCTAAAATAGACACCAAGCCGCACCACCCGCGTATTGCCAATCAGGATGATCCCTTGCATGCCGCACGTGCAGCGGAAACCACTTCACTCTGGCGACTTGCTATTAAATAACCAAACGAATAAATTGAACTTATGGAATTAAATACTTTCATGCAGCAACTACGCAGCAATCCAGACAGCATTGCGTTTAGCGACACCATTGCAGTGATCGACGCCAACTACGACTTCACCCCAACCGCCTTCAAAAATGGCGATCTGATGAATGAGGCCGGCCAGAACAACGGCTCCTGCAAACTGTTTGCGTTTGCTCAACTGCAAAATCTGACAGCGGCTGAAACCCTCGCCTGCTTCGGCAGGTATTATCGTGATGATGTATTAAAGCATCCAGAAGCAATCGATCATCAAAACATACGCAACTTTATCAAACATGGCTGGGGTGGGATTAAATATCAAGGCGACGCGCTGAAGGCTAAATAAAAATCTTCTGGTATTTGCCAGTATGAATTTCGTTGTGACCTGATCTTGTCTGAAATTTAAGACGCAGCCAAACAAAACAAGTTACTATTTTAAATTCCGACTATCGCGACAAAAGAACATAATGGATTGGTTTATCTTACTACTACTTGCCGCAATAGTCTGGTTCTGGATCGACAGCCTGCGCGCCCTAGATGCCGCCAGGAGTGCAGGTAAACTTGCCTGCAAAAAATATGACGTTCAATTTCTCGACGATGCAATTTCAAGTATCGCAATCGCACTGGTGCGAGATGAAGTTGGTCGTTTAGTACCACGTCGAATCTATCGCTTCCAATTCAGTGAAACTGGCGACTCCAGGCTGGAAGGTCGATTGACACTGCTTGGCAAGGAGGTTGAATCAGTCATCATGGAACCCTATCAGATGTTGTCATGAATGGAGTGATATAAAGACTGCTGTTATTGTTATCGGGAAGTTAAAATAATTTGCTTGGAACACAACTTCAGCTAATGAACGCTTCTCGGCCTTTACGGAAGAATTTATGATAAATTGCCCAATAGTTGAATGCCCGCTTAGTGGCGGCCGTGTTTAGCACGTACTTTCGGCCACTTTCAGACATTCGCTAAACTCCTCCAAAGCAGACGTTACCCTTCTAACTTGATTCGCAATTGCTAATTAATTTGAATAAAACTCAGGTGTCAGGTCTTGCAAGCATGCATAAAGCATAAATATGTATTTAGTAAAATTCGCTTCGTCTTACCCCTCAGCCAAGTACGTAAGTTGTCGTTGGTGTTTCAACGCCAGTAATACGACTTCAACATCGGAATG
>JANXWX010000237.1 GCA_025350915.1 Nitrosomonadales bacterium
CTGATGGGTCCGGGCCCTTCCGATGTCAGCGCGCGCGTGCTGGCTGCGATGGCACGCCCCACCATTGGCCACCTGGATCCCGTGTTCGTCACCATGATGGATGAAATGAAAATTCTGCTGAAATACGCATTCAAGACCGACAACGAGCTGACCATGCCCGTTTCCGCACCCGGCTCTGCGGGCATGGAAACCTGCTTTGTGAATCTGGTTGAACCGGGCGACAAGGTCATCGTGTGCCAGAACGGTGTGTTTGGCGGACGCATGAAAGAAAACGTGGAGCGCTGCGGCGGTACTGCAGTAATGGTGCAGGACGACTGGGGCCGCGCGGTTGATCCGCAAAAACTGGAAGATGCACTCAAGGCAAATCCAGACACCAAGATCGTGGCATTTGTACACGCCGAGACCTCTACCGGTGCTATCTCTGATGCCAGAACACTGGTTGAAATTGCGCACAAGCACAACTGCCTCGCTATCGTCGATGCGGTCACTTCACTGGGCGGTTCGCCGCTCAAGGTGGATGAGTGGAAAATTGATGCGATTTATTCTGGCACTCAGAAGTGCCTGTCGAGCACACCCGGCCTGTCTCCAGTCAGTTTCAGCGCTAACGCAATGGAAAAAATCAAGAATCGTAAAACCAAAGTGCAAAGCTGGTTTATGGACCTGAATCTGGTGATGGGCTACTGGGGCGGAGCCACCAAACGCGCCTATCACCACACTGCGCCGATCAACGCGCTGTATGGTTTGCACGAGTCACTGGTGATTCTGCAGGAAGAAGGCCTGGAAAATTCCTGGGCACGCCACCATAAAAATCACCTCGCGCTGCGCGCTGGCCTTGAAGCCATGGGCCTCACTTTTATCGTGCCGGAGAAAGAGCGTCTGCCACAGTTGAATGCAATCAGCATACCTGATGGTGTCGATGAAGCCGCCGTACGCAGCATCCTGCTCAACGACTATCAGCTGGAAATCGGTGCGGGCCTGGGCGCCATGGCGGGCAAAGTATGGCGTATTGGCCTGATGGGACACGCTTCAAATCAGCGCAACATATTGCTCTGCCTCACCGCGCTGGATGACGCACTCGCCCGCGTCAAAGCGCCAATCAAACGCGGTGTTGCGGTCGATGCGGCGAATAAGTCTTTTGCCGATTGATAATCACCCCGTTACAAACCACAAAAACCCGCCTTGAGCGGGTTTTTATTTTTCGCTAATACATTAATCCTCGGTTAATAAATATAGCTTCGCTTGCACCGGTGGTAAACCATACGATACACGCAAACTCTGGCAGCGTGCATTCACCTCGCCATTCACTTCCCACACCTCAAACTCACGACACGGCGTAGGGCGCAATTCATAGATCGTGCAGGCTACCTGCTCACCCAAAGTTCCGGACAACGCAATGCAACGCGGGATTTTCTGGCTGGTGCCTTTCATACAGGCGCGCGACTCGTTCAATTTCTCGGTTAAATGAGCGGGTACTATGCCCAGCGGCATACCTTCCACTTCCCCGTGATAAAACGACACGCGGAAGTTAGCGCAACACAGGCCACAGGTGACGCAGGGATTATCAACGGGTTCAGTCATAGCGCGATTCTACTTTGAAACCAATCCAATAAGACGCAGATCGCCGTGTAGGGGTAAAATGCGCCTTTAATCAAAATGTAAAAACATGGCAATTCAATGGTTTCCCGGACATATGGTGGCGGCACGCAAAAATGCGGCCGACACGATGGAACGTACCGATGTGGTGATAGAAGTGCTGGATGCGCGTCTGCCAGAGGCGAGTTGCAACCCTATCGTGACGGAGCTGCGTCTGTTTCGCCAGCGCCCCTGCCTAAAGATACTGAATAAGGCTGATCTGGCCGACCCGGCTATCACCAAGGCCTGGCTACAGTATTACAATGCACAAAAAGATGTAACGGCAGTCGCGCTCTCCTGCAAAAAACAGAGCGATGTCGCCAAGATACCCGGCCTGTGCGAAAAGCTCGCCCCACATCGCGGCACGACTATCAAACAATTGCGCATGATGATTATGGGCATCCCCAACGTAGGTAAATCTACCCTGATGAATGCCCTGTTGAACAAGCGCGTGGCAAAAGTGGGCGACGAACCTGCTGTGACCAAAAATCAACAACGTCTGGACCTGAACGAACGCATGACCCTGATCGACACCCCGGGCATGATGTGGCCGAAAATCGCCTATGATTCGGATGGCTTCATGCTGGCTGCCAGCCATGCGATCGGCCGCAATGCGGTCATCGATGAAGAAGTCGCCTCATTTCTTGGCGATATCCTGCTAGCCCGCTATCCGGAAATGGTGGCCGCGCGATACAAATTTGAAATAGCCGGCATGGATGGCCCAGACTTGATCGAAGCTATAGCCAAACGTCGCGGTTATCGCCTCAAGGGCGGCGCCTATGATCTGGAAAAAGCCGCACTGGCATTCCTGCAAGACTATCGCGATGGCGTGATTGGACGCATCAGCCTCGAATCACCCGAAACGCGCAGTGCGATGTTGCAGAAACATAAGGAATCCGGCACGCCTGAGAAAGACCAGGAAATTGACGAGGCCGGACGTCATGAATAAGGAAACCATTGCCATTTACTACAACCCGCGCTGTTCCAAATGTCGCGATGTCGCAGCACTGGTGAGTGAGCAGGGTTACAACACTGAGTTGGTAAAGTATCTTGATATACCTCCCAACAAGAAAGAGTTAAGCGAGCTGCTGCACAAGCTAGGAATGAAGCCGTTGGAATTGATACGCAAAGGTGAAGAAGTATTCAAGCAGCACTTTGTCGGGCGCACGCTGAGCGATGATGAATGGCTGGATGCGCTGGTGGCCTATCCTATGCTGATGGAACGTCCTATTGTGGTACGCGGCGAAAAGGCGATTATGGCCAGACCAGCGGAAAAAGTTTGGCAATTCTTTAAATAATTTGCAACTGAACAACAGGTATAAGCTACCGGTCGTGAATACCTAGTTTCTGACAGCGTTATAACATCTTTGACTGGGCGGATTCAACTCTGAAGCGCAATTTTTGTAAGTGAATTTAGGCGGTGGGCTGAGATATCATCGTGCCACTTAAACGACCAAATAAAAGGAACACAAATGAAGCAATACACTCAGCTCAACCCGTTGCTTAATATTTAAATTTAAAAAATTTAATCCCGCGGTAAATAAGACGACGGTATCAACATTACTGTCTGCTTCAGTTCAAAGAAATCATACGGGGAAATTAAAATGCGCTACTACTCTGTCTACCACTGCTTTATTTCCTAAAATCCGTGAATGCCCCAGGTTTTCTGTTTCCATCAGGCTTGTATCTTTTAAGTTCCGCTGAATTTCATAACTGGCACTAATTTTGTTAATACGGTCCAGCTTGTCATGCACCAGCAGCACTTCATGGCGCCTGATTTTGTCGTAATTAAATACACACTGATCAAGCAAATTTAATTCGGCATCGGCTTCAATTTTCCCAATGACACGGGCAAACAATTTCTCGTAGATACCCACTCTTCTGCGCATTTTTTCCAGCCACAGCGGGAAATTTTCCATTGGTGCGACGGCAACAATTTTGAGTTTCCGCTCAAAATATTCACTCACTTTAAACACAGAATTGGAACCGATCGAATGCGCGATGACACCATGCAGGTCTTTACCGTAATACAGGGTTAGCAAATCTGTGCCCCTGACGATTTCCGGGTAGCTGCTAAAGCGGGTTGAGCTCTCACCGTGGCCCTTGTGGTCGAAAGCCACGACGCGAAAGCCCCGTGCAACCAGTGGTTTGACAAACGAATTCAGTTGCAATGCCCTGCCACCCCAGCCATGCACCAGCAGGATGGTCGGCCCCGTTCCCCATTCAAATACTTTAATTTTGTTTTGCCTATACTCCAGGTAGAAGCTATGCGCCTCACTTAGCAGCTCCCGCTGCGCTTTATTCAAGCGATACGGCTTTATCGCGAAGCCCTTCTCCCGCATAATCTTGCACACAGTTTCAGGTGCAAGTTGAAATGCTGCCTTGGTCAGAAAATAGATGACTGACGATAAAACCGTACGGTCGTGCTTTTTTTCGCCCCATTTATATGAACTGTGCTCCATGGCGACTCCGTCTTATTTCAGGTATCTGGAAAGAATGTTTTGAAAAGAAATGCTGTACATCTGCCCTGCTTTCACATCGTTTAGCAAGCGCTTATAGATCTGAAAAGATAGCAGGTTGCCAAAAATTTCAAAGGCAAACTGTTTGCAGTCTGTCCCTGCTTTAAATTCTTTTTCTTCAACCGCAATCTTTGCTGCCCGCTCCCAGATGTCGTGCACTGCTTTTTCCTGCTTGACCAGCGCATCCCTGATAACACCGGGCCTGTCGTCAAACTCAAACGCGCCGGACATGAACGGGCAGCCACCGCTGGGTTGATGGCTCCACTTGATCCAGTAACGTGACAGCGCATTGATGCGTTCAAGACCGCGTTTGTGTTGCAGGGCTTTATCGAATACCTGCTCCTTGAAATCCTGCGCGGTAAATGCAATCACATTTAACAGCAATTCGTCCCGCGACTCGAAATGGGCAAACACACCCGATTTGCTCATGCCAACCTGCTTGGCCGTCTCGCCGATAGTCAAACTGTCAAACCCGCTCTCGCGCACCATATGCATGGCTGCGTGCAAAATTTTTTCCCGCGTTTCAATTCCTTTATCCATTTTTGCAATATAGCACGGTCGTGCTTTTATTAATACCACACTAATGACTCGAGTAACTGATTACTGACACACCCTGACAAGGGTGGTAACCTTTCATCTTTAGCACAGCTTAACTATCAAAAGGAACAACCATGCCCCCTATACTGGACCAAGCTGCTCTCGATCAACTTTTTCATGCCGCACGTACACACAATGCCTGGCAACAACGCCCGGTCAGCGATGACTTGCTTAAGCGTATATATGACACCATGCGTATGGGCCCCACCTCGGCCAATTGCTCACCGGCACGCATTGTTTTTGTAACGTCAAAGGAAGGCAAAGAGAAGCTCAAGCCTGCGCTGAGTGGCGGCAACCTTGCGAAGACGCTTGCAGCGCCGGTAACCGCCATTATTGCCTATGACCTGCGTTTCTATGAAAAACTGGGGCAGCTTTTCCCACACGATCTGTCGGCGCATAGCTGGTTTGACAAGGATGAAGCCGTTGCCTTCTCAACCGCTTTCCGCAATGGCACACTGCAAGGCGCTTATCTTATGCTGGCTGCGCGTGCCTATGGCCTGGATTGCGGGCCCATGTCCGGCTTTGACAATGCGCTGGTGGATAAACAGTTTTTTGCCGGTACCCATGTGAAATCCAACTTCCTGTGCAATCTGGGGTATGGCGATCCTGCCGGTGTTTTCCCGCGCAGCCCACGGCTGTCCTTTGACGAGGCCTGCAGCATTATTTAAGTTCGCTAACTTGAAGGCCACATCTCCCAGCATACTCGACGAGCTGCAGGATCATGCTGTACGCGATCTGGCCTGGGTGATAGGCTCACCTGGATTACTGGATTCGTCATACCCAGCCTACCAAGGCCACGTTGTAGAAGACAGTTGGTGTCAGGCCCAACTGCATGCTTGCGCCACATGGCTAAGAGATTTGGATGTGCACCCTCTGCCGTTACACGAATTCATCCAGTCACGTCCTACGCGCCGACTCGGCCACTATTTTGAAACGCTGATTAACTTTTGGCTTACCCACCTAAAAGGGACTGAACTCATAGCGGCCAATCTACAGGTGCAGGATGCACAGCGCACCTTGGGCGAATATGATTTTTTGTTTCGCGATAGTGCGGGGGATACATATCATTGGGAAGCGGCGGTCAAATTTTATCTTCAAGCCACTCCGCAATCAGAACAGCGTAGTTTTATTGGCCCCGGCACGCGCGACAGGCTGGATATCAAGCTGGACAAGGTATTTAAGCAGCAACTGTTATTAAGCAATTCTGCCGAGGGGCTGCAGGCGCTCCCAAAGGGTATCAAGCCAGACAGAACGCAGGCTTATATTAAAGGCTACCTTTTTTACCATTGCTCCAGCAGCCATAAAGATTCTATCGCAGGGATATCCGGAGTGCATCTGACTGGCTGGTGGGTGCGCCACAACCTGGAAGAAATCCCCCAATCCCACACAGAGAGCCGTTGGGCGATCTTGCCGCGCCTGAGTTGGCTTGCACCAGTGTTGATAACCGACGATACACTGGCAATCACTTACACATCACTTGATGAGCAGCTTGAGCAGCACTTTCAAGCCAGTTCAGAAGCATTGCTGCTTGTTGAGCTTTCCGGTGATACGGGCGCCGTCTGGCGTGAACTGTCGAGGGGGTTTGTTGTTTGCAGCACTTGGCCTATCATAACGCCTTCTAATGCCAACTGATCAAACTGAACATGTCATGAGAAAATCAATTAAGGCAGCATTATTCTCCGCTCTGTTATTTCCCGGTGCAGGCCACTTTTTACTCAAGCACTATTTACGCGGCCTTGTATTTCTAATAACCGCACTGCTATGTATCTGGTTCCTGTTCAACTATGCTTTTAATGAGGCATCTGTGATCGCTGAACAAATGACGAACGGTACGTTACCAATTGACCCGGAAGCGATCGCAAAACTGGTTACCAATCCGCCTGGCGAAACACAATTGAAGTTGCAAGCGGCAACCTGGATTTTAATCGTTTGCTGGATAATTGCTATCGTTGATTCATTTCGAATTGGTTACACCGCAGAGCAAAACGAAAAGAAATAGCACATGTATTGCCCCCAATGTAGTTACAACAACCTCTCAACTACCAGATATTGCAAAAATTGCGATCTGGATTTATCCCCGGCTTCAAGCGAAAGCGGCAGTACCGACGTGCTTATTTATGCCGGCTTCTGGATGCGTTTTTTTGCAGCACTGCTCGATTTTTTCCTGCTGGGCGCTGTTGTTATCGCACTACTGCTTTTACTTGCCGGATTGATCGTTATTAGCGGGAGGGATAATTTTATCCACAATCCGCTAGCCGAGACGATATTTGTAACGATAATTATATGCATTGCTATTTTTTATTATGTCTTCACCACTTCAAGTGGGGCGTGTTCGACATTGGGAAAACGCTGGTTGAATATCAAAGTGCTGGATATATACGGGAACAAAATCACACCGCAACACGCCCTCGGCCGGTTGATGGCCAGGAGCATGTCATACCTTTCTTTTTACACCGGCTTTTTAATTCAGCCTTTCACCACACGCAAACAGGCTTTACATGATTTGCTCGCCAAAACGATAGTTGTTCGCTCAAGTGAAAATACAAAAATTTCCATCAAGGCGACTTTTCTGGTTTTATTTATCGCGCTGATGATTCCAATTCTTGTTCTGTTTGCTACAGCAGGCGTACCGGCCTTTAAACAATACATACAGAAAATACAGCTGAAAAAAGGGTTACAGCTCGGTGAAAAAGCAACGTCTGCCGTTACCCGTTTTTATGTTAACAATCGTCGCTTTCCGGTGGCGATCAGCGATGCTGACAGATATCTGGGCACAACGCCACATGTAACCGCGATAGAGATAAATCAGTTTGATGGTGAGCTAACCCTGGCTTTTAGTGGTGAAGAGCGGCTGGGGTTGCGCAACAAACATCTCATTTATACTGTCACTTTTGACCCGGCGCATAACATAATCTGGAAATGCCACAGCAGTGATATTGAGTCCCAGTTGCTGCCTGCATACTGTAGATAAACGATTACAAGCCGGTAAAAAATCTCTCATTCATCTCTTCAAGACCTAAAGTTTTCAACAATTCACGCAACCGTGCTGCAGAACGTTCTCTGGGCAAATTTTGGTAAGTGGCGACGATCAGCTCATTTTTCATGGAGTGCTCCCAGCCCACCAGCTCTGTCACGGTTACCCGGTATCCATGCGACTCGAGTTGCAGACAGCGCAACACATTGGTTGCATGGCTGCCAAATTCACGGGTATGTATGGGGTGTCGCCATAACTCGACCAGCACATTATTCTTGAGCTCACGGGATTTATTTTTTTTCAGAACGGCGGCCACTTCTGCCTGACAGCACGGCACCAGCACGATATATCTGGCCTTTTTCTTCAGCGCAAAATGTATCGCATCATCGGTAGCGGTGTTACACGCATGCAGGGCGGTAACGATATCGATATTCTTTGGTAGCTGCTCCGATTCGATGGACTCGGCAACTGTCAGATTAACAAATGACATTCTTGGGAAATTAAGCCTGCTCGATAGTTCACGGGATTTTGCAACCAGGTCTTCACGGGTTTCAATGCCGTAGATATGTGATGCATTATCCAGCGCTTTAAAAAACAAGTCATACAGGATAAATCCCAAATAGGACTTACCCGCACCATGATCAACCAGATTGATGTCAGCATGACTCTGCCATATATCCAGCAATAAGGGCTCGATAAACTGATACAGATGATAAATCTGCTTGAGCTTGCGCCGGCTATCCTGATTCATCTTGCCGTCGCGGGTAAGTATGTGCAGTTCTTTCAGCAGCTCGACAGATTGTTCGGGTTTGACTTCGTACATATTGATTTTTACACTGAAAAAAGATTAGCCACAGAGTTCACCGGGGACACAGAGAAAACCATCCAACATCTCTGTGATCTCTGTGGCGAGTTTATTACTATCTAGAATTCCATTTCCCTGAAAACCATCCCCGCATTCTTGATATGCAGCTCATAGTAGGTATCAAGATAGGCAAAGGGGGTCTGGTCAATTTCATAAGCCTCATTTAATGAACCACCCTTTTTAATTATTTCGGCCACCTTGCCACGCAAAAATTCCAGATAGCCTTTGGTTACTTTGGTAACCTCCTCCATATTCGTGGGAACACCATGGCCGGGAATCACATATTTCGCACCCATCGCTTCAAATTTAGTCCAGGTTGCCAGCCATGCTGCCGTGTCCGTATCTTCAAACAAAGGGGGCATACGCTGGTGGAAAGCCAGATCGCCAGAGATCATCAGTTTGCTTGCGGGTATCCACAGTGAAAGATCGCCGGGGCTATGTGAAGGGCCCAGGTACAACACTTCCAGCTTCCAGGAACCCATGTTCAACTCATACTTATCCCCAATGATAATATCGGGTATCACTACTGCAGTTTTAAAGGCTTTATCGCGTGCTCGTCTGCGCATGGACTGCAAGATATCTTCACCATGCTCTTCGATAATCTTCGCCGCGTCTTTATGCGCAATGATTTTTGCCCCCTGCTCCTTCCAATAGTTTGAGCCCAGCATGGCATGGCCCTGGCTATTTTCCAGCACCACATATTTCACCGGTTGCCTCGTTAATTTCTTGATTTCTTCGTGCAAGGATTGCGCCAGTAAATAGTTATCACCCGAATTCATCACCACGACCCCGGCGTCGGTAATAATGAATGACAGATTATTGTTATGGCCTGAATTTTCATAGCTGCCGGGGCCTGTTTCACCGATAGCAGACCAGACGCCAGGAATCACTTCAACCGGCTTGCGATAGAGGAAGGAGTCCGGCGCCATATCGTCATACTTGACGGGCAAACCGGCCTGCTTCCATTTATAAAAACCTTCTGCATAATTTTTAACATTGGTATACCCAAGATTGCCTAATGAGTCTGCAGCCAGCGGACTGCGCTGGTTAAAATCGTCATAAACCACAATCGGTGTATCTTTGCCTGACACAAGGGTGGAAATCTTGAATTCCAGTTGTCCACGCGGGATATTGAAATAATTTTCAGCCCGGATGTATCCGCCTAACAACGTAATTTCATCCGGATTACGCACGTCTATCACAACTGTATTAGCTCGAGGTTTAATCAGTGCCTGAAATTCGCGGGTATTGATATTGCTAACACGCTTACTGGCCTGGTCCAGCAATTTTTTTGCGTCTGCATCAAGCGCCGGTATTGCGACCTCTATATTTTGTTGTACCGGCTTGGCTATCTTTTCACTATTAACCGGCTTCTCTACTGCCGAGGTAGCAGATGTACTAAGCAACATCGCCAGTAATGTTCCAAACAAATAAAAATTGTTATTTTTCATGGGCCTATTCCTATTAATTTCAAAGCAATATTAATTACATTCGGCATGTTCGGTGAACCAGAACGCAACCCAAGATGTAACATCTTAAACACTTAATTGAACAACTGCCAACCAGACGTTAAGCCATTTGTTTGATCGCCAACACGGCCTGATTGCGCAGGGTGCGCAACATCGACAATTGCCTGGTTGTGATTTGAAACTTTCTGGCATCCATCCGATCTGCATATATTAACCCTACTGCCACTTTGTTCACGACTACTGGTAGCAGCAAGAAATATCTGGCGTCTATAATTTCGCTATACCAGAGTGGAATTTTATTGGCAATATTGGCCGCACCGACATCCTCGATAACGATATCCAGGCCTTTTTGCAAGGCCAAATGAAAAACGTCCGAATCGAATGCAAGCGGAAAATGAAACAGAGGAAGTAACTCAGTCGTCCCTTCGCCAAAGCCGAAACGGGCAACCATCCTGTTTTGCTTCATATCCCGGCTAAAAATAATGACGTGTTTAAAGCCCAATCCCCTGTAAATCGTTTCCAGAACCATTAACAAAACATCGTTCAGCTTGTATTCGCCAACCAGTGTGCTGGTAACATCCTGGATACCATTGCTGAGTATCGCCTCAGGATCCAGGCCGGCTTCAATATCCGCACTCAGCAGTGTCTTCGTATCCAGCATCAAACTAATCGTTTCAGCATCCTCATTCGTATTAATCCTGGCTTGAGCCGACTTTTTGGATTGATTGCTGTCAGTGGAACGATCCAGCCACATACGCAGATTTTTTAGCGCAATGCTTTTTGAGGTATCCAGGCCCAGCACTTCCGAACGCAGTGTCAAATCATGCAAGCCATTTTCAAGCGCGGCTGATAATGTTGCTTCATCGGTATCAACCAGGCCGGCATAGCGTGCCCTGATTTTTTCCAAAGCCCCTTTCTTGCCATTGACATCAGAGACGGTTGCTATTGCACAGAGCTCACTGGCCATATTGACAGTCACTTTGATCTGCCCGATATTGGTGGTAGGCGCGGTTATTTTTTCATCCGAAAATTTTTGCATGCCCGCTATTAGGCGATCCGGAAAATTCCAGGTCTTGGCAATGCCAATACCGAGTTCATTATAGGATACGCCCAGTACTTTCATGGCGGCCTGATCTTCATCAATCGATTTATCTTCCATCAAACGCGTAATTTCTTCGCTCTCTTCAAAGAAGTAAAATTTTGCAATCATTCTGCCCAGGTGCAAATACATCGCGCAGATCATTGTCTCTTCAATGTCCTGTGCAGTTGTTCCTCTCGACAGCTGTATTGCAACGGTTCCCGCAAAAAAGGAGGAGATGACATCATCCTTCATCTCCTGTGCCTGCGATTTATTTTGCAAAAAATCCATCAAGATAAGCGACATTGCAATATTGCGCACGCTTTCAAAACCGAGTATGGAAACCGCTTTGGAGATCGTATTGATCTGCCCGCCAAATTGGGAATAGGAAACCGTATTCACCATTTTGAGCAGTTTATTTGTCAGGGAAAAATCCTGCAGGATAGCCTGTGACAACTTGCTCGAGCCTTCGCTCTCGGATGACACAATTTTATTGATTTGATGAATGATACCCGACAGTGCCGGAAAATCGGCTTTGCTGCGCATACGCCGCAATAAAAATCTTAACGTGCTTGAAAAGTCGGCTTCAGGCGCGGCCACGGTGGATTGCTTTGAAGCATCCAGGTAATTCAACAAGGCATGACGCATCGCCAACGCACTGGGGAAACGCTGCTCGGGTTTTTTCGCAATCGCTTTCAGGATGATCCACTCCAGCTTTTCGTCCACTTTCACGTTACGGCTGGAGGGCGCATCCGCTTTTTCATGTGCATTCCGGTTCAAGATCTGAAAAGCGTTCTCGCCGGTCACAACGGGCGTACCTGTCACCATTTCATACAGCATTACGCCGGCTGAAAACAGATCTGAACGAAATTCGGCACCCTGTGCCGAGATCGTTTCAGGCGCCATGTATTGCGGCGTCCCGGTTATTTCTCCGGATGCGTCAGGGAGCTGGGATATAGACCGTGCTATACCGAAATCCATCACCAGATGCTGGCCGTCAGCAGCAATCATCACATTGGACGGTTTGATATCAAGGTGCATCACGCCTTGCCCGTGTGCGCTTGAAAGTGCATCCAGCACATCGGCCACAATCCGGGCCGCACTGGCCATAGATAAAGCCCCGCTGCGCTTGAGCAATTGAGACAGGGTTTCACCTTCAATAAAAGCATAGACCAGATAGGGAGCACCTTCAGCCGAACCGAGGTCATACAAAGGAATGATATTGGGATGTTGCAAATGACTGACGGTTTTTGCTTCGCGCAATAATTTGTCATTTTGCGCGGCAGATCCTGCGCGCAGTGTTTTGATCGCCACTTGACGATCAAGCCTGGGGTCGACAGCCAGATAGACAATACCCTGTGCGCCCCGCCCCAACTCCCTGACAACCTCAAAGCGGCCTATCGTTTTTTCAGTCATAAAACAGTCGTTTTTTCACAGTAAATTGAGTATTCATCATAACAGCAACCCCAGTATTAGGTAAGTTGGCGAATTCAACAAAAAATCCTGATGGTTAAAATATTTCAGGGAAATGATTTGCAGTTAGTTGCTGATGCATCTACTATAAACCTCTATACAGCAGGGTCTTAATATCATGACACAGCACTATCTCAAACCGCTTTTTTCACCCGAATCCGTTGCCATCTTCGGCGCCAGCGACCGTGTCGATTCTGTTGGCCAAATTGTTTTTAGTAACATGCTGAAGAGTGGTTTCAAAGGCGCTTTGTTTCCTATCAATGCCAAGCGAGAAGTAGTCCAGGGACATAAGGCCTACTCGTCACTTTTCCAGATCAATCAAGCTGTAGAGCTGGCGGTAATTGCCACCCCACCGCAAACTGTACCGGACATTATTGAAGACTGTGGCAAACATGGGGTCAAGGCTGTCGTAGTTATTACTGCTGGCTTTGCCGAAACAGGCGCAGCCGGTCTGGCGCTGGAACGTGCCGTGCTGGAAAACGCTCGCCATTACGGCATACGCCTGCTCGGCCCCAACTGCTTGGGAATTATGCGTCCAGCCATCGGACTGAATGCCACCTTTAACAACGGTGGGGCCAATGTGGGCAATCTGGCGTTTGTGTCGCAATCCGGTGCACTTTGTACGGCTATTCTGGATTGGGCGCATACCAATGATGTTGGCTTCTCCAGCGTGGTTTCAATGGGCTCGTCTGCCGATGTGGATTTTGGCGAAATTCTCGACTATCTGGTAAACGATCAGCAAACACAAAATATATTGCTGTACATAGAAGGTATACGCAACTCGCGCAGCTTCATGAGCTCATTGCGCGCGGCTGCGCGGATCAAACCGGTGATACTGGTCAAGGGGTGTATATTTTATGAATTAAAGATCAGGGCTGTATTTCGCCCTTTTTGCTTGGCCAGATACATCGCCGTATCCGCATTTTTCAGCAACACTTTCTCCTCGTTGCCATGATCAGGATAGATCGATATACCGATGCTTGTGGATATACTCAAGATGTGGCCGTCGATTTCAAATGGATGTTTCAATGCAATACGTATTTTCTCCGCCACGACGAAGGCGGTTTCTTCCGTCTCGATCGCGGGTAATAATATAACGAATTCGTCTCCGCCCACTCGAGCTGCAGTATCAGACTCCCTCAGACACAACTGGATCCGAACCGCCACTTCCTTCAACAACAGGTCGCCTATGGCATGCCCATGCTCGTCATTGATATTTTTAAACATATCCAGATCCAGGAACATGATCGCCAGCGTTTTCCGCTCCCGTTTGCACACATTAATCGACTGCTGTAATCGGTCAGATAGCAGTGATCTGTTGGGCAAATCGGTCAGGATGTCGTAATGGGCCATATGGTGTATATGATCAGCGGCAGCCTTGCGTTCGCTGATATCCCTGCCTGTGCCGGTAAATCCGGTAGTCTCGCCTTTTAAATTCCTTAACGCCACACCATTGCATAGATAGGGTATCGCTTTGCCGTCATGCCTCATTAACTGAAATTCAATCGAAGCCGATCCCCGTTCAAAGATATGTGTACCGGCTTTTTTCGCTGCGCCTCGCTCCGCTTTGGTAATAAATTTAGACACATGCCTGTTAAGTAACTGCTCGTCAGACAAACCAAAAAACCGGGAAAAATTTGAGTTCCATTGTATGAGTTCAAAGTTAGTATTGAAAACATACAATATATCTGGATTGGCTTCCATAATGGCCTGCAACTCGCTTAAGGCTAAAGCCAAATCCTCATTCAGTTTTTTCTTCTCTGTATAGGCAAGCGCAACCTCTTCTTTTTTCTCGCGCAAATCGTCAGTCGTTTCGGCAATCTGATTTTCCAGCATCTCGCGATTTCTCCACAACTGTTTGCGCATGTCGTTGATGCCCTCTGACAGCTCATGCAATTCATAAATGGGACTCGATGAATATCGGGTTTCTTCCAGCTCTCCACGTCCAATTTTGCAAATAGCCCGGTACATTTGCAGTATGGGTTTGGATATTCCCCTGGCCGCTCTGACTGCCAGTATCATTGTGATTGAAAAAATGAGAAACGTCGTCAACAGGCTTAATATCAATTCCCTGTTTTTTTGTTTGTTTAGCCTCAGCTTGCTGATTTCGATTACCACCGCACCTAATTTATTTGCGCTGTGCTCAGTGGAGGGTGTGCTGCCTTCCAGATTAATCTGCGTAGCCATAATAGGCTCATACAAACGCAGAAAATCCGCGTTCTGATACAGCGGTACGAAAGATGAACTGTCCTTGCTTGCAGGATCAACAACTTTACTGCCCGACTCCAGTATCAATCTGGATTTATCATCAAAAATTCTGATCGACACCACATCCTGAAAAGACATGACAGAATCCACATTCTGTTTGAGCAAGTTTGCGTTGCCGGAAAACACAGGATATTCGCTTGAAGAAGCCAGTTGACGTGCCAACAGCTGCGACCTTTCTATCAGGGTACGTTCCAGATCGGTAAAGCGCGTTGTAATAAAAAAGCTATCCAGCAAAATTGCCATCACCAGGACGGGCGCTAAAGTTATCCACAGCGTTTGCTGTTCTATTCCGAAATGCCTCATAGTCCCGCTCCAATTTCACTGCGTAGCTGTGATGCGCTTTTGATGTTTAATCCTAATGAATGCGCAACCTGTTCATTTATCGATACTTCAAATTCTTTTGGTGATTGCGCTTCGGGTAACACTCCTGTCGTTAAGAATTCCTGAATGAGCCCAAGTGATTGTTTGGCAATTTGTTCTGGCGTGCTATACACCGCACAAAGCGCGCCGGCCTTGACATAAGCCGGTGAAAAGCCGATCAGCGGAACCTTGTTTCGATAACTGGCCAGCAAAATATTGCGAATTGTTGACGCGTTATATATTTCAGCATCGGGCATCGCCAGCAATACATCGGAATTCAACAATATCGCGTGCAAATTATTATACAGATTCGCGACATCGACTGATGGGCGTTCGTGCAACACCAGTTTGCGTGTCGCCACCAGGTGACGTAGTACATTTAACTCTCTGGACTGTTGTCCATAAATGACGCCTATAGATCGAACATTTGGCAGTGCTGCAGAAATTAAATCAAGTTGCCGCTTATACGGCTGATCCAAATATATTGCCGAATAGTTATTTACAGCAGCTTTCGTCTGGCCTGTCATAACGTTGAGCAATTTATTAAAGCTTTCTCTGGGCACAAGGACTGCGAGCTTTGCAGAGGTCGACTCACGTGCAATCGCCGAGGCAGCTTTCATGCCCGCAGCAATAACAAGATCTGACTCAGGCAGCGGATTACCCGCTTCAATCACCTGCAGCGTCACACTTTTATTCACCAGCGCAGCTTCTAACGCTTCGCTATATTCCCGATAGGCGCCGCCCGACTCACTGAGTACCAGCGTTAGTTTGAGAGGTGCCGCAATAGCACAATCAAACAGCAAAAACAGGGTACATGCCAAAGCAGCACAACATGTTTTAAGCGCAGAGATATGAAAACGACTCAACCCATTTCACCGATTAAAAATTAATCACAGCGCCGATGTAGGCGCGCCGGTTGAATTGAATATTGTTTGTTTCAACCGTTAACGAGTATTTTGAGTAGTCATCCTGGAAAGCATTTTGTACTACCAGCGCTACCTCACCGCTGCCGGGCTGTGTAACTTTTCCAAATAACTGCGCAATTCTAAAATCTACGCGATTCATGACCGACTGCGGTATGCCGGCGATCATCTTGATTCTGCCCATATGATAGTAGCCGGCACTCATCTGCAGGCCGTTACCAAGTTGCTGGGTTAGCAAAATGCTGCCGCTATAGTCCGGCACGGACACCGGGCAATCATTGATATCTTGCTGCAGATAAGGAATGTACCCTGGGTTGGTTACAGAACCAGTGATCTCACAACTGGAGAATTGCCGTGAAAAATTGACAATAATATTACTGCCCTCACGCCAGTGATATTTCAGTGTGCTTTCATAACCGTGGTAATTTGCCGAATACAAATTGGCAAAACCGAACGGCCAACCGGAAACGGTCAATGCTGGGTCAGCAAAAATAATGTCACTGACCAAATCGTCGTACGCCCTCACATCCAGACTGATGCCTGTTGAGCCTATCTCTCCGAGATAGCCAATTTCTTTGGAAAGCGTTTTCTCGTGTCTTAGCCCGCCCATAGATACATATGCTCCTGTAATATTTACTTTCTCTTCATATATCGACGGTGTTCGGTAGGCCACCGAGGTGCCCGCACGCAAAGTATGCTGTGGGGTTAGATGATAATTGAGTGCCAGCCTTGGCGAGGTGTTCGTATGCCCCATCCCGACATCTTCCACCATCGCACCGACGTTTATCATCGCATCCGCTGATAGTTTCCATTCATCGTGGGCAAAGATGCGTGACTCTTTAAAGGTATAGGGGATAACCAGCATTTCCTTGCTGTCTGCATAGTCAGTTCTCGCGCCCATTCCCCAAACCATACGGTGACTCTTGCCCAGTTGGAGTATATGTTGCAGCTCGATATCCTGCCGGTCTGACACGGTTTGCGCCGCTACGATTCCGCCCGCATTCGGTGAAGCCAATGCGTCATCCACGTGATTCTGATTGATATGATAAAACTGCAACTTCACTTCATCGCCATTCTGCAGCGCATGCAACCAGGTGAGCTGCTGAAAGCCGGAATTGACATGGATATTCCTGAAAATATCATCCGGTTTGGGATAAATTCCCATGCCTCTTGTACTATCGCTATAACCCAGCTGCAAATCAAAACTATTCGCGCCTATGGGGTGTAAATTGGCGCGCAGATTTGCCTGGTTGGTAAATTTGGCATCATTCAGTATCGGTGTGCCATAACCGCTGTCAGCACGATGCGCTACAGTCAAACGATAGTCCAACAATTCGTCAGCCTTGCCGTAATGCACTGCCGCATCTGCGACACCTTCGCTCCCTTTCGCAAGCGACAGGCTAGCTCCGATCACACTGGCTGCATCGCGGGTAATGATGTTGATCACGCCTTGTAGTGAATTTGCCCCAAAAGATGCCGCAGCCGGACCACGAACAACTTCAATCCGCTCAATGTCGTCTATATTGAGCGGAATATCCTCCCAATCCACCGTACTAAGTGGCGGCAGATATACACTACGGCCATCGATCAATACTTGCATGCGACGTGAAAATTCTTCGGTCGAACCGTGATATCCCACAACCGGCGTATGCCCGTTGACATTTCCCACATACATGCCGGGAACCAGCATAAACAAATCAGAGATTGTCCTGAATCCGGATGCCTTGATCATATTACGATCTATGACCGTCATCGCATTGGGAGCTTCAGACAAGGGTTGTGATAAACGAGACGCGCTTAACACAACGGGAAAATCTTCAAGATAGGACTGCTCTGTTACGGCGTCCTGTGCGGCCTGACTCAGGGAAGCGCTCAATGTAAAGCAAGCCGGTAAAACAATACTGACCGCATACTGCCCTAATCCATATTTAAAACCGTTCACAATTGAAATCCCTGTGCCCAAAAAGATTCGCAAGTGTAATAGATATTCGCATTTTTGTGCTGAAAAATGCCATGCCTATTGAATGGGTTAATCCCTCGCCCCGGGTAACTTTGTTACGCGGGTGGCGTTTTGTTTTTAATAGGTTGATAATGTCGCGCTATGACCCTCCCCAGGTCGAATTCAATGATAGGCTTTGATTTAATCACACTGTGTTAAGCAAACTATACGAACGTTTTCTAGGCAAATCACTCGATCCGCTTAATCCGGATACGCGTCACAGTATTGTATTGATCGCGTTCCTGGCCTGGATTGGACTGGGCGCAGACGGACTCTCATCAGCATGCTATGGCCCCGAGGAAGCCTTCCTTGCCCTGGGTACGCATACTCAGCTCGGTCTGTACCTTGCGCTTGCAACCGCAGTCACCGTATTCATCATCGCGCTAGCCTATAACCAGGTAATCGAACTATTTCCTTCCGGTGGCGGCGGCTACAAAGTCGCCACCCGTTTGCTTGGCCCCCATGCGGGCCTGGTATCCGGAGCGGCACTCATAGTTGATTATGTGCTCACTATTACAATCTCGGTTGCCAGCGGTGCTGATGCGCTTTTCAGTCTGTTACCACTTGGCTTTCAAAATATTAAATTTGGTAGCGAAATCATCCTGCTCATCCTGCTTATCGCGCTTAATTTACGCGGCATGAAAGAATCAATCATGTTTCTGCTACCGATTTTTATCGGTTTTTTTATTAGCCACGCCCTAATCATCAGTTATGGCATTTACTACCATGCCGAAGGCTTACCGGCATTAATACCAGCCTCCCTGGCTGAAACTACCTCGCTGGCACAGCAAACCAGCTGGATTTTTGTGGCATCACTATTTTTACGCGCCTACTCATTGGGCGGCGGCACCTATACGGGTATTGAAGCGGTTTCCAATAATGTGAATATGCTGGCTGAACCACGCACGCGCACCGGCAAGCTCACCATGTTATATATGGCCTTGTCATTGGCGTTTACTGCGGGCGGTATTATTGTGCTGTATCTGTTGTGGCAGGCGCAGCATGTGGAAGGTCAAACCCTTAATGCGGTTACTTTCAAGGCTATCATCAACACCCTGCAATTGCCGGACTGGATTAGCGCAAGCACGTTGGCCTTAGTACTAGCTCTTGAAGCCGGACTATTGCTGGTTGCAGCCAACACGGGCTTTTTGGGTGGCCCTGCCGTTATGGCGAATATGGCGGCAGATTCCTGGGTGCCGCGCCAATTCCGCCAACTGTCTTCACGCCTCGTTACCCAAAATGGCATTGTGCTGATGGGTATTGCAGCTATGCTGATACTAGTCTGGAGCAAAGGTTCAGTCGCACTGCTGGTCGTGCTCTACAGTATCAACGTTTTTCTTACTTTCAGCCTGTCATTATTGGGCCTTACTGTGCACTGGTGGCGCGAGCGCCGCAGCATACGCAGCTGGAAAAGGAAACTCCTGCTTTCCCTGCTCGGTCTTACTGTTACCAGTGGAATCTTGCTGGTGACACTCGTTGAAAAATTCAGCGATGGCGGCTGGGTAACCGTATTGATAACCGGTACAGTGATAGTACTCTGCCTGTTTATACACAAACATTATGCGGAAACTAAAATCAAGTTGCGCGAAGTCGAAAAACTTTTCGCCCAATCCATAAAAACAGGTTCTTGTGTTCCAAAAAAACTTGATCCGGAACTGCCAACAGCAATTTTCATGGTGGACGAAAATCGCGGTGTAGGAATACATACCATTATGTGGGTATTACGCCTGTTCCCGGGCCACTTTAAAAACCTGGTTTTTCTCAGCGTTGGCGAGGTCGATACGCAAAGTTACGATAATGACGCCACCATCCGCACCATGCAATTCAAGACTGAAAACACTTTATGTTATTACGCAAGTTTTTGCGAACAACAAGGTCTGCAGGCAACATGGCGCATTACCTACGGAACTGACCCCGTGCAGGCATTGGATGTTCTGGCAAGTGAAGTGAGTGAGGAATATCCAAACAGCGTATGCTTTGCCGCCAAGCTGATATTCTCCAATGACAATTTCATGGTGCGCTGGTTGCACAACCAGACAGCCATGAGTTTGCAGCGACGTTTGCATAGACGCGGACAGCAGATGGTCATCTTGCCGATGAAAGTATCTTAAAGCAAACTCGACAATGGCTTGTCGTCCCTCTCTCCAGGGGATAAACCGATGGTGGGGGAGCAAATTCTTTTATGCTTCAACGCTATCATGTATTCCATAACGCCCAGCACACGCATTTTACTTCTTGAAAAAGCAAAGCAAATATCTGTCACTTGCAATATCATCATATAAGAGTGCATCAGCGGCAGCCACTTCCAAATCCTGCCAACTTTCTCAACTCTTTTTTGTATCGTATAAAAGAGAAAGCCCAGCAGGTTTCCCCACTGGGCTTTCGGATACAGAATATTTCGATCCTTTATTGTAGCAACGGCTCTCACCCCGGATGAACTACAACGGCTTCATTATCATGGAGAATGCAATGTCAAGCAAGCAAAATAATCTCGGCCCTTTCACTTTCGGATTGGACATCGGTATTGCTTCGGTTGGTTGGGCGGTACTGGGTGAAAACCGCATCATTGATCTTGGCGTGCGCTGCTTCGATGCAGCGGAAGACAAGGATGGCAAGCCCAATAACCAGACCCGGCGGGGAGCGCGTGTATCTCGCAATCGCTACCATATGCGAACTTCACGCTTGAAGTCTCTGGTTCGCCGCTTCCGTGATCCAGGTATGCTAACCAATGATGAAATCAAGCAGTTATTCACCGACAACCATCCCAAGAAACAGTCCATCACTAGCCCTTGGGAATTGCGCTCAAAAGGCCTATCGCAAAAGCTCACCCCTCAAGAATGGGCGCAAGTTATTTATCACATCGTTAAACATCGCGGCTTCAAGTTTTTCAGCAAATCGGAAGACCCGAGGAATGCCTCTACCAATGCAGACGGAGAGACATCCACTGAGAAGTCAGAGAACCAAGAGCAAAAGGAACGCCAAGGACTGAAAGATGGCCTTGAATTTACCACCGGCCTCTTGAAGAAATACCCACAATTTGTAACGGTAGGTAACGCCGCCTATCACCTTGCCAGCGCAAAGCAAGATAACGATGGGATTTATCGCGATCCGAAAGGCAAACAACTCGAAACTACACACTGCGAAGAATTCCAGGAATCTTTCCGCAACAAGGGAAAGAGCTATCGCCACGCATTTCACCGCGACGATCTGCGCGATGAACTGGCTAAACTATTCGATGCTCAACAACAACTGGGCAACCCATACACCGACCTTATCCTACCCGATACAGCCAACCTGCTCCACAAGGTGCAAATAGGTTCGCAGGAGAGAAATGTTTCCCCTGCGTTCCGCGACCAAGTGTTTGCGCTGCTCGAATTGCAACACCCACCGATATACACGGCGCAAATGGATACGCTCATCGGGAAATGCGAACTGGAAAAGGATGAATTACGTGCTCCCAAGCATAGCTTCACGAACGAACGCAGAACATGGCTGGAAACACTCAACAATCTCCGCATCAAACGAA
>JANXWX010000243.1 GCA_025350915.1 Nitrosomonadales bacterium
GGCCAAAGCAAACACACCCAGCGACAGTGGTGTCAGTGTAGGAATCGGTTTTGGAATCGGCAGCGGGGGATTGGGAGGCGGCTTTGGCGGCATGATGATGGGCATGGGAAATCGCGACCTGCCACGCGACGATCAACCGCAGGTAGCCAAGGGTGCAGTCCGCTATACCGTGCAGCCGGTGGGCACACAAGAGCGTATTGAAGTGATGAGCTATGAGCAACACAATGCGGGTGATTGTGTAAAAGTGTTGGCGGGTCACCCTTCTGAATATCCCCGCCTCTTTGATCTCAAGCCAAACGAGAGTTGTAAATAAGGCTCTTTAATCCAGTGTGCGGCGGAATGTTTTCAGGCCCACACCCAGCACCACTACAATAAACAACAGCAGCGGCCAGATATGGTGGAACATCAGCCCAAGGCCATTGCCTTTCAGCAAAATACCGCGCACCAGTTGCAAGAAATGCGTCAGCGGCAGTGCGTTACCGATCACCTGCGCCCATTGCGGCATACCGCGAAACGGGAACATAAAACCGGAAAGCAATATTGAGGGCAGAAAGAAAAAGAAGGTCATTTGCATCGCCTGCAACTGATTGCGCGCAATCGAACTGAAAGTAATACCCAGCGCCAGATTAGCCAGTATAAATACCAGCACCACACCATACAACAGCCACAAACTGCCCAGCATAGGCACATGGAACACAAAACGCGCAAGGATTAAAATAACCGTCACCTGAATCAGGCCGATTAAAATATACGGCACCAGTTTTCCGGTCATCACTTCCATCGGTGTGGCAGGTGTGGCAAGCAAATTTTCAAAGGTACCGCGTTCGCGTTCGCGCGTCATCGCGAGCCCGGTCATCAGTACCATCGTCATCGTCAGAATTACCCCGATCAGCCCCGGCACGATATTGTAGGCAGTGATACCCTCCGGGTTATAAAGCTTATGCACGCGCAAATCGATCAGACTGCCCGAGGCCGGTGGTCGAAAACCCGGCATGTCCTGGGTGAATACTTCATTGCCGATATGATTCAGCACGGACAATGCGCCCGCCGCAGCTACGGGGTCAGTTGCATCTGCCTGCACCAATATTTCAGGCCGCTCGCCGCGTATCAGCTTGCGTTCAAAATCCAGCGGGAAGGTAACCACAAACTGCACATCACCCCGCTCCAGCAAATTGTCGGCCTCACTTTCAGTATTGGCCGTTCCGAGCAGATCAAAATAATCGCTGTTGCGCATCGCGGAAACATAGTCCCGTGTAAACGCGCTCGACTCGTTGAGCAACACTACCGTGGGCAAATGTTTCGGGTCCGAATTGATCGCAAAACCGAAAATCATCAACTGGATAATGGGTATACCCAGAATCATGCCAAACGTAAGGCGGTCGCGCTTGAGCTGGATAAATTCCTTGATGACGATGCCCAGCCAGCGATGCAAGGTCATGCGGCGCATATGCTGCAGCATCATTACTCCTCGAACTGATCGCGCGTATTGCGCATCAGATGAATAAATGCATCTTCCAGCGACGAGTTGCCCAACTCTGCTTTCAAACTGTGCGCCGCGCAAAATTGGCTGATTGCAGCCCCCATTGTGCCACCATCTCTGCCGCTGACATGTAATGCCGTGCCGAAAGTGGTTACCTGTTCAACACTGGGCAGCACACGCAATGCTGTAACCTGGCTGTGCACCCCTGCCCCGCTCACCACCCAGGTCTCAAGCTTTTGTGCCGCCACAATTTCATCCGCGGTACCGTTCGCCAGCAGGTTGCCATACGCAATATAGGCCAGGCGATGACAGCGCTCTGCTTCATCCATGTAATGCGTGGTCACCAGGATGGTAATACCGGCAGAAGAAAGACGATGTATCTCTTCCCAAAAATCGCGCCGTGCCTTGGGATCGACACCGGCCGTTGGTTCATCCAGCAAAAGTAGTTTTGGATTATGCAACAGGCACGATGCAAGCGACAGCCGCTGTTTCCAGCCGCCTGAAAGCGTACCCGCAAGCTGATTCCTGCGTGCACTCAAGCCGAGCTCATCCAGCGCCTGATCTACCGCTTTTTTGCGCTGTTGCATGCCAAACATGCGTGCCACAAAATCCAGATTTTCCGCAATGGTGAGGTCATCCCACAGCGAAAACTTTTGCGTCATGTAACCGACGTATTTTTTGATTTCCACATTGTCATTGAGCACGTCATAGCCGAGGCAAGTTCCCTCACCGCTATCTGGCGTAAGCAATCCGCAGATCATGCGTATAGACGTGGTTTTGCCGCTGCCATTGGGCCCAAGGAAACCGTAAATCTCACCTTCACGCACCTGCAATGAAAGATCTTTCACCACATGCTTGTCGCCAAAATGCTTGTTGATACCACGCACATCGATGGCCAGATTCATTTGAAGCGCACCTCAACCGGCAAACCCGGGCGCAGATGTGCCACTTCGGCAGAAACTGGCGTCGCCTCTACACGAAACACCAGCTTCTCACGCGAACCCTGGCTGTAAATTACGGGCGGTGTGTATTCCGCAGTGGCCGAAATAAAGCTGACCCTGGCTGTTATGGGCGCTGCACAACCATCGCAACTGGCCTCCACCATTTGTCCGTTGGCAAGGGTTGCCAGCATTGTTTCAGGTACAAAAAAACGAATGCGGCGTTTACTGTCCGGCAACAGGCTTGCCACCGGCTGACCAGCGGGTACCCATTCTCCCGGTTGAAAATAGGTCTCCGTGACTTCTCCGGGAGTTGGGATAAACACTTTTTTGCTGTCGATCTGCCAGCGTTTTTGCGCCACTTGTGCCTGAGCTGCCATCACATCTGCCTTGGCACCGCCCAACTCGGCTTCGCGTCCAAGCGCATTTCGGTACATCTCCAGTTGCTGGCGTGCAGCTTCTACCAGTGACGTATCGCGTGCTTTGGCTGTGCGTGCCGCATCCAGTCCCAATTCAGAAACATAGCCCTTGGCTGCAAGCGCTTCCTGACTTTTCAATTGTGATTCGGAAAGATGCAATGCCGCTTCGGCACTTTGTAATTGCGCCTCAGCCGTGGCTATTTCCTGAGGGCGGCGTGACCCGCTTAAATTCTGCAAACGCTCTTTAGCCGAATTAGCGCGTGCCTTCACTTCATCCAGTGATTGCGCCTCCAGTTCATCATCAATCGCAAAAGCCAGTGATTTCGCATCCACATGGGTGCCGCGGGTTACCTTAAGCGATTTTAAATATCCGGATATCGGTGCGGCAAGATAAATATATTCACCCTCTATGTAGCCCAGATAATAGTGATCGGCTGTCTTGTTACAAGATGCCAGCAAACAAAAAGGTAGAGCGAGTAAAAGTAGTTTTGCTTTATTCATATTGGCTTTCCAATTTCGATGCGCTCATATTCAGCAATCACTTGAGCACCCAACAATAACAGGGTAGCGGCCACCTCCAGGCTAAGCAACACCACGATGGCTGTAGTGAGCGAGCCGTAAACAATATTCACCTGTGACAGGGTGCCAAAATACCACCCAAGCGCATGGCGCGCAATTTCCCACAGCAAAGTCGCAGTGACACCGCCGATCAGCGCATGTCGTGCAGCTAATCTGCCCACCGGCATAAAATAGTAAATAGCAGAAATGAGCAGAACTTCACCCAGTACACCGGCAAAGTAAATCAGCGTGGACGAAATACCACCAAGCGACCAGCTATACCCCAGGACAACCAGATTTTGGCCGCCGACCGCCAATAAATCAATAATCAAAAACGAACCTGCAAACAGCGCCGTTCCAATAAAAATAATATAGCCAAAGGGCAACAACAACGAAACAATAATGCGCCGTCTGTGCCGCTCCACACGATGCAAAAAAATCACTGATATCGCACTCTCCAGCACCTTGAAACCCAGAGAACTGAAAAACAGCATCGTCAACAGCAATACCCAACCGACTACAACCCGGTGATCCAGAAAGGACTTCAGTTCCAACACCACTGCACGTGACTCTCCCGGCACGACATACTCCAATGCCTTGGCTACCGTTGCCAGTAGAACGTCCTGCTCAATGAATTGCGATAAAGCAATCACTGTCAAAATAAGCATGGGAACAATCGAAAGCAAAGCGTAGTAGGCAACAGCGCCGGCAAGCAGCAAGCCCTGATTAGCCTGAAAGGCTTTCAGTACCTGCAAGGCAAAGGCAACAGGATGGATGAGTATGTAAGAAGTTCTGGGGTCGATGAGTTTCATGGCTAGCGCTACCTACCACTTACTATCGTAACGCGCATAACGAGCGCGTGCGAACAGGATAAACAGAAAATAGTTTCGTAAAGTAAAACGCAATTACGATAACTTTAGCTGTACCTTGGATTTCCTGCCCGGCGCAGCCTTGGGAATATGGCCGGAGATACGGCAGCTGATGCCTTCTATTTTCTTGCCCTTGTCAAACCGCTGTATGTGGCAAGTCATGATTTCGCCTGCGGCAGAAAGCTCAGACAACATGACGTGAGTTTTGGCCACAGAGATACCTATCGCCTCTGCAATCTCGCTATCGAGACGCTCGCCTTGAGCATTCAGGTATTTAAGGATTTCTGTCTTCATAATTTTGGATATCGTATAACTACAGTTTGCTCTTCGGGTTCGAGCCAGATTTCACCGTGCAGCCCCTTTACATCACCGGTGATTAAAAGATACAGACCATCTACTACGCGTACTTCAGTAATGGTTTCCCAGGCATGGGTGGGATGTGCATTGGTGCCGGTGCCGTTATAAATGTGATCATTCACCTGCACTTCCGATGCCGCCAGCGTCATCCTGTTGGTCATTACAACTCCTTTATACAGCAGAAGCGTACATTAATAAACCCGAATACAGATATTACTCCTTACCTTGCGCTTTGGCAGAAATAACAGCATGTATGACCCTGTCAATCTATTAGCCACACCCCAGACACCGGTTCGCCTCGTCAGGCAGGCGCCCAAACAGGAAAAAACGTAACTGAACACTTATTCACAGGCTATTGACGAATTTGCTGAGCTGTGTTTAAATGAGAATCACTATCATTCGCAAAGTATAAGCCGTGACCAACTCAATTCATACATTTTCTCAGCAAAGCCCATCACCAATGGCAAATGACGCCATAGCGCCGCAACATGGTACGCCGATTAGTAGCGCGACCCTGTTGGGCCTGCGGAATCAGCTCACAATTCAGCACCAGGGGGAGCTTTATATATTGCGACAAACCCGTGCAGGGAAGTTGATCCTTACCAAGTAGTACCCGTTTGTGAAATAAGACGTAAACGCGGTAACTTTATACCGGTTTTACATTTACCAACCCAATAGCCAGCCAGCCTGTTCAGGCAAGCCAGCCAATTTTTATTAATGCAAATTGACTGGAGTTCCCATGAAAAAAATATTGTTTTATTTTACCGTCTGTATAAGTTTCGCCTCTTCATTTGCGCATGCAGATGAATCATTGTTTGGTTATGTGCAGGGTGCAGAAACATTGCCGAAGGGCGCAATTGAAGTAATACAACATCTGACTAAGCGCTGGGATAAGGGGCAGGGAGAATATACCGCATACGATACCAAAACAGAGTTTGAGTATGGCTTTACCGATCGATTTACCGGTGCAGTATATTTGCTGGCGCAATCGATTAACACGGCTGGTTTGCAGATCGATGGTTATCTCCCTGCAGATATTGATAGCGGCATGAAGTATTCGGGTATTGAAGTTTCCGCCAAATATAATTTTCTCAGCCCAGTAAAAGATGATTTTGGACTGGCGGTCTATGTTTCAGGACTAAGTACTCACCTTGATCCGCATTCCGGCCAAAACAAAGATAAATACACGGTTGAGACTTGGCTGCTGGCACAAAAAAACTTCCTCGACGACCAACTAGTGTGGGTAGTCAATGTGGGCCTGGAGTCGACCTATGCCGTGCGGCATCCTGTCGATGGTATGACGCTGACCCAGGAACAATGGCCCACCACGCCAGAGATGGAAATCGCGACATTAATAGGAACCGGTGTTTCCTACCGTATTGCTCCAAACTGGTTTGTTGGCGCTGAAGCCCTTTACGACACCGAATATGAAACCGAGGTTGGACAGGAGCGCTGGTCGATTCAAGCCGGGCCCAATGTGCATTATGGCGCCAAGGACTGGTGGCTCACGGCCACTTGGCTACCGCAACTAAACGGCGGCGGCTTTGAAAATTACACCGGGCAAACCGACACGAATTTGCATTTGATTGAAAAAACCAAGCAGGAATTTCGCTTGAAATTCGGACTTAACTTTTAAGGGATTGATATGAACAACTGTGATCGCTGGTTATACTTTCCCGCCATGGTAATACCCGCAATGGCTTCTGCTAGTGCATTCGCAGTGCAGTATATGGACATGGCTCAGGCGCAGAAAGTAATGTTTCCGGCAGCAGATAAATTTACAGCCACGACAATATTATTGACGGCCCGGCAAAAAAAACAAATTGAAACTGGCTCAGGTATCAATGTCAGGGTAAATGATATAAAAGCCTGGCAAGCAAGCCAGAGTGGTAAAGCTGTAGGCTGGTTTATACTGGATGAAGTCTATGGCAAACATGAATATATCACTTACGCGCTTGCAATTGGCCTGGAAGGGTCGGTAACGGGAATTGAAATTCTCGATTACCGCGAGACCCATGGTGGCGAAGTCAAGAACGCAAAATGGCGCGCACAATTTACCGGGAAAAAATCCGGCGATACGCTAAAGCTTGATGAAGATATACAAAACATCAGTGGTGCCACCCTATCATGCAAACACCTCACAGATGGTGTGAAACGCTTGCTTGCCACCTACGCGACGGTGCTTAAATGAACGCCCAGCCTGGACAAGTAAAATTGCAGCAATCTAATGGTGTAACGCTGACACGTGCCCGTCCCTTGCTGGGCACGCTTGCTGAAATTTCAGCGACAGGGCCAGACACTGCCCAAACACAAGCCGCGATTGCGATTGCATTTAGTGAAATTGTAAAAGTGCATCTTCTGATGAGTTATCACGATGAAGAGTCTGACGTGTCTCGTATTAACCGCGAAGCATACGATAACGAGGTGGAAGTTGACGCGCATACTATTCGCGTATTGCGTGCAGCGCGATTGATGGCAGAGGCCAGCAATGGCATATTTGACATTACCATTGCACCCGAGCTTACCCGGATAGGATTTCTACCCGAGCATGAAACCGCACACAAGATTCCACCCCACGGTAATTGGCGCGATATTATATTGTTGCCACACAACCGGGTGCGTCTTGCCTGCAGCTTGAGTCTTGATCTCTCCGGCATCGCAAAGGGCTACGCGGTAGATCTTGCGATCAAGGCACTGATAGAAGCCGGCATGCGCGCAGGCAGGGTTAATGCAGGGGGCGACCTGCGCTGTTTTGGCAACACTGCGCAGCAACTCACTGTGCGTGCACCCAATGCGCACACACAGTTCATCCCATTGCTTTCCTTAATCCAGGGCGCTGCCGCAACCACTGCTGGTTACTACAGTGAACGGATGCACCAGGGACGTTTGGTGACACCCATCATTCACCCGCATAGCAAGGTTGCCTGCGAGAGCGGTCGCAGCGTCACCGTGCTGGCAAAAGACTGCATGACAGCCGATGCGCTGACCAAAGTTGTATATGCCAATCCGCGTGGCGCGGCAGAAGTATTAAAAAGCTACAAAGCACGTGCACTGATTGTGGAGCATAACCCGCTGAGTGGGGCATGCCATATTTTCGATTCACAGCAGTCCGGGTTGTCATAAACACATGGTCAACCGACATACACCCATGCCGATACGCTTTGCGGCAACGCACAAAAAATTTCTCTACGGCGTGTTTACGCTGCTATGGTTAAGCGGTGCGCTATGGCTGCTGTTTCATTACTTTATGCGAGTAGAGGGTGAATTTGGCATCACCGCGCATCCGGCAGAAAAATGGTGGCTGCGCCTGCATGGGCTCATGGTGTTTGCCGTGCTGTTTGCCTTGGGTACTGTGCTACCCGTGCATGCACGGCGTGCCTGGCAGTTAAAGAAAAACCGCCAAAGCGGTGTGCTGATGAAGTCGCTATTTTTGTGGCTGGCGCTGAGTGGCTATGCGCTGTATTACTTCACCAGCGAAGCCAATGAAAACTGGCTGCCGGTGCTGCACTGGGGCGCGGGATTAAGTGTGCCGATTATTATTGTGATGCATATACGTCTGGGCAGAAATAGAAAGCCTGCACGTACGACGTACCATCAAGAAATCAGAACATAAAATATTGCGGCTAATACCGGACTTCCTTCGACCTATTTATTCGGCAGACTCCAGCAACACCTTCTTTAAATGATGGTGGTCATCCCATGCTTCCAGATGCCAGCCCTTGTCATCAAACACAAACCAGTTCAGCGCGCAGTTGGGAATAACAAAGTCGCGCGGCGTATGCAGCGGCCTGCCGGTGGCCTTGCGGTAAATAATTTCAAGTACACCAGCATGACTCACAACGGCAAGAGTCTGGCCAGGGTGATGCTCTACAAGCTTATCTACCGCTTCCGTCACCCGCCCGGAAAATTGCAATAAATTTTCACCCGTTACAAAATCATAATCCACATCACGGATCGTGTACCACGCATCGGCAGCCGGAAAACGCTGCAACCCCTCCTCCGCAGTCATGCCCTGAAAGATTCCAAAATGGCGTTCGCGCAATTGCGGCAGCGGATTAACCTCAAGCCCGCGCCTTGCTGCAACCATCCTGGCCGTATCCAGCGCACGCACCAGATCACTACTGTAAATCGCACTAAAATCATGATGTGCGGCATTAAAGGCCATCGCCAGCGCCTGGCCGCGGCCGGTCTCGTTCAGCGGGGTATCGGTTTGTCCCTGGATGCGTTTGTCTACATTCCAGTCAGTTTCACCATGACGAATAAAGCAGATGCGGGTAGTCATATATATGGCTACCGCATTACTGCGCGAGCTTCACACGACCGCTGTTATCAAAGGGCATATCAAAATTGCCGATTAATTTATTGCTGGTACTGGCGTTAAGTTTGCCTACGAGGTTGTAGTTGAGATCGACACCGCTCTTCAGCAGATTGGAAAAACCGGAGCCCAGGTCCATCAAGCTAATGGTGACAGGAATGCTGATTAGACTTTCCTGCTTTTCCTTGATGTTGCCCAGTGTCTGCGAATTCCCTCTGGCCCAGCGTTTGCCATTGATCGTTAAATCATAGTTGAGCGCGTTCAACGCGACACTGAAGTTATTCGGGTTATCTATCAGTACACTCAGTGCCAGCGTGGCGCCAGTAAAGCCGAGATTCTCCAGCTTGATGCCCTGCAGCGAGATCTTGGGCAGTTGCGGCACAGGCAGCACGCCCTGACTAACAACGGGATAACGCACCGTGCCAAGCAGCGGCACCCTGATCAACAGCCCGGTCGTTAACTCATAGGGCACATGATCCTTTCCCTTGAGCCCGCTCAAGCCTTGCTCGATTTCTTTAAAAGCCATACTCAACGGCAGCTCAATGCGACTGGCACCGGACGCGACGATGTTTATCTGCTTGTCTTGTTTTCCTTTGACGAAACTGTGGCCATCAAGTTTGAAATCATAATCCAGCCCCTGCAGATCAATACCGATCGGATTAGGGTTATCCACCTGAATGCCAAAAGCGATCGACACTTTCTCGAAATCCAGCCCGGTGAGGCGCTGGTCCACCACACTCACCTGCGGTTTCTGGTTTTCAAAAACCTGCTTCACCATGGGCGTACAGGCGGCAAGGCCGAGCACGATGGCAGCGAGAGAAATAGTGTTGCGTATTTAACGAAAGCGCGCATGGGGATGCTTACCTTGTAGTGATGAATGAGGATGATTCGTCAAGTGTAGCGACTTTGCCACGACTGAACAATGCACTGTAACGAGGATGTCGCATGATGGGAGCGAAACACAACCTTGCTGCGGCATTGCAATAGTGGATAACAAGCCAGGAAACTCACTCTCCCTGCAGCGTCACCGCCACAGTGCGGCTGCCACCATTATCGCGGTGCTCGCACAGATAAATACCCTGCCAGGTGCCTAGGCGCAACTGGCCATTGGTGATAGGGGTATTCAGGCTGCATCCCAGCAGGCTGGACTTTAGGTGCGCCGGCATATCGTCCGGGCCTTCATCCTGATGCCGAAAGTAGGGCGTTTCATCCGGCACCGCATGGTTAAAATAACTTTCAAAATCCTGCCGTACCGTGGGGTCGGCATTCTCGTTGATAGTGAGCGAGGCAGACGTATGCAGAATAAACACATTCATCATGCCGATTTTAAAATCGCGCAATTCAGGTAATGCGCTCAGCAGCTCCACGGAAATCAAATGAAATCCTCGTGCTCTGGGTTTCAGGTGGATTTCTTTTTGTAGCCACATGGTCAATCTCTTTTCAATAACCTGGATAGATGATCCAGCCTATATTTTAATTCAATACCCTCCAGGCAATATCCGCACACAGCAAAATAGCCAGTGCCACTGAGCTAAACTTCCACGCACTGCAATTATTAAAATTGGAC
Source organism: Nitrosomonadales bacterium (assembly GCA_025350915.1). GTDB lineage: Bacteria > Pseudomonadota > Gammaproteobacteria > Burkholderiales > Gallionellaceae > 39-52-133. Next base: position 10,504 of record JANXWX010000243.1, read on the forward strand.
TCGACCATATCATCACCCGGTTCAACCAGATCCAGATTGGAACCGTTAACCAGCAGATTCAGCATTTTCATCGTCATCGCTTCATCAAAGCGATAGGGGTCAAATGCAGACATGCCGAATGTACGTAACAGTTGTTTCACCTCCTGTTCCGCTGGAACATACTTCATTTCCCAGGCGCCAAAACTGCGCTTACTTATCGGCTTCATGGAAATAATGCGCAGCTCGGTATGCCGGGTATCTTTTTTTAATGTTTCATACAACGCCATCAACGCGCTTTCTTCACCTTCCAGGCATTGAAAGAAATAGCCGTTGCCGAAATAAAGCGCACCCACAATATTTCTGGCGCGATTGTTGCTGCGCGATTTGCGCAATATTTTTGACACTTCCGGCCCAATCTCGCTGCCCTGTGCCGACACCGGGATACTGACCCGGCTGATATAAACCATCTGTACCTCTTTGCCCATGTAAACTCTCCTCGTCGATTTTAGAAAATGTCATGTGTACGCACTACCGCATAACGCTGCAGTGCAACCTGCCTGGCCTGTGCGTGATCCACTATCGGCGCGGGATAATCGCTGCAGACTTGGCACTGATACTGCGCCTGCTGCGCCGCACTCATCACCCACGGCTGATGAATAAATTTGTCCGGCACATTTTTTAGCTCGGGCACGTAACGGCGGATAAACACGCCCTGCGCGTCAAATTTCTGCGACTGCGTCACCGGATTGAAAATACGGAACCACGGCTGCGCATCACAGCCGGTAGAAGCCGCCCATTGCCAGCCTCCGTTATTGGCCGCCAAGTCAAAATCCAGCAACAACTCGGCGAAATAACGCTCGCCCCAACGCCAGTCCAGATCCAGATCCTTTACAAGAAATGACGCGGCCAGCATACGCAGGCGGTTGTGCATAAACCCGGTCTGATTAAGCTGTCTCATCGCGGCATCAATCAGCGGATAACCGGTCTGACCCTGTGTCCACTTTTTAAAGCTCTCGCTATCGTTGCTGAATTGCAGATTGTCATACACCGCTTTATAGCAACGCCCTTCGGCCAGATGCGGATGATGGTAAAGCAGCATCTGGTAAAACTCGCGCCAGATCAGCTCCGACAAATAGGTATCCGCCCCGCGCTCGCCCCTGCGCTGATAACAGAACCACGCCAGTTGCCGTATTGAAATCGTGCCGAAGCGCAGATGCGGCGACAAATAGGACACGCCCTTCACGCCCGGATAATCCCTGCTCTCGTGATAACGCTCGATGCGCTGCGAAAAATCGTCAAACAAGCGTGCCGCACCCGACATGCCTGTCTGCCGCAGGCTCAACAGGTCAGTCGCGGCAAAGCCGATCTCCGCAAGCGACGGCATCGGCACGGGGGCATGCTGCGCAAGCTTGTCCAGCAACAAGGCATGCTCGCGCAGGTCTGCCTCGGACACACGCCTGAGCCAGGCATTTTTGTAAGGTGTAAACACCGCGTAAGGCGCGCCGCTGCCATTCAGAATTTCCGCTTGCTCGAAGATCACCTGATCCTTGCTGGTGTGAAACTCAATTCCCGCCCCTTGCAACTGCAGGGCAACCGCTGCATCGCGCAGGATGGCCGCGGGCTCGTAATCACGGTTGCAAAACACCGCATCCACCCGCAACTCATACAGGCTGTGCCAGATAAACTCGACTCGCCGGTCATGCTTGCCGGGCAATTTGTCCAGAATGTCCGTATCAAAAACAAACACGCAAGACACTTCGGCGCTTTGCGCCAATGCCTGCGCCAGTGCGGCATGATCGTGCAGCCGCAGATCGCGCCGGAACCAACACAATGCGCGCTGACGGCTCATGCCTGCGTTGCGCGCCAGGCCGTGGCCGCATCCTTCAAATCAGCCAGCGGCCCCATGAACTGCACCCCTGCTTCAGTCTTGCGCTGCCGCGCCACCCCCGAGCCGCCGACCCACAGCGCCACGTTTTTGGGCAGCGCGCTGCGCAGTTGTTCGATGCCTGCCTTGACCTGCGCCGCCGGCATCGCACTGCTGAACGACAGGGTCACCACATCCGATTTGTGTGCCTCCGCTGCCAGCACAATTTCATTGATCGGCGTTTGCACGCCCAGCATCGCACAACTGGCGCCGCATAAACTCAGGGTGGCTTCGGCCATCAGCAGCCCGTGCTCTTCGCCGGGCAAGGTAGTGAGCAGTACGCGTGGCGTACCATCGGCATCGCGGATGCCGGCAATGGCAGCGCGCAACACCGTGGTCAACTGCTCGCTATATAAATGCTCTTCAAACACACGGACCTCTCCGCGCAACCAGGCATCCCCCACCAGATGATTCAGGGGGGAGATTGTCTTGGACAAAAAGTTGTCCAAGCCCTGCTGCAGCATTGCCAGATTCAGCGCCAGCCTTAACTCAGGCGCCTGATGCGCCTTGATCAGCTCGAGGTATTGCAGCAGCTCGGCAGCATGTGCAGCATCATTTTGCGGCGTTTCATGCAGCAGCGCATTCAGCTGGCCGGTGTCCATCCCCACCACCTTTGCCGGGCGCATGCCACTGTCCAGCAGGCGTTTTATCAGTCCAACCGCGCGGTACTGCACACCGATGTTTCCTGCCTGCCGCAGAACAAACACACCTGGTCGGCGTGGAATTACCAAAGCCAGGGTGGCAGCGAGCCGCAGGTCTGCGTCCATTACCTGATCAACAAACTGCAACCCCTGCCCTTCAAGCAGCCGGTGATCGTTACCTTGAATCCGATTTCCGAGCCCGATCCGGCCAAGGTCATCGCCAGTTATGACTATGCGCATCCGGTATTTGACGGCGCCGCCATCGCCGCTCAAAAAGAGCTGGCTCAGATACAGGGTAACTACAACACCTGGTTCGCCGGGGCGTGGACGGGTTACGGCTTCCATGGGGACGGCTTAAAGTCAGGGCTGGCGGTGGCAACGGGGATTAATGCAGTTTGCGCGATACAAACAAACCCCTCCCAATCTCCCCTGCACAAGGGAGTAGTTGCCCCTGTTCCCCCACTGATGCGGGGTAAGCAGGTAATCAGCGAAGCGGAAGAGCAACATGAACACGCCTGAACTCTGCTTTGGCAATGTGCAGCACAGCCGCTTGCGCCCGGCGCGCAACAGCTTCAACTATGGTGTGTATTTCCTGCGCCTGCCCTTGCGCAGCATGCAGGAAGTTCCGCTCAAAACCGGGCTGCTGTCGCATAACCGTTTCAACCTGCTGTCCTTCCATGGCAAGGATCACGGTGATGGCGTATCTGCACCGTTGCTGTGGATAGAAAAATTACTCAAGTCTGAAGGGATACACGATGCCGATGGTGAAATCTGGCTGCAGACTTTTCCGCGCGTGCTGGGCTACGTGTTCAACCCGGTGTCATTCTGGTTCTGTCATACACAAGGTGGAGCACTGCGTGCGGTATTGTGCGAAGTCAGCAATACCTTCGGCGAGCGCCACTGCTACCTGCTGGATAAAAGCACAGCCATCAACAATAGCGACGAACTGGTTGCACGCAAGGTGTTTCATGTCTCGCCGTTCTGCGAGGTGACAGGCAGCTACCGCTTCCAGTTCAAACGCACACAACAACCCGACGGTAGCGAACGCACACTGGCGCGCATCGACCATCACGATGCCTCCGGCCCGCTGCTGCTCACCAATATCAGCGGCGTAGCGCATGAGCTCAGTGACCGCATCATTGCACAGGCGTTGCTGCGCTATCCCTTCATGACCTTTGCCGTTATTGCCCGTATCCACTGGCAGGCACTCAAATTGTTTTTCAAGCGCGTACCTTTTTTCTCTAAACCAGCCGAACCGTTAAAGGAGTCAAGCAAATGAACACTCAAACACTGAATTCCCGTAATTTGAGCAACAGCCCGCTCAATTTTCACGCCGCTAACAGCGGGCTGGATACGTCACGCTATCCTGCGCGCGCCCGCTTTATTCTGAAGCTGCTCAGCAAGCTTCAGCATGGCGCCCTGCATCTGGAGCTGCCGGATGGCAAGTCTGCGCACTTCGGCGACGGCTCCTATCCGGTGACCCTGCGCCTGCATAATTGGTCACTGTGCGATGCCGTGATCAAATCCGGTGATATCGGCTTTGCCGAAACTTTTTTTGACGGCAGCTGGACTAGCGACAATCTCACCGGCCTGATCGAGCTATTTATCCGCAACCGCCAGGCGGTCGAGTCGCTGATCTACGGCAAGTGGTGGGGCAACCTGCTGTACCGCGCGCGCCATCTGTTCAACCGCAACAGCCGCACCGGCAGCCGCAAAAATATTCATGCCCACTATGACATCGGCAACGATTTCTACCGCCTGTGGCTGGATCCGTCGATGACCTATTCCAGCGCGCTGTTCAGCAACGGCCATGCCGACAGCCTGCAGGATGGTCAGCTCGCCAAGTATCGCCGCATCCTCAAGGAGCTTGACGTTGAGGCAGGCGCGCGTGTTCTGGAAATAGGTTGCGGCTGGGGCGGCTTTGCCGAAGTTGCGGCCAAAGAAGGCGGCGCAAAAGTAAGCGGCCTCACCCTTTCCACCGAGCAGCTGCAGTTTGCGCAACAGCGCCTGCAGCAGGGCGGCATTGCTGCGCATGCAGATTTAATGCTGATGGATTACCGCGACATGAATGAAAAATTTGACGCGATTGCCTCCATCGAAATGTTCGAAGCGGTGGGCGAGGCCTACTGGCCCACCTACTTCGAGTGTGTTGCACGCAATCTCAAAGCCGGCGGCCGCGCCTGCATCCAGACCATTACCATCGCAGATGAGCTGTTCGAGCGCTATCGCACAGGCACGGATTTTATCCAGCAATATATTTTCCCCGGCGGCATGCTGCCATCGCCACAAGCGTTCCGTGCGCAGGCAGCCGAGCAAGGTCTGCGAGTCATCAATGAATATGCCTTCGGACTGGATTACGCACGCACGCTGGCCGAATGGCGCGATGCCTTCAAGGAAAAATTACCCGAGGTGAAGGAGCTTGGTTTTGACGATAAATTCCTGCGCACCCGGGAGTTTTACTTCGGCTACTGTGAAACGGGCTTCCGTGCCGACAGCATCAGTGTGATGCAATTTACACTTATATAAGAAACGAAATTTTTGGCGCAACACAGCTTATTGCTAAAACACCGAGTTGTATCAACAGCGAAACAATTTGTTACAAATTTTTCGTTAACCAATACGCTACGCACTCGTTAATGTAAACAGCCAATGAAAATTGGCTTTAGTAAAAGCACATTAACCAGAAGTTAAAAATGTATAAAAAATACCTGTACGTAGTGGCTGCAATAATTACCTTTGTATTTTCTTTGCCAGCACAGGCAAGAGATTTTAAGCACGACAACGGGAACCAAAAGCAGTTTGCGGAGCAAGACG
>JANXWX010000259.1 GCA_025350915.1 Nitrosomonadales bacterium
CTTGTTGCACTTGGATCTTGAAACCGCCCCTGCTTTGATTTAGAATTACTCGTAGTATCAATGGCTATCTTCCATTAATTATTCTGGCTCACTAAAATGTTCTCTATCATCATTCCAACCTGGAATAACATCGATCTGCTCAAGCTTTGCGTCAGAAGCATTCAACAGAATTCCGCTTATTCTCACCAGGTAATCATCCATGTCAATGACGGCAGCGATGGCAGTCTGGCATGGGTGCAGGAACAACAACTTGCTTACACACACTCACCGCAAAATGTTGGCATCTGCCTAGCGGTCAATGAAGCAGCCATGCACGCTAAGCTGGATTACATACTTTATCTGAATGACGATATGTATTGCTGCCCAGGATGGGATACTGCACTAGTTAACAAAATGAAAGGGCTTGGTACTGATCTCTTTATGCTGTCCGGCACTATGATCGAGCCTACGCATACAAACAACCCTTGCGTGGTCGTAAAGGATTATGGGCGCAGCCCGGATCAATTTGCCGAGCAAGATCTGTTAACTAACGTACCTAATCACAATAAACCAGACTGGTATGGCGCAACGTGGCCGCCTACGTTGGTGCACGCCAAGTGGTGGTTCAAAGTCGGAGGTTACAGTAGTGAATTTTCTCCGGGCATGAGTAGCGACAACGATTTTTCGATGAAGCTGTGGCATGCCGGTTGCCGCATCTTTTTGGGTGTGGGTGATTCTTTGGTTTACCACTTCCAGGCAAAATCAACTGGCAGGATCAAGAAGAATAATGGCGGGAAACAGTTTTTGCACAAATGGGGAATTCGGCAGTCGGTGTTCGATCATTATTATCTGCGTCGAGGAACTCCTGCTGCGGGTATGACACTTGCCGAACCTGAAGATACGCTGAACTTTCGCTGGCAATTACTGCGTAGTTCACTAAAGCGTAGACTGAGCTGAACGCATTGCTTTTAATTGTTTGTACTTAAGGTAAGTTGTCCTGGCATTCATACGAGCAATATTGAAACCCGCAATTCCATCCAAAAATCCCAGCCGCAGACAATAGGTTCTGACGAACGCCCATCCGGCACGCACCGGCGCGTCGGCAAATGATGCAACTTTGCCATTCTCGAACATCTGCATAGCACCAGCGCTGGCGTACTGCTCAGTTTTACGCTGCACATCTGCTTTGTTCAAATAACTGTAATGCAGCAACGGGCTGGACAGCCGACCCTCTGTGCCTTCAAGTATCACTCGTTCATGGACCATGTCATCGGAAAATCGCCCTTTGGTTCTTTTAAACAACCGCAGCACGTAATCCGGATACCAGCCTGAATACCGGATGAATCGTCCGCAAAACTGCGAGAGTCGCGGCACGTAAAATCCATCTTTGCTGTCATCCCCCATCGCCTTGATGAGTTGCGCTTGTAGCTCCGCTGTCACCCGTTCATCGGCATCTATAGAGAACACCCATTCGTGGGTCGCGTAGGACAAGGCGCGATTCTTCTGTGTACCGAAGCCCGGCCAATCATGCACATGAACTTGAGCGCCCAGCTCACGGCAAATCTCTACTGTCGCATCGCTACTGCCCGAATCCACGACAATAATTTCATCCGCCCACGCTACCGATTCCAGACAAGCGTGGATGTTGGCGGCTTCGTTCTTGGTGATGATGATGACGGATAGTTTGGGCATGTTTTGAGCGTAAATTACTCATACAATAAAGCAGGGGTTACCTTCACGGCTGGTGATTCTGTTCTGGCAAGGAAGGTTGAACACTCGAATGATATTCCGGCACCCAATGGGCAAGAGCTGTGCGTACCGCGTCATCCGCCATGACTGTTGCTGATGTCCATTCCAGCAGCTGTGCCAGCCACGCCGCATCGGCCTGCTGAGCCTGCGCAATTCGCAGCTTGGGATGGGGTGTCTGCAAGGTATGCTCGTTGTCCGCTAATAATTCTTCATAGAGTTTTTCACCTGGACGCAAACCGGTAAATTCAATTTTAATTTCATCTTCTGCAAAACCTG
>JANXWX010000263.1 GCA_025350915.1 Nitrosomonadales bacterium
CGCCAGTAGGAATATTGGCATTCCCGAAAAAAATATTGAAGCGCGTTGATCAAGTTGCAGAAATAGCGAAAGACAAGCGTGATCCCACAAAGCAGCCCGACCAGACTTTCCAGTATCTCGATATTTCAAGTGTGGATGTGATGGTCGGTTCGGTGACAAACCCTCAGGATGTTGAGGGTTTGGAGGCACCTTCTCGCGCTCGAAAAGTAGTTCGCGCTTTTGATTTACTTATTTCCACATGCCGGCCGACTCGTGGAGCCATAGCTGTTGTACCTCAGAAGTACCATGATCAAATCGCGTCAACTGGATTTTCTGTTGTGCGCGCAAATTCAGACGTAAATCCCTTTTATCTCCAATTTGCACTTCGCCTTCCAAGTACGCTTGAGCAATTTCGCAAATGGAGTACGGGATCGAGTTATCCAGCAATCCTGGATGAGGACGTAGCAAAGACAATGATTCCGGTGCCATCAGCAGCGGAGCAAGATCGGATCGCTAAGCTGGTGGTGGATGCTCTTCGAGTGCGCGCTGAGTCTATGAAGACAGCTAACGGAGCTTGGACTGAGACACTGAATGCAATTACCTCTCGATTGAGTGGTGTGCCAGTTGTGCCTGCAGGCTCTACAGTTGAAGATGCAGAGGAAGTCGTCCCAATGACAATCGCTGACATCCAGGCCGTGATTGAATCGCTTCCGCTGTTGACCACTGACCGCAAAGGGCAAGGGGCTGATGATGAGCTGGAGGCGCTGCTTCTTTGATGGTCGCCCAGCGGTAACAACGGCTTCCGAACTGTCGGGGCGCTCCGAAAATTGAACATGGTATTTTTTATGGCATCAGACAATAGAGATGGCTGCAACACATTGATTGTAAAATAGTTTTTCATGTTATTAACGATTGAGTGGGAATAAACCACGCCAGCTAGCTTGTATCAGAATGCCAGCGAACAATTAAAATCAGATTGATGACGGCAATTTGCAGTTGTTAATTCTTGATGGGTACCAACCCAAACCAGCCACGATTCGAAAAATAAGCTGGTTTACCATGTCTAATCAAGACTTGCACATACTTTAAAGCTGTTACCTTGGTGCTGTGCCAATTTGGTTGGCGTAATTCAGTAATGAGGTTTGCCATGTCAGCTCAAAGAAAAATTCATATTATTAGTACACAGAATGCTCATTCGCGCAGTGAGACGGCCGTTATTCTGGAAGCCCGAAGACGCGTTGAAGTTGAGAATGAAGCTCATCTGGCTACTGATGCCCGCGCAAAAGCGGAAGCACAGGCACGAGTACTTGCAGAAGAACGCCTGCGCCAGGAAAACGAGTTAATGGCAATGGTAGAAAAACGTCGGCATCTGGATACGCAATTGATAAAGGACTTAAAGTCGAGACTCGCGATTGAGCGTCAATTGCTCACTCAAGTGCAAGAAAACAAAATAGCTGAAATGCGTTTATCTGAAGAATTTAATGCCAGATTACATGCAGAGCACAAAGCCAGAGAAGCTAGCGAAAAGCGTTTGATAGAGGAACAACAGTTACGGTTGGAACAGGAAAAAATCACCTCACTGGAACAAGAGGCTTCAGTTTTGGCTAAAAGCAAATTAATTGCCGAGGCGATGCTTGCGAATGAAATGCAGGCGAAATTACACGCCGAGAAAGAATCGCAATCCTTATTAAAAGCGAAATTGATCGCTGAAACTGCACGTGCAGATGCAGCCAGCAAAGCCGTTGAGGCGCGTGAAGAAACTATTCTTCAGTTGCAAGAAGCTGAACGGGAAGAATACAAGCGAATTGCTTTGGAAAATGCTGAAAAGGAAATAATTCAAAATAGAATAAATTGTGAAAAAGAATTAGTCGTTGTGGCCCAGCAACGTGTTGATACGGAATTAATGGCAGCACGCGGTGTTGAGCTGCAGCTGTATGCCGAAGAGGAGGCTGATGCAGCGGCGCATAGCCATGCCGTTAGTGCTGCAACAGCGAAACAGGCGGCTGAAACAAGAGCAAAGCAGGAAAGCATCTATGCACAGCAAGCAGAATTCTGCAGCGAGGCAGACCGGGCTGCAAGCAACGCGTTGGATAAAAAAATTGAATTGATCAATAGCAGAATCGTTGCTACCAGACAATATTCTGAGCTTATGTTTGCTGAATGCCAGGCTGAAGAAAAAAAACTTTATTTGGAACAGGCGTTTATAGTTCAGGAGTGTGAAAGAATTGAAAAAGAAGAGATGGCCGTTGAAGCATTGAACGAAAGATTGGAGTTTGAATGTGAACTGAAACAGGCTGCACAGTTGCGTTTAGAAACCGAGACTATAGCGATTGCCGAAATTTCCAGACGCATGGAGATTGAGCTCAAAGCCATAGAGTCTGATAACAGCCGGATAGCGATGGAGGTGGGGGCCAGAGAAATACTTGAAGCACAGTTACGCGTGTCGGATGAAGCTGTTGCCGTTGCCAGAAAAAAAGAACAGATTGATCTTGAAGTTTTGCGTATGGCCAAACTGCGGGTCAAGTCAGAAGAATTGGCTACTCAGGCCGAAGCTGCAACAATGCTGGTGCATACACGTGCAAATGAATTAGCCAAACAAAGAGTCGTAATGGCAAATAAATTACAGCAAATAATAGAAGGTCGAGTAAATGATGAACAAAGGCATTTGCAAGTGGAAAAAATTCGCTTATCTCTGCAACCCAATCATGTTCTTCCCGCAAACAAACCTATATTTATTCAAAGCAGGATATCGAATTAAGGCTATTGATTCTTGACTGTTTGTCAAGAAAGCGTGCGTATTAATTCAGCTCGCAGCGCTTCAATAGCCTTTGCTTGCTTTAAAGATTCTCCGCCTATCCAGAACGAATCTTCTGCACGTGAGCCTAAGGTGTTGATTTTTGCACTGCGAATTTCTATATTGTGGCTAGTTAAAACATAAGCGATACGCGCAAGCAATCCGGGACGATCGCCAGCAATTATGGATAGCTGGTAGTTCTTTTTTTCATCCTGCGTAATGGTGACTTCAGGTGCAATGGGGAAATGTTTCTGCTGCCGGCTTACCCGTCCAATTTTTGGTGTATGCGGCGTAGCCTTATTACCCAGAATTTGCTGGAGTTCATATTCGATATAGCTCATTACATCGCGATAGTTGGTATTGTCATTTCCTGCATCCATAACCACAAAACTATCCAATGCATAACCATGCTGGGTGGTATGAACTTTTGCCTCCATGATGTTGTAATTCATGCGCTCGAAAAACTCACATATGCTCGCAAACAAATAGGGGTGATCCGGGCTGTATACCAAGACTTGAATACCCGAGCCGATGTTGCTCAAGCGTGCTTTAACAATGGCATTCTGCTCGTTAACCCGGTGTGATAACTGCCTGGTATGCCAGGCAATTTCATGGGGTTCATGGTGCAGAAAGTAGTCTGCATCAAGCTGCGCCCAAAGTAGCTGGTATTTTTCCGGGGATATGGCATACAGGCTGAGTATTTGAATGGCGCGATCGCGTATGTAGCCAATTTGATCGGTAAGTTTGCCGTCCAGCATATAGCGCCGTGTTGCCCAGAACAAATCTTCCAGTAGCTTGCCTTTCCAGGCATTCCACACTTTGGCACTGGTGCCACGGATATCGGCAACGGTCAGTAAATATAGTGCGACCAGATGGCGATCATTCTTCATTTTTGCTGTAAAGGTACCGATGACATCCTGGTCAGACAAATCCTGTTTTTGCGCCGTCGCAGACATGCTCAAATGTTGCTCAACCAGCCATACAATCAATTCAGTATCTTCGCGGGATATGCCATGTTGTTTGCAAAACCGCATGGCGTCGGCACGGCCAAGTTGTGAATGATCGCCGCCGCGTCCTTTGGCTATGTCGTGGAATAATCCGGCAATATAGAGCGCTTCAGGCCGTGCAAAATCCTTGATGAGTTTGCTGCACAACGGAAATTCGTGAACATGCTCTTCAACGGTGAAGCGGCGCAAATTGCGTACTACCATCAGGATATGTTCGTCCACAGTAAAGGCATGGAACAAGTCATGCTGCATCTGTCCAACAATGAGCCCAAAGGCAGGCAGGTAACGGCCCAGTATGCCATTCTGGTTCATGCGTCGCAGTGCATGCGTCAATCCTTTTGGCTCACGCAGTATCTGCATAAAGCGAGCACGGTTCCGCGGATCATTTCGGAAAGAGGCATCAATACGCGGTCTTGCCCGCCATAACGCCCTGAGGGTAGGGGCTGTAAATCCGCTCAAGCCCGGATGTTTTTGCATTAACAAAAAACTCTCGAGAATGGCGGTGGGCTCTTTTTCAAACAGGTTCTCATCACGCGCTTCCAGCAAATCGTCGCGCGCGATAAAGCGTTCATTTATTGTGTGAGGAGCGCCCGCCTCGGGGAACAAATGGGCGCGCATATTTTGTAACAGTACGCTGTTGAGTTGAATGACCGCCTGCTTGGTTTGATAGTACCGTTGCATGAGATGTTCGCTGGCGCGGCGGGTGTCACTGGCCTTGATACCCATTTCTTCGGCTAGTGCTGTCTGATAATCAAACAGTAGCCTGTCTTCTCGTCTGCCAGCCAGATAATGCAAACGGATACGCAAAGTTTGCAGAAGAGACTCATGCTTTAAGATAGCACGCGTTTCAGGAATGGTGATCATGCCCATACCAGATAATTCTTGCCAGGTAATACCAAATCCACAGGCCCGACTGATCCACAAGATCGTCTGTAAATCACGCAAGCCACCCGGGCTTTCCTTCAGATTTGGCTCAAGGTTGTAATCGGTATCCAGAAAGCGTGTGTAACGATTTTTCTGTTCCTGCTGTTTAGCCTGAAAAAATGCGCGTTTATCCAGCTGTTGCGCCAGCGTCTCATGCATTTCCTGAAACAATACGGGATTACCAGTGATGATGCGCCCTTCGAGCAGATTGGTTTGTACCGTAACGTCAGCAGATTCAGCCATACACTCGTCAATGGTGCGCACACTGTGACCTACTTCCAACCCAATATCCCAGAGTACGCCTACCAGATTTTGCAGGCGTTGTTGCATCCCGTCATCAGGTTGCTGCGGCAATAAGATGAGGAGATCTATATCAGACTTTGGGTAGAGCTCCTGGCGGCCATACCCGCCAACTGCAACGAGTGATAGTTCTGCCGGCATCTCCAGCATTTGCCATACATTAAGCAGGTGTTTATCTACCAGCCTGGCGTGGGCTGGCAGTAAACGGCGCGTATTTCCATGCTTGAGATAATCCTGGTGTAACGTAGTTCGTGCAGCCTTCAGGCTATCGCGAATTTTGTGGGTTGTTTGCACTGATTGTTTCTACTATCACGCTTCAGGTATGGGAGGGGATCCGGCTGAAAGGGTGAGGACCTCATAGCCCGTTTCAGTCACCAGTATGGTGTGCTCCCATTGTGCAGACAAGCTGTGATCCTTGGTGACAATAGACCAGCCATCACCGAGTTGTTTGATGGCCGCTTTACCGGCATTGATCATCGGCTCTATGGTGAAAATCATGCCTGCTTCAAGTTTTAAACCTGTTTTGGGTTTGCCATAGTGCAACACTTGAGGATCTTCATGAAATACGTTACCAATGCCATGGCCGCAAAATTCGCGCACGACACTAAAGCCCAATCCCTCAACATAACTCTGGATTGCATAACCAATATCGCCAAGGTAACTGCCATGCTTTACCGTGCGTATGCCGCGCCACATTGCGGTATAACTGGCTTCACACAGGCGTTTGGCTTGAATTGAGGGTTCGCCTACGTAAAACATGCGGCTGGTATCGCCGTGATAGCGGTCTTTAATTGTTGTAATGTCCAAATTTACAATATCGCCATTTTTTAGTTTTTTATCACTGGGCACACCATGACACACCTGATGATTAATAGATGTGCATATGGATTTAGGGTAGGGAGTATGCCCAGCCGGTGCGTAATTAAGCGGGGCGGGAATGCATGCCTGTACATTAACCATATAGTCGTGGCAGAGCCTGTCTAGCTCGTCAGTTGTTACGCCAGACTGTACAAATGGCGTGATGTAATCCAGTACTTCGCCAGCCAAACGGCCGGCAATGCGCATTTTTGCTATTTCTTCGGGAGATTTGATACGAACGGGCATAAGATTTTATCTTTTTAAACACAGACATAAGGATAGTAGAAAGTCCGGGTAATAACAACCTCAAGATTAAGGATGTTATACATAGTCAATCAAATGAAATAGATAGGGATACCGGTTCTTTTTATACTATTGAACACTGCTAAAGCGATTACACTTGGCTATGGTTAACTTGGCAACACAACAATTTCAATGATCGCTATATCCGGAGGAGTCAGTCTGATGAAATATATTATTATTTTGAGTTTGTTAATGTTGACGGCTTGTAGCTCTCCTCCGAATCGTTGTTCGCAACATGATAATGCACCGCAGCAGAGATCACGTTAGGGTTAGAAGCAATCAGAATTACATATCGTGTGAGCTGAATAAAAAAAGGCACATAACTGTGCCTTTTTTTATTATTCCTTGGCATTGTAATATTTCTGTCATTCAATTTGATTAATATATCTTTAATAAAATATTCATAATCAAATTGGAGAGAAAATGTTATTTGTTTCATTCAGGCATTCGTGTGTTTCTTTCTTATTATTCTATGCACCAGCACTACTAGCGCAGGAGCTGCATGGTGCAGGAGCAACTTTCCCGGCGCTGTTATATCAAAAATGGGCAATGAATTATTCTCTAGGCAAGGGGGTGAAAGTTGACTATCTGGCAGTTGGCTCGGGTGAAGGAATTAAGCGTATTGATGCAGGCGAGGTTGATTTCGGTGGCTCGGACATGCCGCTCAAGCTGGACGAGCTAAACCAGAAGGGATTGCTACAATTCCCCATGGTAATGGGGGCAATTACCCCTGTTATCAATGTACCAGGCGTACATATTGCGCAATTAAAGCTCGAGGGCCAAACGTTGGCAGAAATATTTTCAGGAAAAATCCGCAGATGGGACGACCCAAAATTATTTGTGCTCAATCCGGATCTGCATTTGCCGAACAAACCTATCATTGTTATTTATCGTGAGGATAAATCGGGTACGACTTTTAATTTTACGAATTACCTTTCCAAAGTCAGCGTTGAATGGCAAAGCAGTATCGGAGAGGGGTTAATTGTAAAGTGGCCGGTAGGTTATGCAGCCAAAGGTAATGCAGGCGTATCTGCCAAAGTCAAAGATACCGAAGGTGCAATAGGTTATGTTGACTATGCAGATGCGATGGATAAGCATCTGGATTATATAGTGTTGAAAAATCAGGATGGCAATTTTGTCAGACCAAATGCCGGAAGCACTCAATCAGCCGCGGCTGGTGCAAAATGGGAGGCAGAGAATGGCTTTTATCGGATACTCACCAATGCACCGGGAGAGTCGAGTTGGCCCATCACAGCAACAACATTTATTATTATCCGCAAAGAAGTGAAAAGTATTGAGCATACACATGAAATATTAAAGTATATAGATTGGAATTATCGTACCGGAGAGTTGTCGGCGATGTATATGGATTTCGTGATGATGCCAAAAAGTGTAATGGATAAAGTTCGTTCCTCCTGGCGAGAAATTAAGGATAGCACGGGACATTCCGCCTGGAAGTGAACATCAGAAAAACTCAATAAAAAAGCACGCCTAAGCGTGCTTTTTTATTTCTGGTTACTGTGAAGTAATCAGCTTATTACCATTTATTGCCGTTCACATTGCCATTTCGAGCACCTTGTGAAACGCCGCTGGCAGGACGGCGTTGTGAACCGGCGCCCGGGCCTGAGCGAGGCGCACTTGAGCGTGGTGCATCAGAACGAGATGCGCCGCTACGAGGAGCGCCTGAACGAGGTGCACCCGTGCGTGGCGCACCTGCTCCATCGCGAGGAGCAAAACTGCGTGTCTCATTGCCTGCACCAAAACCGCGCGGTGCACCTGTTCCTGTGTTGGTGCGATTGCCATTGCCACTGCTGTTGCCAAAACGTGAATCTGTATTGGTCGCAAAACGGTTATGAGAATGACCTTCACGACGTTGTTGTCCTTGACCACCACGATCATCACGCGCAAAACCATGACGGCTGTCAGGCGCGTGGTGACGAGGAGCGCCATTACTGCGGCCGCCTGGAGAAGCCGGACGCGGTTTAAACTTGGGTTCCATACCGGCTATGGTATGCGCATCAATACGTTGACCGGTGTACTGTTCAATTTTCTTCAGATGCATCGCATCACGATTTGAAGCGAACGACACGGAGATACCTGAAGCGCCACCACGACCAGTACGTCCGATACGGTGTACGTAGTCTTCAGCGAACTTGGGCAGATCAAAGTTGATAACATGCGAGATACCGGCAACGTCAATACCGCGTGCAGCGACATCGGTAGCAACCAGAACGCGAACCTGGCCACGGCGCATATTCACCAGTGTACGATTGCGATCGCGCTGGTTCATGTCACCATGCAAGGCAGAAGCTGCGTGGCCCTGGGCAGACAAGCTGTCAGCGATCGTATCTGCATCACGCTTTGTATTGGTGAACACGATAGCCTGATTTAAATCGGTATCGCGCAAGATGTGATCGAGCAGGCGATTTTTATGGGCCATGTCGTCCACATACATCAGGCGCTGGTCAATATTTTCGTGGCGTGCTTGTGCAGCAGCAATGCTGATACGCTTGGGTGTCTTGAGCAAACGTGTTGCCAGTTTGCCTATGACGCCATCCAGCGTTGCGGAGAAAAGCAGGGTCTGGCGCGTTGCAGGTGTTGCTGCAGCGATACGTTCCACGTCATCGATAAAACCCATGTCCAGCATGCGGTCGGCTTCATCCATAACCAGAATTTCCAGACGTGAGAAATCGATACGGCCACGTTCAATATGGTCGATCAAACGACCTGGTGTGGCCACCAGAATATCTACAGGGCTGGAAAGTAATTTGTTTTGCAGCGGGTAAGGCATGCCGCCCAGTATGCTGACGACTTTCACGCGCATGTTTTTGCCATACTTTGTAGCGGCATCGGAAATCTGTTGTGCGAGTTCACGTGTAGGGGTCAGCACCAATACACGAGGGCCCTTGCTGCGAACAGCGGCGGGTTCAGCAATACGATGCAATGCGGGCAAAATGAAAGCGGCAGTCTTGCCGGTTCCTGTTTGTGCGGAAGCCATCAGATCATGGCCGGCCAATACCATAGGTATGGCTTCAGCTTGAATAGGGGTAGGGTGTGTGTAGCCAGCTTCAGTAATCGCAGTAAGAATGACTGGATTCAAACCAAGACTTGCAAATGTAACTACTTCAGGTGTTGCTGTGTTTTCTGTTGATGCGATTTCAATAGACAAAATAATTCCTTACATATAAGTAATAGCGCATGCGCGGCAAAAGCCACACAATAAAAATTCAGTAGGAGGTATTTTTTCCTCTACCGGCGCAAAAACATCGTCGCTAACCGGTAAAGCAAGACGCATCTGGATGATTTAAGTCTGAAGGACTTTAATTCGGGGATGCAAGGGGGTCAGGAAACGATGAACCAACGCTGATAAACAACACAGCGAAGAGGGCATTATAGTCAAATATGAACAGATTGCAAGCGAAATATTTGAATATGCTAATATAGTTTGATTATGGAAATGTAATGAGGGTCAAACGACATCGTAGCCGGCATCTTCAATGGCTGATTTGAACTGGGCCGGATTAACTTTCGCCGGATCATATTTTATTACAGCATTATTTTGTTCAAGGGACACGTTCACCGATGAGATTCCAGGAAGTTGTTGAAGCACATTGGTGACGCTTTTGACACAACCGCCACAGGTCATACCTTTGATATTGAGTGTTTGTGTTTCCATTTCATTCACCAGTTTCATTCTCCAGTTTTATTTTTTGACAACAATATACGGTTGCCAGCGCTTCAGTAATAAGGCATTGCTAACCACAGATACCGAGCTCATCGCCATCGCGGCACCTGCTATCACCGGGTTAAGCATACCGAGTGCGGCCAGCGGGATACCCAAAATATTATAGCCAAAGGCAAAGAAAAGATTCTGGCGTATTTTTGCCAGCGCAACGCGAGACAAATCTATCGCATCAGCTACGCTCATCAGATCATTATGCATCAGAGTGATATCGGCTGATTCAATCGCAATGTCACTTCCGCTTTTCATTGCAAAGCTGACATCCGCAGCGGCCAGTGCAGGCGCATCGTTGATACCATCACCCACCATGCCAACTAATAGACCTTGTGCTTTATATGCCTGCACATGGCTCGCTTTATCCTGGGGTAATACTTCAGCAAGGAACTCTTTAATACCAGCTTGCAAGGCGATAGCTTGAGCGGTTGCAGCGTTATCACCACTTAACATGACCACTCGAATACCCATATCATTGAGGCGTGCGACAGCATGCGTGCTTGTTTCACGCAAGGTATCAGCCAGTCCAATGTAGCCAATTAAATTAGTATTACTGGCAATCGCTATCACTGTTTTACCCTGTTGCTGCAAAGAGATGAATTCTGCTTCATTCAGACGTATATTTTTACTGCTGATAAATGCGGGGGAACCGAGTACATAGTGAGTCCCCGAAATTTCTGCCGAAAGCCCGCTACCGGAAAGCTCATCAAAATTTGTCGTGGGTAACAGCTCAACATTGTTTCCCTGAGCGTAACTCAGCAATGCGCGCGATAAAGGATGTGTAGAGCCCTGTGCCAGGCTTGCAGCAATCTGCATCAACTGGGGCAAGCTGCTTTCTTTGCCCGGTAATAGATCGGTCACACTGGGTTTGCCGGCTGTCAATGTGCCGGTTTTATCAACAATCAGCAGTGATAATTTGTGTGCCTGTTCAAGCGCAGTGGCATTTTTTACCAGTATGCCCGCGCTTGCAGCTCTTCCTGTCGCGACCACAACAGCAGTGGGAGTAGCTAAACCCAAAGCACAGGGGCAGGAAATAACCAGCACAGACACGGCATTGATCAGTGCCGATGAAAAATCGCTGCCAAATGCCCACCAGCTAAAAAAAGTGGCAAGCGCGATGCCAACCACCACAGGTACAAAAATACTGGCAATTTTATCCGCGAGTTTCTGTATCGCCGCTTTGGATCCTTGCGCTTGTTCAACCAGCCGAATAATGGCTGCAAGTTGGGTTTTGTCGCCAACCCCGACAGCGCGACATTTGAGTACCCCGCGTTGATTCACCGTCGCCGCATAAACTTTGTCGCCCGTGTGTTTTTCTTTTGGGATGCTTTCGCCGGTCAGCATAGCCTCGTCGATATTTGATGCGCCATCCTGCACAACGCCATCTACCGGCACACTTTCACCCGGTCGAACCAGAAAAATATCGTCCAGCTTCACATCCTTTACGGGAAGATCAAGCATGACACCGTCACGTTCAATATGCGCCAGTTTGGGTTGCAGGTTAATCAGGGATTCCAGCGCGGCAGATGCATGCCTTTTTGCGCGGGCTTCGAGTAACTTACCCAGCAGTACCAGGGTGATGATAGTGGCGCTGGCCTCGAAATAGACCGGCTGATCAAGGTTAAGCAATAACGCAGCCAGACTTAAAAAATAGGCTGCGCCTGTACCAAGCGCGACCAACACATCCATATTTGCCCCGCCGCCCCGCAGGCTATGCCAGGCACCCATAAAGAAGCGTTTGCCGATCCAGAATTGCACGGGTGTTGCCAGCAACGCCTGCAACCAAACGGGTACTAATCCGTGCGTGTGCATGCCCCAAACTGGCATCATTGCGACCATCTCGAGTAGCAGCGGAGCCGTAAGTAACAGGGAAATGATGAATTGTATTTGTTCGTGTTTATAGTCTTTAGCACGTTCACTTTTCTCGGCTTCAAAATCCCGAACAGGATGCGCGCCATATCCGGCACGCTCTACAGCGGCAATTAGTGCCGCGAGATCTGTATTTTGCTGATCAAATTCAATACGTGCTTTTTCTGTTGCAAAATTTACTGAGGCAGAGACTTCTGGTATGCGATTTAATACTTTTTCGATACGTGATGCACAGGCAACACAAGTCATACCGGTTAACTGAAGTTCTGCAATATCGTGGGTCTCGGCCATAATCTTTAAGTAGAAACAGTTTGAAGAAAGAATAAAGTTACGCCTGCCAGAACAGCTTGTCTAGCAGGCGCAAGAGGCGTTTAAATATGTCTTACTTTTTTTCCATTGGGCACGTATTCATACCCAGTATGCTGTACAGAGGACATATTTTAATGAGGCCTGTCACCAAGGGTATAACGCCAATCCAACCCCATGGCGCGAAGATGCCCGTCGCTGCCAAGGTTATCAAAATTACACCGGCGATAATGCGTAATGCTCTATCCGTATTGCCTACGTTGATTTTCATGTGAAGCCTCCTGTTTGGGTTGGTTGAGAATATCAATGATAATCAAATTTCAGGTAAATGTGGATTATTATTAGAATTTAATGATATGCTTATGTCGACTAATATATAAGTGATAACACTGACTGGAGGATGATTATGGCAACCGTAGAGTTAAACCAACTAAATTTTGAAGATACTGTTAATGGCAAGAACATGATTATTGTTGACTTTTGGGCGCCGTGGTGTGGTCCTTGTAAATCGTTTGCGCCAACTTATGAAAAAATGTCGGAAAAATATCCCGATATTATCTTTGGCAAGGTAAATACAGAGGTTGAGCAAGAACTTGCAGGCTACTTTCAAATACGATCCATACCAACCTTAATGGTGTTTCGTGAAAACGTAATTGTGTATTCAGAAGCGGGGGCCTTGCCCGCTGCGGGGCTTGAGCAGCTAATTGAACATACGCTGAAACTGGATATGGCTGAGATTCATCAGCAAATTGCAACTGAACAAGCCAATAAACAGGCGTAACTGGTCGGTTAGTGCTTCAGGCCAGTCTGATGCATGATAGTGGTGGCAATTTCCTCTACCGACATGGTTGTTACATCGAGAAAAGGTATATGGGATTGTTGCATCATGTTTTCGGCCTGTTTGACTTCAAGTTGACAGTTTTCCAATGAAGCATAACGACTGTTGGGAGATCGTTCAGTACGGATTTTCTGCAGACGTTCCGGGCGTATCGTGAGACCGTGAAGTTTTTTAAGCAATGGTTTGAGTGCCTTTGGTAATGAACCGGATTCGAAATCTTCCGGAACAAGGGGATAATTCGCGGCATATATCCCATTTTGCAACGCAAGGTAGAGAGAGGTGGGTGTTTTACCGCAACGCGATACCCCGATCAAAATAATATCCGCGCGATCCAGTTCTTTCGTGATCCCTCCATCGTCATGGTTCATAGCATAATTGACGGCATCCATCCGTGAGTTATAGTTTATATCTGCCCCGTGTGAGCGGCCAACAGCATGAGATGAGTTGATGCCCAATTCGGTTTCCAGGGGAACGATAAACATTTCAAACAGATCGAGAAACAGAGAGTCACTTTGCTCGACGATATTGCGTACAGCCGGAATGATCAAGGTGCTAAACACCAGTGGTCTTTGACCATCCGCCAATGCGGTATCATTGATTTGAACCATCGCATCGCGCGCTTTTTCAAGCGTATCCAAAAAAGGCAGCCTGATCAGCTTGAACTTTATACTGTCGAATTGACTCAACAGGCTGTGGCCAAGATTTTCAGCTGTAATACCTGTACGATCAGAGACAAAAAATGCAGTACGTGAGTTTGTCATGGGAAATTTGGTTCCTATGGAATGTATGTTCAATTAGAAACTGGGTTCATTCTTTACCTTGCAATCAGTAAGTGGCATATTATAAGTTCAATCATCGGGGCGGATTCGAAAAATGGGAAATCAACAATATATTGCATGGTTTGATACTTTACGCATGACAGATGTCGGCAGTGTGGGTGGCAAAAATGCCTCGCTGGGCGAACTTATCAGCCAGTTATCCCATCTGGGCGTTCGGGTTCCGGGTGGATTTGCAACCACTGCCGATGCCTACCGCGATTTTCTTGCGCATGACGGGCTGGCTGTGCGCATACAAAAATTGCTGGATGATCTCAATACCAATGATGTAACGGCACTCGCTAAAGCTGGTAAACAGATACGCAACTGGATCGTCAATACTCCGCTGCCGGCACGTCTTGAAAGTGACATACGCACTGCTTATGATCGTATGATCAAGCAGGAGGGAGATAATATTACGCTTGCCGTGCGTTCCTCTGCGACCGCGGAAGACCTGCCCGATGCCTCTTTTGCCGGTCAGCAGGAAACTTTTCTGAATATTCACGGCGTGGATAATGTCCTGGTTGCGATCAAGCAGGTCTTTTCTTCACTCTACAATGATCGCGCTATTTCTTACCGCGTTCATCAGGGCTATGACCATCATGATGTTGCGCTGTCGGCAGGTGTGCAACGTATGGTGCGCAGTGGCACCGGCTCCAGTGGTGTGCTGTTTACACTGGATACCGAATCCGGCTTTGATCAGGTCGTGCTGATTACGTCGGCCTATGGCCTGGGTGAAATGGTGGTGCAGGGTGCGGTAAATCCAGACGAATTTTATGTTTACAAGCCTGCGTTGTTGGCGGGTAAGCCTGCGGTGATCCGCCGTAATATGGGCAGCAAAACTAATAAAATGATCTTTACAGACGAGCG
>JANXWX010000042.1 GCA_025350915.1 Nitrosomonadales bacterium
ATAGTGCCGATGCCGATTTAAGTTCAAAAGGATCCACCTATGTTGAAGCCAATTACACATATGAAGTTTCTGAGGGGCTGAGCCTCATTGCTCACGCCGGCCATCAGAAAATACAAAACTTCAGCAAGCTGGACTATACCGACTACAAGCTGGCTGTGAGCAAAGCCTATGCTGGCTTTAACTTTGGCCTGGCTTACACCAGCACCAATGCAACTGACAACACCCTTTACCATGTCAAAGCAAACGGTGATGACAAGGTACTGAGCGGCAGCATCTTCGCCGCTTCTGTCAGCCGTTCGTTCTAAATTTTAACCGGGCGCAAGAAATCGCGCCCTCTACTGGGAGAACATTATGAAAATGGTTACCGCAATCATCAAGCCGTTCAAGCTTGACGAAGTCCGTGAAGCCCTTTCCGCCATTGGCGTGCAAGGTATTACCGTAACTGAAGTCAAGGGTTTTGGCCGGCAAAAGGGGCACACCGAGCTGTATCGCGGTGCGGAATACGTAGTGGACTTCTTGCCAAAAATTAAAGTTGAAGCGGCAATCAAAGCTGACATGCTGGATCAAGTGCTCGAAGCGATCGAAAAAGCCGCTCAAACCGGCAAAATCGGCGACGGCAAAATCTTTGTTACCAGTATCGAACAAGTTATCCGCATCCGCACCGGTGAGTCCGGCGTGGAAGCTTTATAAGGAGCCACGAAAATGAAAACGAACTTTAGTGAAGTTTCAGCGAAGACTAACGCACGCGATAGCGTGGGTTATGTCGTAGCTAAAAAAGTCCTCCTTGCCATCAGCCTGCTGGCCATGCTTTGCGGCATGTCAGTTTCGGCATTTGCAGATGAAGCGGCGGCTCCGGCGGCTGCAACAGCAACTGCAGCAGCGCCTGCCGCTGCTGCACCCGCACCCGTTCCCAACAAAGGCGACACCGCCTTTATGTTGATTTCCACCGTCCTTGTTATCTTGATGACGATACCAGGCCTGGCTCTGTTCTACGGTGGCCTGGTACGCACCAAGAATATGCTGTCCATGCTCACCCAGGTGTTTGTGATCTTCTGTGTGATCGCAATACTGTGGGTGACCTACGGCTACAGTCTGGCATTCTCCGCAGGCGGCAGTTTGAACAGCATTATCGGCGGCTTCTCCAAAGCCTTCCTCGCCGGCGTCACACCTGACTCTGCTGCAGAAACATTCAGCAAAGGCGTAGTGATTCCCGAGATGTTGTTTATGGTATTCCAGCTGACATTTGCTGCAATCACTGTGGCTCTGACGGTAGGTGGCTTTGCCGAGCGTATGAAGTTTTCCGCCCTGCTTGTGTTCGCAGTGCTGTGGTTTACTTTCTCCTACCTGCCGATGGCGCATATGGTCTGGTTCTGGGGCGGCCCTTCTGCCTTTGCTGATCCTGCCGGCTTTATCTTCGGCAAGGGTGCACTGGACTTCGCCGGTGGTACCGTCGTTCACATCAACGCAGCGATGGGTGCACTGATGGGCGCGATTGTTCTGGGCAAGCGTATCGGTTACGGCAAAGAAGCATTGCCTCCGCACAGCCTGACCATGACGATGATTGGCGCTGCGCTACTGTGGGTGGGCTGGTTTGGTTTCAACGCGGGTTCAAACCTTGAAGCAAACGGTACCGCTGTACTTGCGATGGTAAACACAGTTGTTGCAACTGCTGCCGCAGCCTTGTCATGGATGTTTATAGAGTGGTTGTTGCGTGGTAAGCCAAGCTTGCTGGGTGTGGCGTCAGGTGCTGTTGCCGGACTGGTGGCAATCACACCGGCTTGCGGATTTGTCGGCCCTATGGGTGCGATCGTGTTGGGTCTGGCCGCTGGCGTACTGTGCTTCTGGGGTGTTACCGGCCTGAAGAAAATGTTGGGTGTGGATGACTCGCTCGACGTATTCGGCGTGCATGGTGTGGGTGGTATTGTCGGTGCGATCGGCACTGGCATCCTGGCTGCGCCTAGCCTTGGCGGTACAGGTGTATTTGACTATGCAACGGGTAAAGTGGCTGAATACTCTATCGCCGGGCAAGTAACAAGCCAGGCTTGGGGTGTGGGCACAACGATCTTGTGGTCAGGTGTTGTCAGCTTTGTATTGTTCAAGCTGATTGACATGGTCATGGGTCTGCGTGTAACTGAAGAAGCCGAGCGTGAAGGTCTGGATACTTCAACTCACGGTGAGCGCGCTTACAATATGTAATGTTGTAAGGTAGTGCCACTAAAGAAAACCCCGCATTCGCGGGGTTTTTTGTTTTCTGGCGTTACTTTTTTATTTCTCGTTCATCGAGTAACAATTCCTGCATATGCTCCATCCAGCTACTCACCACTTTGCCCACATCAGTCATGTCGGCCTGGTATGTTGGCCAGCGTCGCTGCACTTCAAAAATGACCGCCATGATTTGCCGCAAAGTTTCCTGGTTAATCTGATCCAACTCCACCATGCACTTTGCATCGCCACCAATTGCTTCGGTTACACTGGTCTGATTGGAAGTACTGATACCTGCCTCACGCGTTGCCTGTGACAGGCTGGCCAGTCTTTGATGTATATAAGCAGAGGGACTGCGCGTGCGTATCGGCGTGTTGCCAAGCAAACGTTGCCAATAGACGATTGCCATCACAATATTATTAATCTGGTTATGCAGTTGCGGTTCGCTGATAATAGTGTGTGTACTTTCCAATTCACCGTGCTCTGTCCGATATTCATATAACGGTGACAAGTAACCCAGCAAGACAGAATCAAATTTGCCCAGATTAAATTTAAGCGCCACTTCCAGTCTGGCAATCCCATCCTCAGCCTCCTGATCAAGCTTGGTTGCGGCAACTTCCGCGATGGAAAGAATCGTCGACAGCTGCCCCATTTCTATCCCCATCAAACCGAAAGGATAGCCACTCCCGTCGATAAATTCGTGGTGATTCATCACTGCCTTGATGATCTCCAGTGAATAGATTGAAGAGTTCAACAACATGCGCTGAGAGGTAGCCGGATGTGAATAAATCCCCTCACGCTCAATCGGTGTAGGGTGTGCATCCGCCTTGAGTAGGGCTGAGTCTATGCGCAACTCACCCAGATCATGAAACAAGCCGGCAGAGGCCAGCTCAATAAGTTTTTGTCTGGGCAAACCAAGTTTCATTCCAAGATAAATGCTGATCAACGCAACGGTCACGCTATGGGTATACAAGCCCGCCCTGCGTTCTCGTGCAAGCGTCAGCAGAAAAACCATGGGGTCGCTCAGCGTGACCGCCTGCAATATATCAAACAGATCAGCTTGACTTGGCAAATTTGTTACCAGCCGTGCAAGGGGCGGATCAACCTCCAGCAAATATCTGGCCGTATACACTATTTCATCATTGCTTACACCGTTCTCAACAACCAGGCATTGCTCAAGCGGCGGCAAAATATTATGCCGTGCCAGCTTCTCAAAAAAAGAGGAATTCAGCCGAACATTCTTGTTAACCAGTTTAAGCCCTGTTGTTGAATACACTTCCTGGCAGGTGGTGATCGGCACGATATCTGCCAGCTCGGTCACGCTGCGTGTGTAGTATTCTTCATTTGAGTTTTTCATCACTGCCATCTCAGCTACTTGAACACGACGGTTTTATTGCCGCAGACCAGCACGCGATCTTCAACGTGATAGCGCAAGCCGCGCGCCAGCACGGTTTTTTCAATATCCCGGCCATAGCGCACCATATCTTCCACACTGTCGCCATGATCGATGCGTACCGTGTCCTGTTCGATGATGGGGCCGTCATCAAGTTCCTCTGTCACATAATGGCAGGTCGCGCCGATCAGCTTAACGCCACGCTCAAATGCCTGGTGATAGGGTTTGGCACCGGCAAAGGAAGGTAAAAAACTATGGTGAATATTGATCACCCGGCCTGCATAACGGCGGCAAAAATCGGGCGGCAATATTTGCATATACCTCGCCAGTACCAGGGTGTCACCCAGATAATTTTCAATCAATTCGGCGATATTGTTAAACGCTGCAATCTTGTCCAGCGTTGGCACGTAGTGATAGGGGATGCCGTGCCATTCCACAAATCCGCGCAAATCTTCATGATTGGAGATCACGCATGGGACATCCACTTGCAGCTCACCACTGCGCCAGCGATGCAACAAATCGTTGAGGCAATGGTCCTGTTTGCTCACCAGCAATATCAGACGCTTATTTTGCGACGAATCACTGAGTTGCCACTCCATTGCAAATGCCAGCGCAATCGTTGCAAAGTGCGTGCGTAAAGCAGCCAAATCAAACGGCAAGGAGTCTGCCAGAATTTCCTGCCGCATAAAAAATCGGCTGGTCTGCGTATCTGCGTGGTAACTCGCTTCTACGATCCAGCCACCATGCTGGGCAAAAAATCCGCTGACAGCGGCGACGATGCCAACCCTGTCCGGACAGGACAAGGTAAGTGTGTAACGGCGTGAGGCTTTCATGGACAAGACCGTGTTGAATTGTAAAAATTGGGCTAACGACTACCCGGAAGTTTATTTTTATTTTAACCGAAGCAGCTCTTTCTAAAGTACTTTATAATCAAAAGCTCATATTCAACATGGCCGCAAACATTTTCAGCCTTGTTTTCGTGGAAAATAATTCATGTCAAAAAATAAAGTCGACATATTGCTGGTAGGAGCAGGCGTCATGAGCGCAACGCTTGGCATGTTGCTCTCACGCCTTGATCCCTCACTTAAAATTCTGATGGTGGAACGTCTGGGCAAAGTTGCCGGAGAGAGCACCCATAGTCTGAATAACGCCGGTACCGGCCATGCCGGCTATTGCGAGCTAAACTACACGCCTGAAAAGGATGATGGAAGCGTCGACATTAGCAAAGCGCTCACCATTAACGCCGGATTCGAAGTATCACTGCAATTCTGGTCATGGCTGGTGGAGCAACATTTGCTGCCTGCGACGCATGAATTTATCAACCCTATCGCGCACCAGAGTTTTGTGTGGGGTGACAAAGACGTTGCATTTCTGCGTAAGCGTTTTGAGCTGCTGCAAAAACATCACCTGTTTGAAGAAATGGAATACAGCGAAGATCACGCAGTATTGCGTAAATGGATGCCGCTAGTGATGGCGCACCGCAACCAGAAACAAAAAATAGCGGCAACCCAGGTCAAGCATGGTTCTGATATTGATTTTGGATCACTGACCCGCAATCTCATCAAATCGTTGAAGAAACAAGATAATTTTGAACTGAAACTGTGTCATTCGATTGAAACCTTAAAACAACTTAGCAACGGCCAATGGAAAGTTAGCCTTAAAGAACGCCAAACCGAGACGACACACTCCATCGAAGCAGGATTTGTGTTTATTGGAGCCGGCGGGGGTGCTTTGCCACTGCTACAGAAGGCTGGTTTGCCTGAAAGCAAAGGCTATGGCGGCTTTCCTGTCAGCGGCCAATGGCTGGTGTGCAAGAGCCCTGAGCTAGTCAAGAAGCACCACACCAAAGTGTATGGCAGAGCACCCAGTGGTTCACCACCCATGTCTGTCCCCCACCTCGATGCACGCATTATTGATGGTGAACCTGCATTGATTTTTGGACCATATGCAGGCTTCACCACCAAATTTTTAAAAGAAGGCTCCATTTTCGATTTATTTGGCACAGTCAAACCAAGCAATTTAAAACCCATGTTAGCCGTCGCTTACGACAATATGGATTTAACGCGTTATCTTCTTAAGGGCGCGATGCAATCACATACAGAACGGGTGGGCGCATTGGCCAATTTTTATGCGGGTGCAAAGGAAGATGAATGGTCGCTCGAACCAGCCGGTCACCGGGTGCAAATTATCAAAGATTGCAACAGTAAAGGTGGCAAACTGGAATTCGGAACCGAGATCATCACTTCCAAAGATGGTAGCCTGGCTTCTTTGCTGGGCGCGTCACCGGGCGCCTCTATTTCAGTACAGGCAATGATCGAGGTCATCGAGCGATGCTTTAAAAAGCAGATCAAATCCGCCGAATGGAAAAATAAAATGAAGGAAATGATTCCTTCCTACGGTGAGTCGCTGGATGACAATGTGGACTTGCTGCATACCATACGCCACCGAACACGCACCGTACTGGGCCTGGATTTAAGCAATTCTAAACATAAGCGTATTTGATTAAAGCTGAGGCTTCACAGATGTACGCGATATAATATCGGTTGTATTGGGCGCTGCCCATGTATGTTGATTAGTTAATTTTAGATTTGGAGTATTTGTTATGACCGCACTCACCCCGTTGAGAGACATTCCGCAGAGCAATATTTTCCGCAAGGGCGACACCTTCGTGCTCTTTGGAGAACTCTTTGGACGGGGTTATGCCAACGGCCTGGTCGACGAAGCACGCAAAGCCGGCATGACCATCGTCGGTGTCACAGTCGGTCGTCGTGATGAAAACAATGCGCTACGCCCGCTCAATGTGGAAGAATTGGCGATTGCCGAAACCAGTCTGGGCGGAAAAATCTTCAATGTACCACTGATGGCCGGCTTTGATCTCGATTCACCCGCTGGAACGCCCACCCCCACTGACATGCTCGGCGGCATGACGCTGAAGAGCTGGCAAGAAGACAAGCTTGATTTCAAGCACATTGAAAAATGCCGTGACGTCGGCGTCAAGCGCTTCAAGGATTCTGTCGCCAAAGTCATGGCCGAACTGGATGGCATGATCAAGGATGGCAGCAATGTGTTCTTCGCCCACACCATGGCGGGTGGCATACCCAAAGTTAAAGTATTTCTTGCAATCGCCAACCGCATTTACAAGGGGCGCGGCGAACGTTTCCTGTCATCACGTGCGCTGATTGACAGCGACCTCGGCAAACTGATTTTAATGAACTTCGACGAAGTGACCGCCAATACCTTCCAGCATTTGATCGACGGCAGTGCGGCTATCCGTGCACGCATGGAAAAAACCGGCGGCCAGGTGCGCTACACCGCCTATGGTTACCACGGCACCGAGATCCTCATTGACGGCAAATACCAGTGGCAGACCTACTCCAACTACACCCAGGGCAAAGCCAAAATGCGCCTGGAACAGGTGGCCGAAAAAGCCTGGGCACAGGGCATCAAGGCCACCGTATTCAACTGCCCGGAAATCCGCACCAACTCCTCCGACATTTTCGTCGGCGTCGAACTCTCGCTGTTCCCGCTGCTCACCGCGCTGAAAAAAGAAGGTTGCGGTGCATGGGCCGAGGCACAGTGGAAAGCCTGCCAGTCGTTGTTGCAGGAAGGCTCATCCCTTGAAGGCCTGCTCAAGCGCATTGAAGACTACAACAAGAGCAGCACGATGAAGACCTTCCGCAACTTTGAAGCCTGGCCGATGGACAACAACGCAGAACTGGCTGACTTGATGATAGGCACCTCGGACGGCATCACGCAAATGCATATCGAGCGCAAAGCCCTGATCACCGACCTGCTCAGTGCACTAGTGCTCGAAGGCACCGGCCCGCTGATGTTCCATGAGGCCTCCAAGCCGGCTGCACCCGTGCTGTGGCTGAACCATGACATCATTGCCAAGCAATTGGCATTGATCCACAGCAAATAAGCTTATACAGCATTGCTGAAAAACAATGACCCGCTTGCACCTGCAGCGGGTCTTTTGACTTAAACCACACAAACCCTTACAGGATATGCAACATGAGTACCCTGCCTCCCTGCCCGCAATGCGGTTCCGCTTTCACCTATGAAGACGGCGCCATGCTGATCTGCCCCGAATGCGCCCATGAATTGTAGAAAGAAGCTGCAAGCGAAACGGCCAACACCGGACTTAATGTGAAGGATGCCCACGGCACCCCGCTGCAGGACGGCGACAGCATCACCGTGATCAAGGACCTCAAGGTCAAAGGCTCATCACAGGTGGTGAAGGTTGGCACCAAGGTCAAAAACATCCGCCTGATAGAAGGCGATCACGACATCGACTGCAAAATTGACGGCTTCGGCGCGATGAA
>JANXWX010000055.1 GCA_025350915.1 Nitrosomonadales bacterium
CGGTACAGCCGGATGGGTGAGGATGGTGGGCATGTTACGCGTTTAGCTTGTGCAACAAATCCTGTATCTTCATCGGGTCGCTGGCGCGCAGCATTCGTTGCGTCAGTGTCGCAATTTCAGGCAAACTGGTGGTAAGCACGCGTTGCTTGATGGCGAGTAATTGAGCCGGGTGCATCGAAAATTGCCGTAAGCCCAACCCGAGTAACAATCGGGTATAGGAAAGCTCACCAGCCATTTCGCCGCAGACAGAGACCGGTATTTCTGCCTTGTTTGCGGTACTGATGACGTGTGACAGCAGATGCAGTATGGCTGGATGCATGGGATCGTACAAATGTGATACTTCATCGTCGGTACGATCGATCGCCAGTGTGTACTGGATCAAGTCGTTGGTGCCGATGGACAGGAAATCCAGTTTTTTGATGAAGGCGTGCAAGGAGATGGCTGCTGCAGGAATTTCTATCATGCCGCCGATTTGCACATCTTTGTTGTAGGCAAGCCCGTCGATATCCAGTCCTATTTTGGCGGCTTCAATAAAATTGATGGTCTGATTAATTTCTGCCGCGCCCGATAGCATGGGAATTAATATTTTTACATTTCCATACACGGTGGCGCGCAATAAGGCACGGAGTTGTGTTTTGAAAAGCTGGGGTTCGGCCAGGCACAGGCGTATTGCACGCAGGCCAAGCGCCGGATTACTGGCTACGCGTTTGGCGCCGTTCAGTTGCTTGTCGGCGCCCAAATCAAATGTACGTATGGTGACAGGCAGGCCTTCCATGCCTTCAGCGACTGCGCGATAAGCCTGGAACTGCTCTTCCTCATCGGGCAAGGTATCACGGTTCAGGAATAAAAATTCGCTGCGGAACAAACCAATCCCACTTGCACCATTTTCACGTACGTCGATTAGATCGCTGGGCAACTCGATATTGGCATGCAGTTCGATCTTGGTGCCATCAAGGGTGTTGGCACGTGCTGTTTTAAGGCGTTTTAGTTTCTGTCTTTCCAGGTCAAGCTGGCTTTGGCGTAACTTATATTCGGCCAGGATGTGCGTGTCAGGATTAACAATAACGACACCCTGCGCACCATCAACAATCAATAAATCATTATCTTTTATTAATTCACGCGCATGATGCAAACCGACGACACAGGGTTTGTTCAGTCCGCGCGCAACAATTGAGGTATGCGAGGTGGCACCACCTAAATCAGTCAGGATACCGGAGAACTGTTGCGGCTTGAGTTGTATCAGGTCTGCCGGGCTGACGTCATGCGCCACCATGATGGGTTGCAAATCATGCGTGATGGAGGGTGGTGTATGGCCGGCTTGGCCGCCCATGGTTTTGAGAATACGCTCGACAACCTGCACGACGTCTGTTTTGCGCTCGCGCAGATAGCTGTCTTCAAACGCTTCGAACTGCATGACGAGGTCATCCATCTGCACTTTGAGCGCCCACTCTGCATTGCAATGTTCTTCGAGGATCATTTCACGCGCAGCCTGGCTGATATGCTCGTCTTGCAAGATCATCAGATGCAGATCGATAAAAGCATCAAATTCTGCGGCTGCGTATTGAGGTTTAATTTCGTGCAGTGAGGTCAGCTCCGCGCGAGTTTTGTCCAAGGCTGCATTCAGGCGCGCAACCTCGTTTTGCACCAGCTCCTGCGGCACAATGTAGTGCGATACCTCCAGCGAAGTGTGCGAGACCAGGTGCGCATGGCCAATGGCAATGCCGCTGGAGACGGGTAAACCATGTAAGGTAAAACTCATAAACACCCCGTCAAATCTACTACGCAGCTCGATTGCTGCGTTGCGCGGGTCGCGCCGCCCCGACTGCCCAATTGGCAGGCTTCGTTGTTGTGTGCCGTGCGCCTTGCGCTCGCGTTGCCCGCTACGATTTTTCGTGTTGTTTCTAACAAGTTATCCGCCTTCACCGAAATAGTCGTTTATAAGCGCCAGCAGTGCAGTCATTGCTTCCTGTTCCTGTTCGCCGTTGGTTTCTACATTGATCGTGCTGCCCTTGGCTGCCGCCAGCATCATGACACCCATGATACTTTTTGCATTGATGCGGCGTGTGTTGCGTGTCAGCCAAATTTCGCAGGGAAATTGCGATGCCAGCTGAGTCAGTTTTGCCGAGGCGCGAGCATGTAAACCCAGCTTGTTAATAATGAGTGCATCCTGTTTCAACATCCAAAATCCTTAATAGCACAAAAAAATAAAAGCTGACTTAATCAGCGCTTCCAAAATATTTAGTCACACTTGTGCTTTGTATCCTGCAGGTCGACGATACAATCGCGCCCTCCTTCCAGCGCTCTTTGCTTCAACTGCATGAGGGGCATATCGGGTCCGCAAGATACACGCAATAGCATGGGCAAATTTACACCAGCGATTCCTTCAATACTGCCCGGTTGACACAGCCGCTGGGCAATGTTTGAAGGTGTTGCACCATAAATATCCGTCAAGACGAGCACACCATCACCGGTATCCAGAAGTTTAAGTAATGCGCGCCCCTCGTCCTCTTTCTGTAGCGGGTCATTCTCTGCCAGCACTGAAAGTGATTTAACATGCGCCGGTACACAGCCGGTTACGTGCTTTACGCAATCGAGCAGGCTGTCACCCAGACCATTATGAGTTACCAGTAAAATGCCGGCCATACGAAATACTTTCTAAGGGGATTATTCATTGCGAAACTGTTGTTACTGTGCTCTTGTCGGTGAATTCTAGCCGTTTCTGCATGGCAGCGGTGAGATGTACCACCGCATCAGTATCGATTAATAGCGCATTGCTTATCTTCATTTGCCTGGCAGCTGCTAGCCAGTTTGCAGAACCCGCGATAAACAGGGGCTTGGAGGTGGCATCGGAGAGTACACCAGCATGGTTGCCCTGTGTCAGTACGGTCACCGCCTCAACACCCTGTGCCGGCTGGCCGGTGCGCGGGTCGATCACATGACAGTAACGTTTGCCATTCAGTTCAAAATAGCGCTGGTAGTCGCCCGAAGTCCCGATTGCTTCGCCGTCGTGCAGCTCCAGTGTCGCAATCGGCCCGGGTTTACGCGGATGTTGTATGCCGACACGCCACGGCCGGGAACCATGGGTACCCAGGGCAATCACATTGCCACCGATGTTGATCAGCGCGTTATGTATACCCTGCTGCTTAAGCAATTCAACCGCACGATCCAGTGCATAGCCTTTGGCATAACCGCCCAGATCAAGTTGTACTGAGGGGTTACTGCTGCGCGTTTTATATTGAGCCACTTTTTTGTCAGAGACCAGGGATATTGATATATCACTCATCTGTGGCCGCGCAGCTACCAGTGCAGCGACCTGCTTTTCATCCGGCAGCGCCGCCTTGAACTCGTCTGCATGAAACCCCCACAACTTAACCAAGCCTCCGATTGCGGGATTGAACAAGCAACCCGATTGTTCGGAGAGTTGCGTTGCTTCACGCAACATGGCTTCTATTTCTGGTGTGATCGCAATCGTTTTCTGTTGGGCAAAGGCGCTATTGATGTCGCTTAAGGCAGAGGGTTTCCAGGCATGCAGCAGGTTATGCAAACGTTGAAACTCCTGCATGACAGACGCAACACCACGTCGTGACAGGTTTTCATCAGCCCCGACGATGCTAATTTCTACACGTGTGCCGAAGACAAAACCTTCTTCCTGATAGACGGCTTCTTTGTTGCAGGCGCTCAGGATAAAAACAGCGGCTAGAAGCGCCGCATGAGGTGTGAATTTCATGCCAATACCATGTTCTGCATTTCATCCAGTTCAATCGATGCGGCCAGCAAGGCCAGCCGTGCGATAACGCCGTAGGAATAAAAACGGTTAGGAATGGCATCCGGCCCGTATTCCGGATTGGGTAGAGTGCAGGTTGTTTCAAACGCCAGCGGCACAAAATGCATGCCCGGCGCATTCAGGTTTTCGTCGACACCGCGACCGGTGTGCACCCGGTAAAAGCCGCCAACTACAAAGTGGTCGACCATATAGATAACCGGCTCAGCCACGGCATCATTGATGCTTTCAAAGGTATACACGCCCTCCTGTAGCAACACATCGGAAACGCCCAGGCCTTCCTTGACCACGGACATTTTATTGCGCTGCTTGCGGTTAAGGTCGCGCACTTCACTGGCATCCTTGACTGTCATGATGCCCATACCGTAAGTACCGGCATCGGCTTTGACGATCACAAAAGGCGTTTCTTTCACGCCGTATTCGTCATACTTGACGCGAATTTGTTGCAGCACGCGGTCAACTTCGGTGGCAAGACAATCTTCACCTTCGCGCTGCTGAAAATTAATTTTATTGCATTTGCCAAAGTAAGGGTTGACGAGCCATGGGTCAATTTCAAGGAGATCGGCAAAATCTTTCGCAACGTGATCATAGGCCGCAAAGTGCTTTGATTTGCGCCGTGTCGTCCAACCCGCAACCAGTGGCGGGATGACTTCCTGTTCAAGATTTTTTAATATTTCAGGCACGCCGGCTGATAAATCATTGTTTAATAAAATGACGCAAGGATTAAAGTTGGCCAGATGCAAACGGTTATCCTTGCGTACTATCGGCTCAAGTGTGAGCGAGCCGCCATCGGGTAGATCGATGGTGGTGGGTTGCGTAATGTCGGGCAACAGGCTGCCGACGCGGACCGTTACGCCGGCGCTTCTGAGCATCTTGATAATCGACGCGACGTTTTGCAGGTAAAAAACATTGCGGGTATGGTTTTCAGGGATCAGTAAAACCCCACGCGCATCGGGACAAATTTTTTCGATCGCGCTTTGTGCCGCCATCACACATAACGGCAGAAAATCCGGATTAAGGTTATTAAAACCACCCGGGAACAGGTTAGTATCAACCGGTGCCAATTTAAAACCACTATTGCGCAGATCAACCGAAGCATAGATGGGAACACGGTGCTCCTGCCATTGCGAACGGAACCAGTGTTCAATTTCAGTTTGCTGGTTCAATATCCGTTTTTCAAGGTCAAGCAGCGGGCCGGTTAATGCAGTGGTGAGATGGGGAACCATAGGTTACCTATAATGTATGGATACGTATATTCTAGCTGATCGCCAGCACGTCTACCCGAGTTCATGATGTATTTGAAAATTAATTAAATTTTAAGTTCTGATGCGGGTACATTTATTTCAGTATTTGCCCATGATTTGTAATATGAAGGATTACCCATTTTGATGCCCGTATGAAAATCGCTGTTCTGTCTGATATTCACAGTAACCTGGAGGCACTGCGCGCTTGTCTTATCCATGCCCGCTTTCAGGGTGCTGAAAATTACGTTTTTCTGGGCGATTTGCTGGGATATGGCCCCGATCCCGGCGCTTGTCTGGAAATTATCGCAAACATGGTTAAAGATGGCGCTATTGCCGTGTTGGGTAACCATGACGAAGCCGTGTTGGGCGGTGATTGTGAAAACCTGGCTTATGTCGCCCGTGATGCAATTTACTGGACACGGCAACAGCTGCAACCGACCGAACTGGATTTTGTGCAAAACTTGCCGCTGGCCGGTCAGGCAGGCTATGTATTTTATACCCACGCCAGTGCGGATGCGCCAGAACGCTGGACCTATATAAACAACAGCACAGACGCCGCCAAATGTATGGCGGCATCAGGTAAACCCTTGACTATTGTGGGCCATGTGCATCATCAGGTGCTTTATTACTCAGACAGGGGGAGCAAAGTGCGTAGTTTTATACCGGTGCTTGGCGTGGGGATACCGTTGATGCTGCATAACCGCCAGTGGCTCGCAATTGCAGGTTCGGTAGGGCAGCCGCGCGACGGTAATCCTGCTGCAGCCTATGTATTACACGATACGGAGAACGACTCACTTACATTTTTCAGGGTTCCCTACGACCATGATCGGGCGGCGCGTAAAGTGCGCGCAGCGGGTTTACCGGAAAGATTGGCTTACCGTCTGGAAACAGGAAAATAAGATAAGTGTTTTACGCATTTCTATGCAGTTGTGTGTTTACTGGTTCAATTTTACGGTTACCTTGTTGCAGTAACTTTGCAGTCTGACTATTTAAGCCAAACCGAATCTGAAAACTCCGTACCTGAGTATTGCTGAAGCCTTTAGGCCTTTGTAATGTTGAGTAAATTAGCATTAACTGATCTGATTGACGGATCAGAAGTTAGTATGTAAGACTGAAAAAGTTGATCAGCGAAATCGTTCTGAGTACGCGGGTTATATTTGGGCAAAACTGTTTTAGAAAATTGTATATGATCCATGCTGATTAACCAGTCACGGATTTCCTGCCCAGGGAAAGAAGTGATAAAAGTATATATCTGGCAAGCAATCTCAATAATCTGGAGGAGTCACAAATGAAAAGCATTAAACAACTATCTTTCGTTCTCGTCTCACATGGTTTTATGACTGCAACAAGGGCGTCAGATGCCCATCCCGCAACACCTTCATCTGTACATGGCGGCGTCAAATTTGTTGATGCAATTTTGTTTGATACCCGCAAACTCCCAATGTATTAAGCCAGTCCTTTAATCTAATTTACGATTTCATTAATCAGACTATTGTCGAGAGGCATATAGCTGTGATGACTATTGTTCGTTAATTAAAGATATCTATCACCTCAATAAATGCAGGAGCATAAATTATGAGCGATACGGGATTTTTTCAAAAACTGCCAAGAGCCTTGCCTGGACTGGCACTCATTGTTATTACGATGGTGGTAATTCGACAATGGATAGAACCATGGATGGGCAATGCAGTTGTATTCGGTACCAAGGGTTGGTTGATCAAAGTCACACATCTGAATTACATCCTGCTGGGCATTATTATGGGAATGTTATATCGCAATGTATTTTTCGGTGGAAAGATGCCCGAAATCCTGAGCGACGGATTCAAATTATCACGACTGATGATCAAGACCGGTATTATCCTGCTGGGTTCGCTCTACACTTTTAACGCGATCGTTCAGCTCGGCTCTATGGCAGTCTTTCTGATTGGCGGTTTCGTGGTGCTGACTATCATCATGGTGTTGTGGTTTGGTACCCTGTTGGGCCTGGATCGCTCCATGATCGGCGTTATGGCGAATGCGCTGAGTATCTGCGGTGTGACCGCAGCTGTCGCGACTTCTCCCGGTGTTGAAGCCAAGGCGTCGCACGTGGCTTACGCTATAGCAACGATTTTGGGATTTGGTATTCTGACCATGTTTATCAGCCCCTTCATCGGTCATGCCCTGGGTCTTACCGACTTGCAATACGGTGCATGGATAGGCACCGGTATTCTCAATTCCGGTCAGGTACTGGCTGCAGCATTGGCGTTCAATCCAAACGTGGCGCCGGGGACGGCAGTGTCAGTTGCCGAGATTTGGAACATCATGCGCGTGATCTCGATTCCATTTGCTGTATTTGCTGTCACTGTTTGGTATTGGTCGGGTAAAGTCGGAATGGAAGGCGCCGAAAGAAAAGGCCTGGGTACATTGCTGGTTGAAAAATTTCCAGTATTCGTCATAGGCTTTTTGGGCATGGTATTTTTGACCAGTATGGGTGCGTTCGGTGATGTTGGTCTTAAAGGTGGGCCTCCCGCATCTGAAACCATCAAAATGATGCGTTTATGGATGACTTGGATCTTCGGCTTCGGGTTGATCGGTCTCGGTGGCTATATTGATTTCAAGGAACTCCGTCAGGCTGGCGGCGCACCACTCAAGCTCGGCTTGATTGTTGGTGTGACCAAATATGTACTGGCATTGGTGGTGGTATTCCTGATCAAGGATTATCTGGTTGCGATTTAATCAAATTAACAACAAGGAGAATGAACTATGGCTCAATCAGGTAGCGAAACCATTGGCGCCCCAGGCGACAAAAGCAAAATGACCTTGTTTAAAAATGATCGTGCAGAAGATATTGGCGCGATTATTTTAAGCGTACTCATTATTGCTATCATTATGGTCTTGACCATGAATAAACAACCAGTACCACCAGCCGCAACACCTGCAACACCGGCTGCAACCACAACAGCACCCGTTGCCACACCAATGGCACCCGCTGAACCGGTCAAGAAATAAAGATTGGCAGCTTGTTGTGGAATTTAAAAAAATAGTTGTAGCAGTTGATGGTTCAGACGCCTCGCAGGAGGCGCTGAATTATGCAGTAGACTTGGCCCGTCAAAGCAATGCTGCCTTGACGGGTCTTTTTATTATCGACGGCGGGTGGTCAGATTACATTGGTAATGACTGGCAATCACCTCAAAATGTACGTCAAGAATTTTTGGATTACATTCACAAAGAACAGGAGCAACAGGCTGAAGCAGCACGACAGCAGTTTGAATCTGTGGTGGATGGAATCAAGTATTGTAAATTTACGGTTCTCGCGGGCGACCCTATCGAGAAACTGATTAAAACGGCCAATGCGGTTGATACGGATCTGTTTATTGTGGGCCAGCGTGTTTTTCAGGTTAGCGGCCGACCGAGTCTACGCGCCCTTGGCAAACGATTGGCTGCAAAAGCTACGCGGCCACTCATGTTGTTTCCATAAATCATGGTTTATGCAGAACCTTGTAAAAATACGCTGGTCAAACGCTAAGAATTAATAAATGTAAATCCTGATATTTGAGCATAACATTCCAGTAGATCCATCAATCTCGGAAAGATTAATCATGAGTGATAAATTAAAAATTGATATTGTTTCAGACGTATCCTGTCCGTGGTGCATCATTGGTTATCAATCGCTGTCAGCGGCATTGAGGCAATTGGCGCCACAAATTAGCGCAGACATAACATGGCATCCTTTTGAGCTTAATTCTGCTATGCCTGCAGAAGGAGAAGATCTGGGAGAGCATATACATAAGAAATATGGTTCCAGTAAATCCGATATGGAGCAAACCCGAAACATGATCACGGATCGGGGTGCTGCATTGGGCTTTAAGTTTAACTTTAAGGATGACGGACGTATCTACAATACCTTTAATGCACATCGATTGCTCTATTGGTCGAAGCAGTTCGGCAAACAGACTGAACTCAAGCTGGCATTGTTTGGCTTGTATTTTACCGAAGGCGGCGATCCATCCAACATCGAGCAATTACTGAAGGTAGTAGAAAAGGTTCGGTTGCCGGTAGAGGAAGCTCGTCAACTTCTGCAATCGGATGAGCTCACGCAGGAAGTTCGCGCGGAACAGGCAAAATATTTGAGTATGGATATTTCATCAGTACCCACTTTTATTATTAATGACAAATTCAAGATTACGGGCGGGCAGCCGGTTGAAACCTTCGTTGAGGTATTGAACGAGATTGCTATCAAGGAGTTAGCTTAGAGAATAAACATGTTATGTAACTCTAATGGATTATTCCCTTTACCAATCCAAATAGGTTAAAGTTCATAAGCACAAATTGCAAAGCCAATGAGTTCTAACCATCCATGCTATCCGCGCATCGAAAAAATAAATACATTTCACGCCTAATGCTGGCTGTAGTACTTTTTGCGCAAGGCATGCTCGCTGCCCATGCCTGTGTTGAACCTATCTCAGGTGCGGCAAAGTCAATTGCACGCCAGCAGTCTGAGGTGACCATGCCTTGCCATGTCACATCAAAACTGTCCAGAAATGAATGTTTGATGCACTGCACACAGTCGGACCAGGTCAATGTTGACCACCAGGCTATGACGGCATTACCAGTCAGTGATATGACATTGCATGTTGTTATACCCCCGTATAAGCGCGAGTTTTTAGCGGCTACCTACATTCCACCCGTGGTAAACACCGGCCCTCCTCTTTCCATTCGCTACTGCACTTTCCGTATTTAAACGTTCCCGCATAAGGCACATACTGCACACTTGCAGTGAACAGCCTTGTGCAGATTTCGCTCTTTTAGTGTCGATATGCGGCAATTTGGAGAATCATCATGGGAACAATTTTCAAAACTATTTTATGGCTATTATGGCTGACAAGCATGTCAGTATCGGCATCATCACAGGTGCCGGGTGCCGATGTAAACGAGCTGCTGGCGCTTGCGCTGGAACGCAATCCGGAATTGGCCGCTATGCGTTATGAAGCCGATGCACTTGCGGAACGAACAGATTCCGCTGGAGCCCTGCCCGACCCTGCCTTCCGTATTGCCCTGCAGGATTTCACCAACAAGGCCTCGGGCGCGGCTACCACGCTGGTGCCCAGCGAAGTCGGCAGCACCTACTATCGCTTGATGCAACCGTTGCCTTTCTGGGGCAAGCGAAACTTGAAGCGCGATATTGCCGACGCAGAAGCCAGTGCTGCCAAGGGACGCGCCGGCACGACCTGGGCCGAACTGGCGGCGAAAATCAAAACCGATTTTGCGCAATATTATCTGGCCTTCAACAGCCGCAAGCTGACACAGGAAATGCTGGACCTGACCCATGATCTGGAGCGTATCGCCAAATCGCGATACGCCACCGGGCTGGCGCCGCAGCAGGATGTGATCCGTGCGCAGGTGGAACAAACCGGCCTGCGCCGCGATCTGGTGATGCTGGAAACCGAGCGCCACCACAATACGACGCGCTTGAATACGCTGCTGTTACGCGATCCCTATGCGCCATTGGCCGATCCGCAACGTTTACGACCGCTGCCTGTACCGGCCAAACTTGAGTATACGGCGTTGGCAGAACGTTTGCGCAATCACAGTCCGCAACTGTTTACCTTGGAATCACAGCTTGCAGCCGCAGACAAGAACCGCGAGCTTGCGTACAAAAACCGTTACCCTGATTTTACGCTGGGCGTGGGTGCGACTCAGGTTGGCAACGATATAAAAATGTGGGAACTGATGCTTGAGTTTAATATTCCGCTGCAGCAAGGTTCGCGGCGCGGTTTGGAGCATGAAGCAGAAAACATGCGTGCTGCTGCACAATCTCGCAATGACGCCACGGCCAACCAATTGCTGGGCGAGCTGGTTGAATACAGCTCGGCGCTGGATGCGGCACGCCAGGTGGAGTCGCTCACTGCCAACAGTCTGCTGCCGCAGGCCGAGGCTACCTTACAGGCAGCCTATGTTGGCTATCAGAATGGTAAAGTGGATTTCGCCACCCTGCTCGAGGCGCAGAGGCAAATACTTAAAGCAAAACTGGATGTGTTGAATTCACAGGCACAGCAACAGGCCAATCTGGCGCAAATTGAAAAATTGTTAGGGGAAGAATTATGAAGCCGGCATACAAAATAAGTTTGGCTGCGCTGGCAGTGGTTGTCGTGGTGGTGTTTGCCTATTGGCTGGGTGCACGCAGCAACAATGGACAAAGTGGCGCGCAGCAAACGCAAGTGAAGCAGGCACCGAAAATACGCTACTACCGAAACCCAATGGGCTTGCCAGACACCTCAGAGGTACCGAAGAAAGATTCGATGGGGATGGATTACTTGCCGGTATATGAAGAAGATCCTGCGTCCATGCAAGCCAAAAAAGAGCGCAAGATTTTATTTTATCGTAATCCGATGGGTCTGCCTGATACCTCCACTGTGCCCAAACAAGACTCAATGGGGATGGATTATCTCCCCGTGTATGAAGGTGACAATGAGTCCTCCGAGAACGGTACGGTGATCAAAATCGACGTGGAAAAAATACAGAAGCTGGGCGTGAGAACCGAGAAGGCCACGATGCGCCAGCTTAACCGCAGCGTGCGAGCAGTGGGTCGTATCGAGGCAGACGAACGTCGCGTGTATACCATCGCGCCCAAATTTGAAGGCTGGGTTGAACAGTTGCATGTGAATGCCACCGGAGACGTGGTCAAGGCGGGACAGTCACTATTTGACGTATACAGCCCCGATCTGATTTCAGCCCAGCGCGAATACCTGATTGCGGTGCAAGGGGTGAACGCGATGCAGGACGCCGTGCCGGAGGCGCAGGGCAGCATGAAAGAACTGGCGCAATCCAGTCTGATGCGTTTGAAGAGCTGGGATATCGGCGATGATGATTTGCGCAAGCTGCGCGAGTCGGAAGAAGTAAAACGCACCATTGCCTACCGCTCGCCGGTGAACGGCATCGTCATGGAAAAACCGGCGCAGAAGGGCATGCGCTTTATGCCGGGTGAGGCGCTGTACAAGATTGCCGATCTCTCCACACTGTGGATTATTGCCGATGTGTCGGAACAGGAAAGCGGTTTGATCAGAGTCGGGCAGCTGGCAAAAGTGCAGCTGGATGCCTACCCAGGGCGGGAGTTCAGTAGCCGTGTTACCTATGTTTATCCGACTTTGAACCAGCAAACTCGCACGACCCAGGTACGCCTAGAGCTTGCGAATACCAATGGTGCTTTACGCCCCGGCATGTTTGCGCAAGTGGCGTTATCCGGCCTGGGAAGCAAGGGAAAAGTGATCAGTGTGCCGGACTCTGCAGTCATCTACACCGGGCGCCGTAATCTGGTGCTGGTCGAATTGGCCGAGGGACGCTTTGAAGCGCGTGTGGTCAAGCTGGGTGAGCATTCGGATGATTATATTGAAGTAAAAGAGGGGATCGGTGATGGAGAAAGCGTGGTGGTTGGCGCCAACTTCCTGATCGATGCCGAGAGTAATTTAAAGGCGGTGGTTGCCGGTTTTAGCCAGGCTGAAAAAGACAAACCGGCCGAGATACCACCCACTACGCAAGTCAAATAATAAGAGGCCATCATGTTATCGAAAATAATTGAATGGTCGGCCCGTAATATATTCTTGGTGTTGTTGGCCACCCTGTTTGTTGTGGTGGCGGGTGTGTATGCGGTAAAGAAAATGCCGCTGGATGCGATTCCCGATCTGTCAGATGTGCAGGTAATAATCTACACCGAGTATTCCGGTCAGGCGCCGCAGGTCGTGGAAGACCAGGTCACCTATCCGCTCACCACCGCGATGCTGTCGGTACCGAAATCAAAGGTGGTGCGTGGCTTTTCATTCTTTGGCGCATCGTTCGTCTATGTGATTTTTGAAGACAATACGGATATTTACTGGGCGCGTTCACGCGTGCTGGAGTATCTGAATTTTGCTTCCAGCCGCATGCCGGCAGGGGTGCGCCCTTCACTGGGGCCAGATGCCACCGGTGTGGGCTGGGTGTACGAGTATGCGGTGCTGGGGGTGCAACATACTCTCGCCGAGTTGCGCACCATACAGGACTGGTATTTGCGTTACCAGATCACCAAGGCGCATGGCGTGTCTGAAGTAGCCAGCATAGGCGGCTTTGAAAAGCAGTATCAGGTGGTGGTCGATCCGCGCAAATTGCAGGCCTATGGCATTCCCTTGTCGCGCGTAACGCAGACCATCCGCGACAGCAACCGCGATGTCGGCGGGCGCGTGATCGAGATGTCGGAGATCGAATATATGGTGCGCGGCAAGGGCTATCTGCGCGGCATAGACGATCTTGAGCAACTGGTGATGAAGAGTGAAAAAGGCGTGCCGGTATTGCTGCGCGATATCGCGCATGTCGAGCTGGGGCCGGAAGAGCGACGCGGCCTGACCGAGCTGAATGGCGAGGGTGAAGTGGTCGCGGGTATTGCCGTGGCGCGCTACGGCGAGAATGCGCTGGAAGTGATTGATAACATCAAGCACAAGATAGCCGAGATTTCCAGCGGTTTGCCCAGTGGTGTAGAAATCAAAGCGGTGTATGACCGCTCCGATTTAATTCGCCGCGCAATTGATAATTTGAATAGAACCTTGATTGAGGAAGCGATCATTGTGGCGCTGGTATGCATGGTGTTTCTGCTGCATGTGCGCAGTGCGCTGGTGGCGATTGTGATGCTGCCGGTGGGGGTGCTGATCGCGTTTATTTTGATGCAAAGACTGGGCATGAACTCCAACATCATGAG
Organism: Nitrosomonadales bacterium; assembly: GCA_025350915.1. Classification (GTDB taxonomy): domain Bacteria; phylum Pseudomonadota; class Gammaproteobacteria; order Burkholderiales; family Gallionellaceae; genus 39-52-133. The sequence goes on from JANXWX010000055.1 coordinate 13,727, forward strand.
CCTCGGCGGCATTGCAATTGCGATAGGCGCGATGGTAGATGCCGCGATTGTGATGATCGAGAACGCGCACAAACATCTGGAACGCCTGGCGCCGGGTGGTTCGCGTACCCAGGCGATTATCGATGCGTGCAAGGAAGTCGGCCCCGCGCTGTTCTTTAGCCTGCTGATTATCACCGTGTCGTTTGTGCCGGTGTTTACCCTGGAGTCGCAGGAAGGTCGGCTGTTCTCGCCGCTGGCCTATACTAAGACCTTCTCCATGGCGGGTGCCGCGCTGCTGGCAATTACGCTGGTGCCGGTGCTGATGCTGATTTTCATCCGCGGCAAGATCATGCCGGAGCAAAAAAATCCGGTGAACCGTTTTCTGATCTGGGTGTATCGCCCGATTATTGAAGCGGTGATGCGGCGCAAAAAGCTCACGATAGCGATAGCGCTTGCTGTAATGATTTTGAGCATTTATCCGGCCTCCAGACTGGGTAGTGAGTTTATGCCCAGCCTGAATGAAGGTACGTTGATGTATATGCCCTCATCCCTGCCCGGCATGTCGGTAACCAAAGCCGCCGAGCTGATGCAGTCGCAGGATAAAATCATCAAGACATTCCCCGAGGTGGAATCGGTTTTCGGCAAGGCCGGCCGTGCGCAAACCGCCACTGACCCCGCCCCACTCGAGATGTTTGAAACCGTGATCAACCTCAAGCCGCAGTCGGAGTGGCGCAGCGGCATGACGGTGGACAAGTTGATCGCCGAGATGGACAAGGCGCTGCAATTTCCCGGTGTTTCCAACTCGTGGACGATGCCGATCAAGGCGCGCATCGACATGCTTGCCACCGGCATCCGCACGCCGATAGGCATCAAGGTGTTCGGCAAAAATCTGCAGGGGATTGAGGATGTCGCCCGTGAGGTGGAAGCAGTAGTGAAAAAAGTGCCCGGCACCACCAGCGCCTATGCCGAGCGCATCACCGGCGGCTATTACCTCGATATCGTGCCGGACAGGCTGCAGTTGGCACGCTATGGCCTCACTACCGGCGAGTTGCAGGAGGTGATCGGCACTGCATTGGGTGGCGAAATGGTCACCACGACTGTGGAAGGACTGGAACGTTTCGGCGTTAACGTACGTTATCCGCGTGAATTACGCTCGAGTCCGCAAATGATCGCCACCCAGGTGCTGGTGCCCACTATGACCGGTGCGATGATACCGCTGGGACAACTGGCCAGGGTTGAAGTGGTTAAGGGCGCTCCGGCTATCCGCACCGAAAATGCACTGCTCTCTGCATATATCTACGTGGATATTCGCGACCGCGATATCGGCGGCTATGTGCATGATGCGCAAAAAGCCGTGCAGGAGCAGGTCAAGTTTCCGCCCGGCTATTACGTCACCTGGAGTGGCCAGTTTGAATACATGGAGCGCGCCATTGCAAAAATGAAAGTGGTAATTCCGGTCACGCTGCTGATTATTTTCCTGCTGCTGTACCTCAACTTCAGGCGGCTGACAGAAACATTTATAGTGATGCTGTCGGTGCCGTTTGCGCTGGTCGGCGGGGTTTGGCTGATGTGGCTGCTGGATTACAACATGAGCGTCGCTGTCGCGGTGGGCTTTATCGCATTGGCCGGGGTGGCGGCAGAAACCGGTGTAGTGATGCTGATTTATCTGGATCAGGCGTGGCACAAATTAAAAACGCAACGCGAAGCAGAAGGTGGCCAGTTTAACGTGGCTGATTTGTATGCTGCCGTGATGGAGGGCGCTGTGGAACGTGTGCGCCCCAAAATGATGACCGTTGTCGCCATCATGGCGGGTCTGCTGCCCATCATGTGGAGCAACGGCACCGGTTCGGAAGTGATGCGCCGTATTGCAGCACCGATGGTGGGAGGGATGGTGTCATCGACCGTACTGACCCTGCTGGTGATACCGGCTATTTATGCGTTGGTGAAAGAACATGCGATGCGAAAAAATTAGAAGTAAAAAATTTTGAACATTTGCGACAACAAATATTATTTGAACAGGCTTCACTTTTTGTTTACGATTCGTCAAGCAATTTGCCGGCAATCGCCCAGTTTTCATCGGGCAATTCATCGAAGGCAATATAAGTATACGACGCGGGTTTGTTGGCTATTCGCTCCAACGTGTCTGTGATTTCAGCGGCGATTTTGGCTTTTTGCTCGCGGCTTAAACTGCCGGCAATGCGAATGTTGACGTAGGGCACGGAGCTCTCCTTAAGTTATTAAGTCGTTAGTTAAAGTCACCCCACAGCGTTTGCAGCGCGGTAATACCTGCAATAGCTGCCGTTTCGGTTCGCAATACACGCGGTCCCAGCAACACGGGGATAAATCCTGCCTGTTTCGCCATAAGCGCTTCGTCAGCGGTAAAACCACCTTCAGGGCCAATCAATAGGGTAACCGGATTTTGCGGCGTTGCATTTGCACGTAGCGCTACAGTGCCATCCGGCAGCAGAATAAATTTACTGCCAGGCGTATCGCGCTGACCAGCCAGCCAGTGGCTAAAATCAATCGGTGCATGTACTTGCATCAGGTCGTTGCGGCCGCTCTGTTCGCAAGCGGCGATGACGACACCTCGCCAGTGTTCAGTGCGTTTTTCCACGCGTTCACTGGTCAACTTGGCAACGCTACGCTGGGTTTGTACGGGCTGAATTTCTGTTGCGCCCAATTCGGTGGCTTTCTGCACGACCCAATCCATTTTTTCGCTGCTGCACATGGCTTGTGCAAGCACGATAGGCATTGGTGCCAGGGCTTGCGCCGGGCATTGCCTGAGGATATTGACGTGGACATGCTTGCCGTTTACCTCGGCCAGAACGGCGTCGCAGGCGTGGCCCTCACCGTCAAAAATCTGGACAGGGTCGTTGAGGCGTAGCCGCAATACGCGCAGGGCATGATGTGCCGCGTTTGACGGGAGTTCAAATAGTCCTGTTTCAGGCAGGGATTCGGGACAATAAAAACGGGGTGCGGACATAGTATGGGCTTCGATGTAAAGGTTGCAGCGTGATAATATAGTGTCTTGTGCAAAAATTGTATTTTAGGAGTGCTTATCATGGTTAGTTTACACCCCCCCGTTTGCGACTTTGGCTGGAAAGCACGGGATTTTAATCTGCCGGGCGTGGATGGAAAGCGTTATTCGCTGGAAAACGTACGTGGCAAGAATGGTTTGCTGGTGATGTTTATATGCAATCACTGCCCCTATGTGAAATCGATTCGTGAACGTATCGTGCGCGACACACTTGAATTGAAACAGCACGGCATCAATAGCATTGCAATTATGTCCAACGATCCCGCTGAGTATGAAGAAGACTCATTTGAGAATATGAAGGAAGTGGCAAAAGTGTTTAATTTTCCTTTCCCCTATGTATGGGATGAAACCCAGCAGATCGCAAAAGATTATGGTGCAGTATGCACGCCGGATTTTTTTGGTTTTAACGCGAACCTTGAATTGCAGTACCGTGGCCGTCTCGATGCATCGCGCAAAGATGCCGTAGCGGATGCAACTCGCGACTTGTTTGATGCGATGGTGGCGGTGGCAAAAACAGGCAAGGGCCCGGCAGAACAAATTGCCAGCATGGGTTGTTCAATCAAGTGGAAGAATGTAACCTGAGTTGGCAGGCAAATTATGTCATCTGAAATAAAAACCGAAAATCATAACGGCAGTGGAAATCAAGGCATGGGTGCCATGCTTAAGGCGATATCTGCCGCGATGAAGCTGGTCGCAGAACATGACATCATGCCCCGCTACATGCGTGTAGGTCATCAGCACAAAGAAGATGGCAGTCTGTGCACGGAGGCGGATCTTGCGGCACAGGAATCCCTGATCAAGCGACTCCAGGCTATCCATCATGTACCGGTGCTGGGAGAAGAGATGAGCGCCGCGCAGCAGGAAGCAATCTGGGGTGACGGCAAGCAAGAGCTATGGTGCATAGACCCGATTGATGGAACCTCAAATTTTGTGCATGGCCTGCCTTATTTCGCCATATCGGTTGCCCTGATTCGTGAGGGGAAAAGCGTGCTGGGTGTGGTATACGACCCGGTGGCCAAGGAATGTTTTGCTGCAGAGCGTGGCCGGGGTGCATTTCTGGACGGGGTCAGGATGCAGAAGAGGAGCGTATGCAAAGCGCTTTCAGGAGCGCTGGCCAATGTCGATTTGAAACGGCTAAGCAGAAAACTTGCGGCGGAAATTGGCGGCAATCCGCCTTATGCGTCGCAGCGAAATTTTGGCGCCAGCACCCTGGATTGGTGCTATACCGCGGCCGGCCGTTATGACGTATATTTGCATGGCGGCCAAAAATTGTGGGACTATGCCGCCGGCTCACTGGTGCTGTCTGAAGCCGGCGGACATATTTGCTCGCTGGATCAGGAGAAATTTGCAAGCGGGGACGTGTGGCAACGTTCTGTTATTGCTGCGCTGGATGGCAATATTTTTGAAGCATGGAAAGCGTGGATACGCGCACATCAATAGGGTAGTGATGGACTGTATTATTTCATTCGATTATTTTGAAAGGCGGCTGGCTTGAATATCCTTATCCTCGGTGCCGGACAAGTCGGATCAACCGTCGCTGAAAGCCTGGTCAGTGAAGCCAATGACATCACCGTGGTTGATCTTGATGCGGCAAAACTGAAGACGTTACAGGATCGTTTTGATCTGCGCACCCTGGTAGGAAACGCTTCCCACCCATCGATACTGGAACAGGCGGGCATTGCCGATGCTGACATGCTGCTGGCCGTCACCCAAAGCGATGAAGTCAACATGGTTGCCTGCAAACTGGCCGCCAGTCTGTATAACACACCCACAAAAATTGCGCGTATTCGTTCGGCGGATTATCTGGCGCATCCGGTGATATTTGACGCCAATAATTTCTGTGTGGATTTTTCTATTTGCCCCGAACAAATTCTCACCGACTACATATGCAAACTGATTGAATTTCCCGAGGCCTTGCAAGTGCTGGAATTTGCCGATGGCAAAGTATCGCTGGTTGCCGTGCGTGCAATCCAGGGCGGACCGCTGGTCGGGCAACCGCTGAGTTTTTTGCCCACCCATTTACCGAATGTGGACGCGCGTGTCGCGGCTATCTTTCGCCAGGACAGGTCGCTTATACCCAAAGGTGACACTGTCATTGAAGCGGGCGATGAGGTGTTTTTTATTGCCGCAACCGAGAATATACGCACGGTATTAAAAGAAATGCGCCGCATGGATAAACCGGCCAAGCGGGTGATGATCATGGGCGGCGGTAATATAGGCAGGCGCCTTGCACTGGCCCTGGAGAAGGAATACCAGGTCAAACTGGTGGAGCATAATAAAAAATCGTGCGAACGTCTGGCCGGTGAGCTTTCGAACACGCTCGTGCTGCATGGTGATTGTACGGATGAAAATTTGCTGCTCTCTGAACATGTCGGGGAAGTAGACGTCTTCTGTGCGCTGACTAACGATGATGAAAATAATATCATGTCATCGCTGCTAGCCAAGAGTGGTGGTGCGCGCAAGGTGATATCCCTGATCAATCGCAGTGCCTATGTGGGCCTGGTGCAGGGCGGTAAGATTGATATTGCCCTGTCGCCAGCCCATGTCACCATTGGTTCTCTGCTTGCCTATGTACGCCATGGCGACGTGGCTGCAGTGCATTCCTTGCGCCGGGGTGCGGCTGAGGCGCTGGAATTGATCGCCCACGGGGACAGGCAATCATCCAAGGTAGTGGGCCGCAGAATAGATGAAATTGATCTGCCCGAAGGCGCGACAATCGGTGCGATGGTGCGCAATGGTGTGGTAATTATGGCGCATCATGACCGCCTGATAGAGCCTGATGATCATGTGATTATCTTTGTCATCAACAAGCAAATCATACGCAAGGTGGAAAAACTCTTTCAGATTGGTATAGGCTTCTTTTAATGATTCGCTCACTCACAGTTATACATGCTTTAGGCATGATGCTGATCCTGTTCAGTCTCACCTATCTTTTCCCTATCATCACTTCCTTGATCTATCAGGATGGAACACTGGTAGATTTCTTATGGTCCATGCTGATGACGTTTTTGTCGGGTGCATTAATGTGGGTTGTAACACGTCGTTTCAAAGGCGAGTTGTCTATACGTCATGGATATTTGTTGGTGGTGGTGATGTGGACGGCGATTCCCGCATTTGCCACGTTGCCATTACTGATGGTTCTGCCAAGTTTGTCGTTTACCGATGCGTATTTTGAAACCATGTCGGGTCTGACAACAACGGGAGCAACCGTGTTGACCGGGCTGGATAGCATGCCTGAGGCCATTAATATGTGGCGACATGAGTTGAACTGGCTGGGCGGTATGGGCATCATTGTGCTGGCGGTCGCTATTATGCCTTTGTTGGGCATAGGTGGGCGGCAGTTATATAAAGCGGAAACGCCGGGGCCGATGAAAGATTCAACATTGACGCCACGTATCACTGAAACAGCGCGCAATCTGTGGCTGGTGTATCTGGGCATTACCATCGCCTGTATTGTGTCGCTTAAAGTTGCCGGTATGAACTGGTTTGATGCGGTGTGTCACGCATTTGCGGCGATGGGCTTGGGCGGGTTTTCTACACATGATGCCAGCGTCGGATTTTTTAATTCACCCGCGATTGAAATCGTGTTGATCGTTTTCATGTTGCTGGCGGCGATGAATTTCGCCACGCATTTTCTTGTGTGGCGCGAAAAAAGCTTGAAATTATATTTACACGAGACTGAGGGGATTGCCACTGTGTTGGTGGTACTGGTGAGTTGTGTGGGTATCGGATTTTTTCTTTGGTGGCAGGGTGTTTACCCCAGTTTTTGGACTGCCCTGCGGCATGCCAGTTTTAATTTGGTATCACTGGCTACTGATTGCGGATTTGCCAGCGAGGACTTTAACAAATGGCCCATATTCGCGCCGCTTTGGATGCTTTTCCTGAGTTGTATTGTTGCTAGTTCAGGATCTACCGGTGGCGGAATCAAGATGATAAGAACAATTATCCTGTTCAAGCAGGCGGGTCGAGAGTTTATAAAATTATTGCATCCATCAGTGATAAATCCGATGAAAATTGGCGGGCATGTGATACCGAATAACATTGTGTTTTCAGTGCTGGGTTTTATTTTTCTATATTTCATGAGCGTTGTAATACTTACATTTGCATTATTGATAAGTGGCCTGGATTTTATTTCGGCATTTTCCGCAATCATTGCCTGTATTAATAATGCGGGTCCTGGTCTGGGAGTAGTTGGACCTGCCGGAAATTACGGTGTATTAAACGATTTTCAGACTTGGGTGTGTACTGTGGCCATGCTGATTGGACGTTTGGAAATTATTACCTTGCTGATAATATTCACGCCAAAATTCTGGCGAAGATAGAAAATTTAAATTGAAATTCGGAATATGATATACCCTGCCTGAAGTCGCAGGCTTTTGATTGGCCGATAAATTTTATAGTTACAGTTCATGAATAACGGTTTGATTATTTAATTACCAGTTAATTATTAAACGGGTGCGCCATATGCCGTCTAAATTAATTTGTTAACCATTCAAGCTAATACATTGAACAGTAAGTGTAAAATGCGGTAGGATTCGGTCTGTAATAAAGTCTGCGACAGACTCGGGTTACAGGTTTAGGGAGCGCTTAAGTTTATGAAAGATCTAAAGTGAGTGAAAGTAATTCATTATCGGGCATCAAAGTTGTGCTCATCGATGACAGCAATACGATACGTCGTAGCGGTGAAATATTTTTATCGCAAGCCGGGTGCCAGGTAGTGCTGGCAGAAGACGGATTCGATGGCCTGTCTAAAGTAGTAGATACCAAGCCGGACATAATATTTGTAGACGTCATGATGCCTCGTCTGGATGGATATCAAACTTGCGCGCTTATCAAAAATCACCGTGAATTTAAAGATACCCCGGTCGTCATGCTGACCAGCAAAGATAGTTTGTTTGATCGTGCTCGTGGCAAATTGGTTGGTGCTGATCAATATCTGACCAAACCCTTCAGCAAGAAAAGCTTAACGGATGCAGTCATCCAACACACTCAGTATAAAGGAGAGTAACAATGGCAATTAAAAACATATTAGTTGTGGATGATTCCGCAACGGAGCGACACATTATCGGCGGCATTTTGACCAAAGGCGGTTACACCGTAACCTTTGCAGAAGATGGTGAGTCCGGTATTGCAAAAACCAAGGCGGATATGCCTGATCTGGTGGTGATGGACGTGGTGATGCCCGGCCTGAACGGCTTTCAGGCGACACGTGCCATCACGACGGATCAGGCTACCAAACATATCCCGGTCATTATCTGCACGACTAAAGGTCAGGAAACCGACAAGATTTGGGGTTTGCGTCAGGGTGCCAAGGACTATGTTACCAAGCCCGTTGATGCAGCTGAATTGCTAAGCAAAATAGCCGCGCTGAATTAATTATGTCCAAGCGTTTTAATTTGCGCGAATTCCAGCAAGGCCTGCTGGAGAGAATGCAGATACAGGCTGACGCGGGTGATCGCGTTGCAACGCTTGGTATTTTGATAGGCCAGGAAAGCTGGCTGGTAGAGATGTCTGATATTTCAGAGGTGTTGGCGTTGCCAGAACTGACGGCAGTTCCACTGACCAAGCATTGGTATTGCGGCGTCGCCAATGTGCGTGGAAATATCTACAGCATTATGGATTTGGCCGATTATTTGAATCGTGGTTCGGTAGCACATGATGCACAGAGCCGGGTATTACTGATAGGACAGAAATACAACTTTAATACAGGTCTGCTGGTTTCAAAGGTATTGGGTTTGCGCAACGCGAAAGATTGGCAGCGCAGTGAACAGGATGGGGATGTTTTTTATCGGGACAGTGAAGGTCAGCGCTGGCAAAAACTGGATATTAAACAACTGACTCAACAGCCGGAATTTATTCAAATAGGGGTTTAATACTCCACAAATAAGGACGCAAAATGGCATTTAAATTATCCAATCCATTCAAAAAAGCGACTAAAAAGCCACAGGCAGGCAGATCCCAGGCAGCAAAGCCGCAGGTCGCCAAGAAAAAATCGACGATGCCCTTGTTGGGCATGCTACCGATAGGCAAGCAATTGCAATTGCTCAGCGTGACGTTGCTGGCATTTCTTGCATTGGCAGTTGTATCAGCATATTTCGATAACAAGGTTGCGTCACAAGGTACGCGCTACATTTCTGAATCTTCAAAACTGCTGATGTTGTCACAACGTCTTGCAAAAGATGCGCAACAAGGTTTGCTGGGTAACTTTGCCGCGTTTGAAGGTTTAAGCCAGGGCCGTCAAACCGTATCAGAGGTGATGAATCTGCTGGATAAAGGCGATGCAACTCTGCCTGCCACAAAGGGCGCACCACGTGCAGCTTTAAATGATCTTATTCCGCGGGTCAAACAAACTGTTGCAAACGTTGCGATCATGGAGGAGGGGCGTACCGGTCTGCTAACACTTGCGCGTGCTATTACCGTGATTGATTCGATGAATAAAGAGTTGCGGCAGCAAATACAACAAATACCCAAAACTCCTGCGGTGCAAAATTTCTCTCTGTCTATTGAACGTATGGGTAAGGACGCAACCTCCATGCTGGGCGAGGTAACCACTGAACAGGTAACAGCTTTGGCTGTGAACACGATAGAGGCGCAAGACAATCTTGAAGGCATGCCCAAATTAGACGCAGCGGTGAGCGATCTTGCAGAATTGTTCGAGGGTTATCGTGGCGCGGCTGAAATTATTGTCGGAAACTCGCAGAATTTATTGGGTGCCAAGCGTGCAGGTAGGGCCATTTTTGATGATAGTGATGCGTTCCTTGATCAGGCGCAAAAATTGACAGATGCGTATGAGCGCGTATTGTCAAATCGCTTGACGAGCTATGCCATGGTATTTTCAGGCGGTATGGTGTTAATCATGCTGGTGCTGTTGGCCAAGGTCTATTTGACAGATACGAGCCATCGCGCGCAGATAGCTGAAGCAACCAATGCGTCTAACCAGCAGTCAATTTTGAACTTGATGAACGAATTGTCCGAATTGGCGAACGGTGACTTGACGGTGAAGGCGACAGTTTCCGAAGACATAACCGGTGCAATTGCCGACTCGGTCAACTTTACCACGGACGAATTGCGCAAGCTTGTAGTGGCGGTTAGTACCTCGGCGCAGCAGGTGTCACAAGCGACGGCTGAAGCGGGTTCGATAACCAAGAAACTGCTGGCTGCCGCACAAAAACAAGCTGAAGAAATTTATCAGGTAGGCGATGCGGTGGACCTGATGACCACCTCAATTCGTGAGGTTGACGCGAGTGCTTCGCGCTCTGCAGAAGCGGCGCGTCAGACCCTCACGGTAACCCAGCAGGGTACGCAAGCGGTGCATAACTCCATTGCGGGTATGGACGGTATTCGCGAGCAGATTCAGGAAACTTCGAAGCGTATTAAACGACTGGGTGAAAGCTCGCAGGAGATTGGCGAGATTGTGGATCTGATTTCAGATATTACCGAACAAACTAACGTATTGGCGTTGAACGCGGCGATTCAGGCGGCTTCTGCCGGTGAAGCGGGACGCGGCTTCTCGGTGGTTGCGGAAGAGGTGCAGCGTCTGGCGGAACGTTCGGCAGACGCGACCAAGCAAATCGGCTTGCTGGTAAAAGCGATTCAGAACGATACGCACGATGCGGTGGCGGCGATGGAGCAAACGACCCAGGGTGTGGTTGAGGGTGCGAGACTGGCCGACACCGCCGGACAATCGCTGCGCGAAATTGAACAGACGACGAATGAATTGGCGACACTGGTAAGCAGCATCTCGGTCTCGACTCAAATGCAAACAGAAATGGCGCGTGAGTTGGCAACGGTAACGCAGGGTATTCTGAAAATTACAGAACAGACTACTGATGGTACACAACGCACCAGCGCTTCGGTGTTGGCGGTAGAAAAATTGGCGACGGAATTAAGTAACTCCGTTTCAGGCTTTAAAGTTTAAGGATGTTCAGGCAATCGCATGGTTGATACCAAACAGTTCAATCCACTCCCTCTATTATCGGTTAAGGGTGGTTTAGATAGTTCGCTTGCGCAAATTAGCGCGGAGCTGGAAAACTATTTTAACGCGGGGTGGTCGGGAAATGAGCACCTGAAGCTGGCGCATGAAGAATTACATCGCGCGGTGGGTGTGCTGCAGATGTTGTCGCTTGAAGGTCTGGCTGTATTCAGCAGGGAGTTTGAAACGGTGTTGCAGGAAATGTTGATGCAGCAGCAAGCGCCAACGTCTTTACACAGGGATACTCTACGCGGTGCCTTGCTGGCGCTGACGCAATATCTGGATTCTCTGGCTGACGGCGCCTCCAATACAGCGTTAAGGTTGTTTTATTCCTATCAGGAATTGCATCAACTGCGTGGTCTGGAAACAGCCTTTGAGGTGGATCTGTTCTTCCCCGAATTCGGCGTTGAATTGCCCGCGGAAGTCCTCGATGTGCCTTTGGTAAAATCTGCGGCAGAGAGTGTCAAAAAAGCCCGCGCTCAATATCAACGCGCGCTGTTGAAATGGCTGCGTCAGGATAATCCGGCGCAATCTTTGTTAAGTATGCGTGCGTCGGTGCAAACGGTGATGGCATGTGCCCCACAAGATCAGCATCGCGCCTTCTGGTGGATTGCAACCGGTCTGCTGGATTGCCTGATACATGACGGATTGCCCGCTGAGTTGAATGCAAATAAATTGCTGGCCCGTGTTGATTTGCAGATGAAATCAATGGCCGAGCAAAAGACGCGTGACACCGAATACAACACCACCTGCGGCATGCAATATATTCTGGCACGCAGCCATTCGGTCAGCGAAACGGTAGACAAGATCAAGCAAACCTATGTGCTGGACTCCTATTTGCCCGAAGAGCAGCCACTGCCCTATGCTGAAGTAGTGCAAGTTCTTGAACAAATGCACAGCGCGCTGACAGCGACCCAGGAAACGCATGAGCAGTGCATAAAGGGTGATGCCGAATGCAGCAAGCGTTTCATAGCGCAACTGGAAGAGCTGCATAACCTGTCGGAACGCCTCGACAAGGATACTTTGCAATTCTTGTGTAAACAGATACTCAACGTGGCATCAGATACTGATGACCCGGATGCGATGCACAGGCTCAAAATGGAAATTTCAATGTCGTTGCTGTTACTTGGCGGCGGCATCGATCGCTATCAGCATCTGGATGCACGATTCCATGAGCAAGAACGCATGCTGGTGCAGTGCCTGAAATCCGAGTCATCAATAGACCCGGCTGATGAAAATTCCGTAATGGCTGAAATTACGGCACTTCACTGTCAAATGGCCGAGCAGGAAGTCTTATTGCCCCTGGCTACCGAAATGAAGGGTAATTTGCAGCAAGTCGAATTAAACTTGAACGTCTTCTTCAGTGATACCAGCAAGCGAAATGAACTCGCGCCACTGCGCAGGTTGCTGACTCAGGTATACGGTGGCTTGTATATGCTTTCGCTGGATACTGCCAAACAATTGATAGGCCCTGTCGTGATCGCAGTTGACCGATATGTCGCCGGTGCCACGCCATCCCATACAGAAATGAACGCAATTGCCAGCGCTGTCAGCGCACTGGAAAATTATGTTCACGGCGTGTCGCAAGGTTTGAAGCCGGATGAAACCAGTCTTAAGGAAGTACTGCGTCTCGTCCTATCCGATTCACACAAAGCGGATCAACAATCCGTTGTGCAGGAAGCTTCGCTGCCAACCGGTGTGTCTGTACGTGAAGGTGGCGAAGACGCCGAATTACTGGAAGTATTCCTGGAGGAAGCGCAGGAAGTACTGGATACGTTGCATCTGCATTTGGGTGCGTGTCAGCGTAATCCACATAGCCGTGAAGATCTGGTGACGATAAGACGCGGCTTCCATACCCTTAAGGGCAGTGGCCGTATGGTTGGCCTGACCAATCTGGGTGAAGTTGCCTGGTCAGTTGAGAAAGCCTTGAATAAGTGGCTGCAGGATGAAAAGCCAACAACACTGCCTGTGCTTGAATTGATAGGCGATGCAGAAGTGTTATTTCAGCATTGGGTGGAAAAATTGCGCAGCGGTGCCACGGCATTGATTGATGCAACAGACCTGGTTGCAGCGGCACAACGTGTAGAGAGTGGTAACTTTGAGGAAACCCCCTCTGTTGCCGCCAAAGCTGAAAAAGAAGCAGAGCTGCCAGACATCGTCATCGGCGGTGTGAGTCTGTCACCGGTATTGTTTAATATTGCAACGGATGAAGCGGCCAGTATTATTGAAACGTTGCAACGGCTCGTTGCTGAATTACGCAAGGGAGGGCAGTCTGTTATACATTATGATTTTGTACGGGCTGCACATACACTTGCCGGCGTAAATCGGTCGACCGGTTTCACCGATATTTCAGATTTGGCCGGCGCACTCGAATTATGGTTGCAGGCCTGTCTGGATACCATGGCGCCTCCCGATATTTTGCAGCTGAATTTACTTGAGCAGACGATCAATGCACTGGCAGAAATGGTTAATACATTGCGCAGAAAGCAGGAGCCCAAGCCACGTCCAGACTTGATTACCCGCTTGCAAATAAAAAAAAAGCAACTGAATAAGGCGCAGGAAGAAGAAAAACAGAAGGATAGTTCGCCTCAAATAGAATCCGTGCAGAAAGTTGCTGAAATTGCAATGCCCGATTTATCAGCAATTGAAATACAGCCACTGAACGACGAAGATGACTTGGTTGCCTACGTGCAACGAGTGGCCCAGGAGCAGGCAAATGAGCCATTGCAATGGCAATCGCCCGAAGAACCTGCCAATACCGAAACGAAAAAAACCACGGAATCCAGTCCTGAGTTTGAACCTGTTATGCCGGAAATCGCGCCGGACAATAGTTTATTCTCGATCGATTTGAACGACCTGCGGATAACCCCTGGCTCACAATCAAAACCCGATCAGGATGACAGCAAATCACCAGATGCTGAAGCCTTTTCGTTCAATTTCGATGATATGGATTTTGCTGCCGAAACACCCAAAGTGGTGAAGGCGGCTGAGCCTGAAATTCAGTTTAATCTAAATGAATTTCAACCTGATTCAAGCCATCAGGAACAGGCACTGGATGAAGTGCGTGCGGGGGCAGGAACTAAACAACCCATTGCCGAGGCATCCTCTTACATTCCCGAAATTGAATCGCTTGATGAAATCAACGCACAGTTAAAAGCCCAGCCTTCAGTGGCGCATGACGAAACTGTAACTGAAGATAGCCATGGAACTAAAAAAAGGGCGACCCAGGATGACCTGGACGAGCAGTTATTGCCGATATTTTTGGAAGAGGCAGACGAATTATATTCGCAATTAACAAGTGAATTAAACGAGTGGCGTAGCAATGTCAATGATGCCGGAGAAGGACTCAAAATTGCACGAAAGCTACAGCGCAGCCTGCATACCCTGAAAGGGAGTGCACGTATGGCTGGCGCAATGCGATTGGGAGAATTGACGCATCGGGTGGAAGATTGCCTGGATGCCACCGTAGCAGAAGGTAAACATGATGCAGCATTGCTGGATGAGTTAGAAGGCTATTTTGACCGGATAGGTGGAGCGCTTGAAAAATTGCGCACAGGCGATACTTCAGCGGATGTTGTTGAACAGGTAGCCAAGGTTGTTGCGCCGAAAAAGAATGTGGTACAGCAACCGGTAGAGCAGCTAGTAGAAAATGTTGAAGAGAGCAAAGAAGCTGCGATATTACGCGTCAGATCAGATGTGGTTGATGATCTGGTCAACGAAGCGGGTGAAATAAGTGTCACGCGTTCACGTATGGAAGTTGAATTAAGTGCGTTCAAGGGCGGCCTGCACGACTTGACGAGTAGCGTACTCGGTATGCGAAAATTGGTGCGTGAAATTGAAATGCATGCCGAAGGACAAATGCAGGCGCGTTCTGCCGTGGCAGGAGATAGTGCAGAGAAGTTTGATCCACTTGAGTTTGACCGTTTCACGCGTTTCCAGGAGTTGACACGTTTCATGAGCGAAAGCGTGCATGACGTCCACACGGTGCAACAGTCACTGCTCAAAAATCTGGATGAAACCAGTGCTGCCATGTCGGCACAGGCCAAGCTGAATAGTATCTTGCAGAAAAGCCTGATGTCGATACGCATGCTGCCGTTTTCAAATATCAGCCAGCGTCTGTATCGCATTGTGCGTCAAACCGGAAAAGAGTTGGGCAAGAAAGCAAACCTGGAGTTATACGGTACCGAAATCGAGCTGGATCGCGGCGTGCTGGAAAAAATGACCGCACCGTTTGAACACTTGTTGCGTAACGCCATCGTGCATGGACTCGAAAGTCCCGAGCAACGCGAGTTAAAAGGCAAGCCGCCGATAGGTAACATCGCGCTGACCCTGCGTCAGGAAGGTAACGAAGTTGTATTTGAATTCAAGGACGATGGCGCCGGACTGAATACGGCCAAGATACGGCAAAAAGCCCTTGAGCAAGGCTTGATAAAATCGAATGAAGTCATCAGCGATGAAAAAGCCATGCTGTTGATATTTGAAACGGGTTTATCGACTGCAACAGAACTGACTGAAATTTCCGGACGCGGCGTCGGTATGGACGTTGTCCGCAGCGAAATTAAAGCACTGGGTGGACGTGTTGAAGTTTCATCAGAACCGGACAAGGGTGCAAATTTTACAATCTACCTGCCGTTAACCCTGGCGGTGATGAAGGCATTGATGGTGCGTGCCGGTAACGACATATATGCAATTCCCTCGGTGATGGTGGAACAGGTGCAACAGATCAAGCCGGACGTTCTGGTAGAACTGTACCGCAGTGGATCAGTGTCCTGGCAGGACAAATCCTACCCATTGTATTACCTGCCGCAATTGCTGGGTGACAAGGAGCGGGTGCCGGATAGCAAAGTTTATAACTCAATACTGCTCTTGCGTAGCGGTGATCAGCGTATCGCGCTCCATCTGGATGAGTTGATGGGAAACAAAGAGGTGGTCGTTAAAAACGTGGGCGTACAACTTGCCCGATTACCCGGTATTGCGGGTGCAACAGTGCAGGCCAACGGTAAAGTGGTGCTAATTCTGAATCCGGTTCCGCTGATACAAGAAACCAAAGAAGTGAAAAGGTTTGATACAACGATTATTCAGGAGCCATTACGGCGGACGCCAGTGGTCATGATCGTCGATGACTCGCTCACGGTCAGAAAAATTACAACCAGATTGTTGACCCGTGCCGGTTATGAAGTGGTTACCGCAAAAGACGGCGTGGATGCACTTGAAAAACTGGTTGATATGACACCGGACATTATGCTGCTGGATGTCGAGATGCCGCGCATGGACGGTTTTGAGTTGACCAAGCAATTGCGGCGCGACAGCAAGACCGTGGATCTGCCCATTATCATGATCACGTCACGTACAGCCGATAAACATAAAAACTATGCTTTCGAATTGGGCGTAAATGGCTATCTCGGCAAGCCCTATCAAGATGAAGAGCTATTGGAAAATATAGCTCAATACGCGCCACTGCTTGAGCCTGCATCGTAACGGTAGCTTGCTGACAACCCCCTGTAATCTACCGTAAGAATGCAATCTACAAATTTACGGATGAAACATATGGGCTAGCAGGCTACAATAACGACATGTCACAGATTGATCTTAGCCATCATTTCCTCATTGCCATGCCTGCCATGACAGACCCTATTTTTGCCAAGTCACTTACTTATGTGTGTGAACATAATGAGCAGGGTGCACTTGGAATTGTAGTAAACCGCCCTATCAGCTTAAACCTGGGCGAGTTATTCGCGCAAATTAAAATACCGTTACTCCCGACCGAGCTGGAAGAGTTACCCATACATTTTGGCGGCCCGGTGCAGACAGATCGTGGTTTTGTTTTGCATGTTCCGGCTGGAGAATGGCAATCAACTCTGGTCGTAAAAGATCGGGTAGGCATGACAACTTCCAAAGATATTCTCGAAGCGGTAGGGCAGGGAAAAGGTCCGCGCAATATACTCGTCACGCTTGGATACGCAGGTTGGTCTCAAGGCCAGCTTGAGCATGAGTTATCGCAAAATGCCTGGCTGAGTGTGCCGGCTACGGAAGAAATATTGTTTGATATGCCTGCAGAAGAGCGCCTGGCCGCTGCAATGGCCTTGCTCGGTGTGGACTATGCCTCGTTGTCTGCAGATTCCGGGCATGCATAACAGGCCAGTGGATGCATATTCAATAGCAGAAATGAATTCAGCCATTAACGTGAAGGCGGTAACAGGAACACTGTTGGCATTTGATTTTGGTACCAAGCGAATCGGGATAGCGGTGGGTAACTCAATAGCTCACTCAACCCAACCGTTGATTACTTTGCATGGTGAACAAAATGATCAGCGATTTTTGGCCATCGAAAAATTGATCACAGAGTGGCAACCCAGCGCACTCATCGTTGGCCTGCCAAGCAATGATGATGGCACGCCGCACGAAATGACGCGCTTATGCCGGCGCTTTGCCAACCGCCTGAAGGGGCGTTTCAATTTGCCTGTAATCCTGGTAGATGAGCGTTATACTTCCGCCTCGGCAAGTACGCAACTGACTGAAATGGGCGTTCGCGGCATCAAGCAAAAAGTTATGATAGATCAAGTTGCCGCGCAACATATCTTACAAGCCTACTTTGACGAACCTACGATGGCGATTTTTGCATGAATAATCCTCAACTGAATAAACACGGTGAATTGCAACATTTGCTCTCCACCGAAGGCCTGCCATCGCGAATTTTGTATGACATTCTGGATCGTGCCTCAGCATTTGTTGATGAAGCCGGGCATGGAGAAATCAAGAAAGTACCCCTGCTTCATGGCAAGTCGATATTCAATATATTTTTTGAAAACAGCACCCGCACCCGCACAACATTTGAAATAGCCGCCAAGCGCTTGTCAGCTGATGTGGTCAATCTGAATATAGGTTCATCCTCGAGCAGCAAGGGCGAGACACTGCTGGATACAGTAGATAACCTGTGTGCCATGCATGCCGATATGTTTGTTGTACGCCATGCGCAAAGTGGCGCCGCGCATTTAATTGCAAAACATGTTGCTCCCGAAATTCATGTGATCAATGCCGGTGATGGACGTCACGCCCACCCGACACAGGCCCTGCTCGATATGTTCACAATCAGGCACTATAAAAAAGAATTTCACAACCTGCGCGTGGCGATTGTTGGCGACATCATACATTCGCGTGTTGCACGCTCGCAGATTCATGCTTTGACTACGCTGGGCGTACCCGAAGTGCGCGTGATTGCCCCCAAAACCTTGTTGCCCAGCCATGTTGAACAACTTGGCGTGCGCGTCTTCCACAATATGGAGGAGGGGTTGCGCGACGTTGATGTGGTGCTCATGCTCAGGCTGCAAAATGAACGCATGCAAGGCGCGGCGCTGCCATCGGCGCAGGAGTATTTTAAAAATTACGGATTGACGCAGGAAAAATTATCCCTGGCAAAAGAAGACGCCATCGTGATGCACCCCGGGCCGATGAACCGGGGTATTGAAATCGATTCCAGTGTTGCAGATGGTGCACAGTCTGTCATCCTGCCACAGGTAACTTTTGGTATTGCGGTGCGTATGGCGGTGATGAGACTGCTGGCGGGCGATAAATAAATCAGATCAGGCACACAGGTATGAATATACAAATACAAAATGGACGATTGATTGATCCTAAAAATAAAATTGATGCCATACAGGATGTCTTTATCTCGGCAGGCAAAATCGTGGCGACGGGTATGGCACCTGCCGGATTTAAAGCAAATAAAATAATAGATGCCAAAGGGTTGATTGTGGCGCCGGGGTTAATAGACTTGGCAGCCAGACTACGCGAGCCGGGTTATGAATACAGGGCAACGCTCGAGTCGGAAATGAATGCTGCGGTTGCTGGGGGTATAACGTCGTTAGCTTGCCCGCCAGATACCGATCCGGCACTTGATGAACCGGGTCTGGTCGAAATGCTTAAGCATCGCGCGCGCGCCTTGTGTCAGGCCAATGTATATCCCGTCGGCGCGCTGACTTATGGTTTGAAAGGGCAAGAATTAACCGAAATGGCCGAGCTGGTCGACGCAGGTTGTGTGGCATTTAGTCAGGCCGATGCACCATTAACCGATACAAGAGTTTTAATGCGCGCGATGCTATATGCCGCGACATTTAATTTTGGTGTCTGGTTACGCCCGCAAGACAGTTTTCTCGCCCGTGATGGTGTTGCCCATGATGGAGAAGTGGCAACACGGCTGGGGTTGCCGGCCATACCGGTCTGCGCAGAAACGATTGCGTTGTGTACCATGTTGCAATTGGCCAGAGAAACAGGAGTGCGCCTGCATATATGCAGGATCTCCAGTGCCGCTGGCGTTGCATTGCTCCGCGCTGCAAAAAAAGAAGGGCTTGTGGTTACTTGTGATGTATCGATGAACCACATTCACCTGTCCGAAATGGATATCGGCTATTTTGATTCAAATTGTCATTTGGTGCCCCCGCTACGCAATCAGCGTGACCGCGAGGCACTGCGAATCGGGTTGCAAGAAGGTGTGATCGATGCAATCTGCTCCAACCACTCTCCCGTGGATGACGATGCCAAGCAAATGCCATTTGCCGAAGCGGAAGCTGGCGCGACGGGTGTAGAGTTGCTCCTACCACTCGTGTTGAAGTGGGCCCAGGAAAGCAAACAAACGCTTATAGATGCCCTCGCAAAAGTAACATGCAATGCAGCGCATATACTTAAAATAGATGCTGGTCATTTAACTATTGGCGCTGCAGCGGATATATGTATTTTCGACCCGGCCTGTCACTGGAAGGTAGAGCCCCTCGCATTAAAGAGCCAGGGAAAAAATACGCCATTTTTGAATATGGAGCTACAGGGTAAAGTTCGCTATACACTGGTGAATGGCCAATTCGTTTATCAATCCGCGTAAAATAGACATCCTCCTTCTTTTATACCTATAAATTTCCGGCATAAAATTATTCTGCAGCATTTAAGTACCAGTCCCGAAAACATCATGAATATTTCAAACACCACAAACAATCCTTTGCTCAACTTTACCGGCCTGCCGCGCTTTGCAGAAATTTTGCCAGCTCACGTGACGCCCGCAGTTGATAACTTACTGCAGCATAATCGTGACATCGTATCAGCTTTGTTGAATGAGACTGCCGCGCCGATATGGGAAAATTTTGTTGATCGACTGGATGATGCAAACGAAATGATGGCACGCGCCTGGGGACAGATTAGTCATTTAAACGCGGTAATGAACAGTGCGGAATTGCGCGAAGTTTACAATGAAAACCTGCCAAAAATAACCCAATATTACGCCGAGCTGGGCCAAAATCTGAGCCTGTTCGCCAAATACAAGGCGTTGAAAAACAGCGCGGAATTTATCAAGTTAACGCAAGCCAGAAAAAAAATTATTGAAAATGCGTTGCGTGACTTTCGCCTCAGTGGTGCAGAATTGGCAGAGGACAAAAAAACGAGATTCCTTGAAATCCAGGACGAATTATCTGCACTTAGCTCGCGCTTCAGTGACAACCTGCTGGATGCGACAAATGAATTTTCCTTGCTGATTGATAATCGCGCTGAACTGGTGGGCATTCCGGCGGATGATCTGCAGGCCGCAAGAGATGCCGCACAGGCGAAGCAAAAAACAGGCTGGTTATTTACCTTAAAAGCACCCTCGTATATGCCGGTAATGCAGTATGCAGAGAATAGAGAGCTTCGAGAAAAGATGTACATCGCCTATAGTCAGCGCGCTAGTGAATTTGGCAAGGCAGACTGGGATAACACCCCGCTTATTACGCAAATTCTTAAGCTGCGGGAAGAAGAAGCAAAATTATTGGGTTACGCGAATTACGCCGAATTATCATTGGCTAGCAAAATGGCGAACACTCCGGAGCAGATACTTAAATTTCTAAGTGAGCTGGCACAACATGCACGACCCCTGGCGGAAATGGATTTGTTGGAATTGCAAGATTTTGCAAAAAAGCAACTGGCAATGTCATCTTTACAGTCTTGGGATATTGGTTACGCCAGTGAGAAGTTAAGGCAACAACGTTACGCATTCTCAGACCAGGAAGTTAAACAGTACTTTCCCGAAGATGCCGTTGTTGCCGGAATGTTTAATGTGGTTCATAAAATTTATGGCTTAAAATTACAGCCAGCACAGACGCAAGTGTGGCATGAAAGCGTTCGATTCTTTGATGTGTTTGACGCTGATGATAAACGTATAGGGCAGTTTTATATGGATCTGTATGCGCGTGACAGCAAGCGCGGAGGAGCATGGATGGATGATGCTATTACCCGTCGCAGAATAACGCCAGGCCTGCATACACCGGGCATGATACAAACACCTGTCGCGTATTTGAATTGCAATTTTGCACCGCCAGTTGGCGGCAAACCCGCCTTGTTTACCCATGATGAAGTGTTGACTCTGTTTCATGAATTTGGCCACGGCCTGCATCATCTGCTGACTGAAGTTGAAGAAATGGGCGTCTCCGGCATCAGCGGTGTAGAGTGGGACGCGGTTGAATTACCGAGCCAATTTATGGAAAATTTCTGCTGGGAATGGGATGTGCTGAGCAGTATGACCCGACACGTGGATACAGGGGCGAAAATGCCGCGCGCATTGTTTGATAAAATGCTCGCGGCAAAAAATTTCCAGGTCGGTTTGCAAACATTGCGACAACTTGAGTTTTCAATTTTTGATATGCGTCTGCACAGTGATTTTGACGCGCAAGGAAAACAAAGTGTGCTTGATCTTCTGGCAGAGGTACGCAAGGAAGTTGCCGTGCTGATCCCACCGGCTTATAACCGCTTTGCCAACAGCTTTTCGCATATCTTTGCCGGTGGTTATGGCGCCGGCTATTACAGCTACAAATGGGCCGAAGTATTATCTGCCGACGCATACAGTATGTTTGAAGAACACGGCGTATTAAATGCCGAGATTGGTGCGCGCTTCCGCAAGGAAGTGCTCGCTGTCGGTGGTAGCCGCGACGCGATGGAGTCATTCATAGCCTTTCGCGGACGCGAACCGAGCATCGATGCGCTGTTGCGGCACAATGGCTTGGTACAAACAAATTAAAATTGCTGATAAATAAATAGATGGGGTGCGGGATGAAATTTGCAATTTGTATCTTTAGCTTGTGCTTAATGGCATCAATCAGCGTGCATGCAGATACGCTTTACCGCTGGGTAGATAAAAGTGGCAAGGTACATTATGGCGATAAAACGCCCGAGGATGCCGTTAATGCCGAGCAGAAAAAATTTGGTGCCTCGGCAGCGCAGGGCGATGATGAGTTGTCTTATGGAATACGCAAGGCTAAACAGGACTTTCCGGTCACCTTATATGTAGCAACTAACTGTGGAGAATATTGCATACAGGCACGTGCACTTTTGAACAAGCGCGGCGTACCTTTTGTGGAAAAAAACCTGGCGACGAAAGATGATGTAGAGGTATTTAAAAAGCTGACAGGTAGTGACACGACTCCAACACTCATGGTCGGTAAATCACCGCTTAAAGGCTTTGAAGCCGGGCGGTGGAATAGCGAATTGGATATTGCAGGGTACCCGAAAATCGTACCTTACGGAACTAAGCCTGCACAACCCGCAGCAGCGAAGCCTGAAACAGCGCCAGCCTCAGACAAATGAAAATAGTTACCTGGAATGTCAATTCGCTCAAGGTTCGGCTGCCGCATGTATTGAGTTGGTTAGCTGAACATCAACCTGATGTGTTGTGCTTGCAGGAAACAAAAACTGAAGATGCGAAATTTCCACTGGATGAAATACAGCAGGCAGGTTATCAAGTGCAATTCAGCGGTCAAAAGACATACAACGGCGTTGCCATCCTCAGCAAACTGCCTGCATCAGACATTCAGATAGGTATCCCCGATTTTGCGGATGAACAAAAACGTGTCCTTGCCGCCACTATAAACGGGATACGCATTGTATGTGTGTACATACCGAATGGACAAAGCCTGGATTCGGACAAATACCAATATAAATTAACCTGGCTCACTGCACTGCATACCTGGATAAAGAATGAGCTGCAACAGCATTCCAAGCTGGCATTGCTGGGTGATTACAACATCGCACCTGAAGATAGAGATGTGCATGATCCGGCGGCCTGGGTGGGCAATGTACTGGTCAGTGAACCGGAACGTGCAGCCTTCAAGAATCTGCAGCAGCTTGGGCTGCGCGATGCCTTCCGCTTGTTTGAGCAGCCAGAAAAAATATTCAGCTGGTGGGACTACCGCATGATGGGTTTCCGCAGAAACCACGGTATGCGTATCGATCATATATTGATCAGCCCTGCGCTTGCGTGCAGCGCTTGCAATATTGATAAGGCACCCCGCAAGCTGGAGCGACCGTCAGACCACACGCCTGTGTGGGCAGATGTAGGCTAAATAAAAATCCCCCTTGATTAAAGTTAAGGGGGATTTTTTCAATCGATATTTTCAGGTAGAAAATATCCGGAATTTGCGCCTATTGCTAATAACGGAAACCCAACTGGAAAGACGCACCAATTTCATTAGCATTGCCTGCAACCGCCAAATCCACATGAGCGCCAAAAGGAGACAAGCCTAATCCGAGCGAGGCAATGTTACGGGCGCTATCCACCATATCAACACGATATCCAGCGCGTATTTGCGCCCATCCAAAGGCATTCAATTCGCCACCAAGCGCAATATATTGTGTATTATTTTCGAAACCAGATGGATTATTACGGGTGAGGTCAACATCTAGCGCAACGGTAGACCAGTTTGTGGCATGAGAAATGCCAAAACGAGCCTGAGGATTAAGCGTTAAAGTATTACCGGTTGGAACTGGTGTAGTCCCAGACGGAGTAGCCCTTTTGAAATCCAGTTTGTACGGGATAATATTTTTTAATACCAAACCGGTACGCCAGCCATTGCTGTAATCCTTGGCTGCGCCCAGGTCAAAGTTGGCAATATTGTATTCAGCAATGTAATCAGCTCCAGTGACATTAGTCTGATTGGAGTTGCTAACATTAATTAGAGCGTCAAAAAGAGTGGCTTTAATAATCTTGGGTGTAATACCGAAAGCGTAGCTTTTGTTATAAGGATGGAATTCGCGTGATAACGAGAAACCGAATTCACTTAATAAAACACCACGGAAATTAATGCCAGATGTGAGGGAGTTGCTAGCGAAACTGGGAAGTGCTGGGCAAGTTGAAGGCGTTGTACTGCAAGCAGATGCTTGGGTAGCCAAATTGCCGATAAGTGTACTATCAGCGGTTGAGTAACTGAATATCCCACCAGTTGCAACAGTACCATTGGCAAAAAATGCTACACCCAGTTTTTTACTCGGAATGCCTACAACAGTTGCTGCGCCACCATCGGCAGTAATAGGCTTGTTACTCAAAGTTGCTAACTGAGTATTGATTGCCGTAAGATCATTAGAAACTATAGCTGCTTTGGCTTGGATAGTTGGTGGATCAGGAGTAATAGCGTTTATGGATGCGTTTAAATTAGCAATAGAATTGGTTAAATTATCAACGTACTTTCCGCTTTGAAATTTATCTACGCTATCAAGCAATTTGTCGGGATCAGCTACGCGTATCCCGACAGTTGGCAATATGATTGAAAATTTGTCCTTGTCATTTGCTACGGAAAGTAGCGCCGGGTTAAACAAAGGTGCTGCGTCAGCACCACCAACAGCAACGCCAGCGCCTCCCATGGCCATTGAGCGCGTATCAAAGGAACTAAAGGGGATAGCGACAGCAAATGAGCTGCTCAATAATAATGCCCCGGTTGTAAAAAATTTAAGTAAGTTGGAAGTCATATCATTTCCCGGTGTAGTTATTTATTAATTTATTGTTTGTGACATCCTGCAATTAAGCGCCAAGCGCAATAAACGAAAGTTATGCTTTTCCGAACTTAATATTGCCTCAAGATTTAGAGATTAGATGGTCAAGCAATTCTTGATGGGATTCTATACCTCATGTACTTAACGGCAAAATACGTTAAATATTTAATATGAATAATTTGATTCATATTAAATAATTTAGATACAGTGAGTTATGTTATAAATTTGCTGCTTGCTTAGTATAGAAATGCTTGGAGTAACTGGATGAACGGTATAGAAATAGTAATATACGGGAAGTTATATTCAGGAATTTTCCCCGTCCAGCCCTAGCTCTTGAATTTTGCGTGTCAACGTATTTCGCCCCATGCCTAACAATGTTGCGGCTTCTATTCTGCGTCCGCCGGTATGTTGCAGTGCCTGGCTGATTAGAGTGCGCTCAAATTGCTGGCTCAGCGTTTCCAGAATATTTTGATCACCACGTTGTAAGGCTTGGGCAACTTGTTGCTTTAATATAATGCGCCAATCTCCACCTGTTGGGCCTGCAGCAGTTGCAGGAGCATCACGCCACTCTTGAGGCAGATCGGCAATCTCAATTTGCTGTGTCGGTGTCATCACGGTGAGCCAGTGACACAGATTTTCCAGTTGCCGCACGTTGCCGGGTATATCTTGAGCGGCTAAATAATTGAGCGTGG